>NC_004369.1:2202963-2517672 GCF_000011305.1 Corynebacterium efficiens YS-314 | reverse complement strand
GGCTGACGGGGCTCGAACCCGCGACACCCAGGATCACAACCTGGTGCTCTACCAGCTGAACTACAGCCACCATCGCTGTTCAAAAGCAGCGAGACTAACATTAGCCCACTCTCTGGAAATAACAAAAACGCCTGTTCATGGCCGGTAAGAGGGTTTGATTCGAGGTCTTGGTTGCCGTGATGACCTTTGGGGTGTGGTGAGTGGTTTTACCTGTCGTCGTCCGGTGCTCCCGGTGGGGCGGGGTTGATTTTCCGGGATTCTTCGGGATTTCCCTGGCCGTGGATCCCTCTTTCGGGGGTGTTTGGCGTTCGGGGAGGGTTCTAGATGTGGGCCCCTGTCAATGGGGTGACATTTATGGACCCGACTTATCCTGCTGGGTCGGCGGGGATGATCTCGCCGGTAGTTGATCGCCTATTCGGTGGTTCAGTGGCGGGGGTGTCACTAGATGTAGTGGTTGGGGTGGGAATTATTCCTATGGGTGCAATATGAATAAATAATGAATGGGGGTTATGGTGCTTTACAACAATGTAATTACACCGCCTTTTCAGAAGAAGAGAGTTTCACATGACCGCACCCGACACGCTCCCCGCCGAAGAACTGATCATCGGACTTTCAGTGCTCAAGAAAGATGGCCGTGTCGTCGACTACCGTCCCCGCAAGATCCTCAACAGCCTGGAGGCAGCGGAACGCACTTCCGGAGAACCGCTCCACGCACCCAGCGACCAGCTGCTGGGGGAGATCACCCGGCGTGTGGCCGAGCACCATATCATCAGCACCGAGGATCTGTCCCGCCTCGTGGAGCAAACCCTGGCGCAGTCTCCCGCTGTGCTGGCCGCCTACCGTGATTATCAGCGCAGGCAGGAGGAGAAGATCAACAGCTCCACCGATATCACCCACGCGATCACCGGGGTGGTGGAGGGTGATGCAAAGATCCTGGCAGAAAACGGCAATAAGGATGCCCGCACCTTCACCACCCAGCGCGAGATTCTGGCCGGTGCTGTCAGTAAGGCCAAAGGGTTGCAGATGCTGCCGGAGGATATCCGCCGTGCCCACCTCAAGGGGCTCATCCATGTTCACGATCTGGACCGGTCGCCTTTTGCCGCCATGCCGAACTGCTCGCTTCCGGATTTCGACTACCTGCTCTCCCATGGTTTCACCCTGGGCAACGCCCGGATCGAACCTCCGCGTTCCATCGGGGTGGCGGCCACGCTCCTGGTGCAACTGCTCGGTGCGATCTCCGGGGAACAGTATGGTGGCATCTCCATCCATGAGATCGACCGTCTGCTCGAGCCCTATGCAGAGCTGACCCTGCAGAAGAACCGACGTCTGTACAGCGATGCCAGTGGGCTGCTGTGCTCTGATTCCGCAACCGATGCGCAGGATGACCTGGTGGAGGAACTGGCCCGTAGGAAGACCGCCAAGGACATCTTTGATGCGATGCAGGCGTTTGAATACCAGGTCAACACCCTGACCACAGCTGCGGCCCAGACCCCCTTCACCTCCATTTCCCTGGGTATGACCACATCCTGGTGCGGCCGCGAGATCCAGAAATCCATCCTGGCGGTGCGGGAGAACGGTATGAGCGGGGAGACCGCGATCTTCCCCAAGATCATCTTCTTCGTCGATGAGGGCGTCAACCATGCGCCCGGGGATCCCAACTACGACATCAAGATGGCGGCCATGCGCTGTTCCATGCGGCGTATCTACCCGGACCTGGTGTCGGTACCACGGATCCGTGAGCTGAAGCAGGGACAACTGATCACCCCGATGGGATGCCGCTCCTTCCTCCACCCCTGGAAGAACAGCGACGGCGACTATGAACTCCTGGGCCGTAACAACCTCGGCGTGGTGTCCATCAACCTGCCCCGCATCGCGATCGCGGCACAGCAGTCAGTGGATGATTTCTTCACCGGACTGGACGAGGCCATCGACCTCGGTGTCCGTGCCCTCCGGATCCGGGAGGAGGTGGTCCTGTCGGCTGATCTCGAGCAGGCCCCGATCATGTACACCCAGGGTGGGATGGGGAACCCGGCGGGGAAGACCAGTGTGCGTGATTTCTACACCGGTGATAATCACAAGAGATCATCGATCTCCCTGGGGTACACCGGAATCCACAACGCCATGGTGGCGCTGACCGGGGAGGAACACTGGCACACCGTGGCCGGCCACCGTGCCCTGTCCCACCGGATCCTGGAACACATGAATACCCGCGTGGTGGCCGTACAGGATCAGTTCCATGCCACGGTGTCGGTCTACGCCACCCCCTCGGAATCCCTGTGCGACCGTTTCGCCGAACTGGACCGCGACCGTTTCGGTGAACTGCCCGGCATCAATGACCGGGACTACTACGAGAACTCCTTCCACTTCCCGAGCTATCTCCACACCAATCCGATGGACAAGATCCACTTCGAGGCCCAGTACATGCCCCTGACCCCGGGTGGGTTCATGTACTACGTGGAGGCACCGAACCTGCTGGTCAACCCGATGGCGTTTGAATCGATCTGGGACGAGGCCTTCGACCACGTCGGTTATTTCGGGATCAACTCGCCGGTGGATCACTGCCTCGTCTGCGGTTTCGAAGGCGAATTCCACTGTGATGAACAGGGCTATACCTGCCCCGGCTGCAGCAACCGCGATGAGACGCAGGCCTCGGTGACCCGCCGACTCTGCGGTTACCTGGGGGCGCCGATGAAACGGCCGGTGGTCAGTGGTCGGCAGGCCGAGATCAACTCCCGCATCAAACACATGTGAGGTAACCCCATGACCTATCACGAGCGCGTGGCGCGCATGGATTACCGGTCCCGCACCTGGGCGCAGACCGACACCTTCCGCATCGCCGATTACAAACCCTTCCAGACCCTCGACGGGGAGGGGCTGCGTTGCTCGCTCTATGTGTCCTATTGTCCCTTCAACTGCCTGGGGTGTTACAACAGGGCCGCGCAGAAGAAGGGCTACGGGATGGAGTACACCACGGAGCTGGAGGACCGCATCCTCGGTGATCTCGCGGGGCGTCACGTCGCCGGTCTCACCCTGGTGGGCGGTGAACCGTTTCTCTCTGCGCGGTACCTGCTGCCACTGGTGCGCCGCATCCGCCGCGAGCTGCCGACCAAGACCATCTGGGCGTATTCCGGGTACACGTGGGAGGCCCTGCAGATCTTCACCGATGAGCGTCGCGACCTCCTCCGCTCACTCGACGTGCTTGTCGACGGCCAGTTCATCCAGGAACTCCGCAACGAGACCAGCCCGCCGGCGTTTGCCGGCAGCAGTAACCAGATGCTTATCGACGTCCCCGCTTCCCTCAGCACCGGCCACCCCGTGGATCACCGGGTTGTATCCTTGACCGCATGAGCCTGTGGATTGATGCGAGCGCCGGTGTTGCCGGAGACATGTTGCTGGGAGCCCTGGTCGATGCCGGTGCGGATCTGGATCAGATCCAGCAGGTGGTGGATGCGGTGGTACCCGGTGATGTGCGCCTGACCTCCGAGGTGGTCCAGCGCGCCGGGCAACGTTGCCTCAAGGTGGAGGTGCATACCACCCATGAACACCACCCGCACCGCACCTGGACCACCATCCGCACGATGCTGCAGGAAGCTGACCTCCCCGACCAGACCCACGCAGACGCCCTGGCGGTCTTTGAGCTCATCGCGATTGCCGAGGGCGCCGTCCACGGCGTGGACCCGGAGACCATCCACTTCCACGAGGTGGGTGCCCTGGATTCCATCGCTGACATCGTCGGTGTGTGCGAGGCCATCCGGCAGCTGGGGCAGACCCGCATCTCCTCGTCACCCATCGCCTTGGGATTCGGTCGCGTGCAGGCTGCCCATGGTGACATCCCCGTCCCGGTGCCTGCCGTGGCGGAACTGGCCCGTGACTGGCCGACCCTCTCCGGCGCAGTGGGGGGTTCCCCGGAGCCGGTCGGAGAGCTGGCGACCCCGACCGGTGTCGCCCTGGTCCGGCACTTCGCCAGCCAGGCCGGCCCGCTTCCCGACGGAGCCATCACCACCATCGGTGTGGGGGCGGGAACCAAGGACATGCCGGGGCGCCCCAACATCACCCGCGTGCTGCTCCTGGATGATGCGGCCCCCAACGCCGATACCGGAAAACTGGTCCAACTGGAGGCCAACATCGACGACATGGATGCCCGCCTGTGGCCCGGTGTCCTGGAGCAGCTCCTGGACTCCGGTGCACGGGATGCGTGGCTGACCCCGATCATCATGAAGAAGGGTCGGCCCGCGCACACCATCCACGTCCTGGCGGCTGCTTCAGAGGTCGAGATGGTGAAACAGGTGTTGTTCGCCCACACCACCACCTTCGGGGTGCGGTCCTGGGCTGTGGACCGTGAAGGTCTGGACCGCCGGTGGGAGACCGTGCACGTGGATGGCCATGAGGTGCGCGTGAAGATCGGCTCCCGCGGCGGCGTGGATCAGACCACGCAGCCGGAATTCGAGGACGTCCGGGCAGCCGCCCAGGCCCTCGGGATCAGCGAATCCGAGGTGCTCCGCCGGGCCCAGGGGCAGTAGCCGCGTTAACCCCGAGATCCTGTCCCCAGAGACCACTGTGCTTAACCCAGAGATCGCTGGTGCTCTCTGGGGACAGGATCTCTGGGTTAAGCACAAGGCCCACCCACGACCTCACTGCTGAGGTCAGGGTGGGAAGAAAAACAGGTCAACGGGCCGCGATCTGCGCAGCCAGATGCCCGGCACCGTACCCATTGTCGATGTTGACCACTCCCACACCCGGCGCGCAGGTGTTGAGCATGGTCAGCAGGGGAGCGATGCCACCGGCCCCGGCGCCGTATCCCACGGAGGTGGGCACGGCCACCACGGGGCAGGACACCAGGCCCCCCACCACGCTCGGCAGGGCCCCGTCCATGCCCGCGGCGATGACGATGACCCCCGCAGCCTGCAGTTCGGCCTCGTAGCTGAGCAGGCGGTGGATGCCGGCGACACCGACATCGGCAATCAGTGACACCGACCGGCCCAGGTAGCTAGCGGTGTGCAGGGCTTCCCTGGCCACCGGCAGGTCGGAGGTTCCGGCGCACAGCACCAGCACCGACACCCCGGTCGGTTCGGGTGCCGCCGCGGGATAGGCGAGGAAACCAGCCACCGGGTCATAGAAGACATCATCCAGCACCTCCATCACGGCGGCCGCATGGTCCGGGTTGGCGCGGGTGAACAGCGTGGTCTGGTCCACCTCCCGCAGGCTCGCGGCAATTGCGGCGACCTGCTCCACGGTCTTGCTCTCGCAGTAGATCGCTTCCGGGTACCCACGGCGGCGGACCCGGTCCAGATCCAGGTGTGCGAAATCGCCTACTTTTTTCATGCGCTCGTCGGTCACAGGGTTCCCTTCGCGTTGAGGATGGACAGCGTCATGGCGCCGGACTGGATGCCGCGCAGATCCACCACAGCGTAGGTGAAGCCGGCTGCGCTCGCGGACGCCTGGATCTGTCGGGCCACGTCGGGGGTGGTGGCGCGGGGGAGTTCGTCGATAAGCAGCTCGATGCGGGCGATGTCGCCGTGGTGGCGCACGCGGGAATCGCTGAACCCCAGTTCATACAGGGTGAGTTCCACCGCCTCGATCTGCTTGAGTTTGGCCTCGGTGACCTCCTGGCCGTGCGGGATGCGCGACGCCAGACAGGGGGCTGCGGGTTTGTCGGCGACGGGCAGCTGGAATGCCCGGGCGACGGCACGGACATCGGCCTTGGTCAGGCCGGCCTCCGACAGTGGGCGCAGCACCCCGTGTTCGGTGGCGGCCCGCGCGCCGGGTCGGTCGATGCGACGGGAGTCGTCGGCGTTCTCGCCGTACGCTACCGCCACCAGGTTGTGCTTGTCGACGACCCCCTCATCAATCCGCTCGAACATCTCGTTCTTGCAGAAATAGCACCGGTCCACATCATTGTCGCGGTACCCCGCCACGGCCTGTTCGTTGGTCCGGATCTGGAGCACCTCCGTGCCGATGAACGTGGCTGTGTCCAGCGCCATCGCCTTCTCCCGGGCGGCCAGGGAGGGGGAGACCGCCATGATGGCCAGGGTGCGGTCGAGGCCCAGGACGTGGTGGGCGATGGCGAGCAGCGTCGCGGAATCCACGCCGCCGGAGTAGGCGATGCCGAGCCTGCCGGTGGTGGGCAGGTGCGCGGCGACGCGGTCGATGAGGTCACCGGCGGCGGGAGCCGGCTGGGGGAGAGACATGAGGCGGGGAACTTTCGGGGTCAGGTCAGTGCTGGGATTCAAGGCGGTGCAGGATCTCGCCTGCGTGTTCCACCACGAGGGTGTCGGGGTCGGCCTCGAAGGCGGCCCAGTCGAGGGTGTCGGGATCGGCGTAGCCGAGGTTGTAGGCCGCGCACACCTCCGGGGGTACCTGGGAGGCCAGGGTGATGTTGATGCGCAGTTTCTCCTCACCGGTCTCCGGATCATAGGTGCCCAGGCCGCGGACGTGGGTGGAATGCGCGATCTCACCCCAGGGGTGGTCTTTGAACTTGTCCCACTGCTTGGTGAAGTAGTCGATGCAGTGATATCCGATCTTGCCGATGCCGGGGTGCATCTCGGAGATCTCGGTGATGTGTGGGGCGTAGACGATGATCTCGCCGCCGTCGGCGCAGACCGGTTCCATCTTGTACACACCCTTGGCTCCGGTCCACAGGTCCTCGTACATCTCCGGGACCTTGGACACGATGCGCGGGTAGGGCCGGTCCATCCATTTGATGTGGGTGCGTGACGCGATCTGCGCATTGGCGGCCCAGGCAGCCCGGGTGGTGCCGAACGCCACCGAGTGCAGGTTGGAACCACCCCCCTTGGCGGAGGTGGCCACATAGGTGATGGCGAGTTTCTCACCGGGGATCATGTCGGAGGCGGTGTCGATGAGCTGGCGCACCGGGGTGATCCCGAGGGTGCCGATGATATCGGAGGCGGTGATCAGTGCCCCGACCCAGTGGGAGATGTCGATGACATCATGGACTGAACAGCCGGGGAAGAAATACTTGTTGCCGCCGGAGAAACCCACCACCTCATGCGGGAAGACGGGGCCGACCACCAGGTTGATGTCCGCCTCCGCGACGATCTTGTTGATCTGCACGGCCATATCACGGTCGGTGAGGAGACCGCGGGTGAGGCGTTCGATCTCCGCGGCGGGCACGGTACCCAGCGTGGCGATGGCCTCTGGGTTCTGCCAGTCGTGGTTGAGCACCTGCGCCTTGGGGAAGCGCTCACCGATGCGGCCCGGGGGGACGTCGAGAAGCTTTGCGACGGCCGGCTCCTCCATCGCGGCGTGGGTACCCAGGGCGATGAGGATGGTGATGGACCCCGCGCGCTCCGCGATGGCATCATAGGCCGCCTGGATCATCAGGCCGTGCGGGCCGGATCGGGTGCCGTCGGGGATGATGATGCAGACATTCTTGCCCTCCACATCCACGCCGGACACCTGCTCGATGACGAAATCACGAGCCTGCTCGGCGGTGAGATGGCTGGTGGCACTGCCCAGCAGCGCCGCGGACTCGGCGAGACCCGCCGGGACGGGCAGGGTGAGACTTTCGTTGTTCATACCTTTCAGTGTTCTCGGTGGCCAGGTACTTTTCAACACCTTGCCAGTTGTTGCAGGCGGTGATGGGGTCAGCCTTCCTAACGATTGGGAAACATTCATCCGCTGTGACAGCGGGCCAATCCATTAACTTTGTTCTATGTGACGTGGTGTCCGCTTTTCGTTTCTGGTGTCCCAGCTCGCAGGGAAAGTGCGGGAAAAGAAGAAGAGAGGTGCTCTATGACCCACGTCCTCGTCCTGGCAACGGGTGGGACCATAGCGTCGACAGCCGGGCCGTCTGGATCGGGTGCCGTCGCCACCGAAGGTATCGATGCGCTCCTGAACAAGGTGGAGGTCAGTGGCATCACGGTGAGTGGACGCAATGTCCTCACCACCAATTCCTTCCTCCTGTCACATCGGGACCTACGGCTGATTGTCGAGGCGGTCACAGACGCGCTGCGGGACGAGGGCGTGGACGGTGTGGTGTTGACCCACGGCACCGACACCATGGAGGAATCGGCCTACCTTTTGGACCTGATCCACGACAGTGACAAACCCGTGGTACTCACCGGCTCCCAGCGATCCAATGATGGCATTGGATACGACGGGGATATCAACCTGGTGGACGCCATCACCGTCGCAGGAGCCCCCGAGGCGCGGGGACAGGGGGTCCTCATTGCATTCGCCGGTGGGATCCACCCTGCCCGTGGCACCCGGAAACTCCACACCATTGACCCGTCGCCCTTCGGCGGCACAGGGCCCCTCGGCTATGTCACCGGCGGGGCGGTGGGGTTTCACGCCACCGCACGCAGGGGTCCGGCACTTCCGCCACCCGACAGGGGCTTCGATGACACCCGGGTGGATGTTGTTGTCTCCCATCCCGGAGCGGACGCCACCGCCGCTCGGGCAGCGGTGGCAGCCGGTGCCAGAGGTGTGGTCATTCTGGGCACCGGTGCCGGTAACGGCAATCAGGAGATCCGGTCATGGGTGGCGGAGGCTGTGAGCCGGGACATCACCGTGGGGGTCAGCTTCCGCGCGGTCGGCGGTCCGGTTCGTCCGCTCTATGGCAACGGTGGCGCCTCGGACCTGGCGGACGCCGGTGCCCTGTTACTGGGTGACCTGCCGTGGCCCCAGGCCCGGATCCTGCTCGCCCATCTGATCTCCATTCACGGCATCGTGTCCTCGTCGATGGTGGCTCCCTATATCTGATCGGTTATCCACTTCCCACTACAGAAAGGCTCCACTCATGTCCAAGAAGATCACCATTGCATTCGGTGTCGATGTCGATGCCGTCGGCGGCTGGCTCGGTTCCTACGGCGGTGAGGACTCACCCGGTGATATCTCGCGGGGAATGTTCGCCGGCGAAATCGGGATCCCACGCCTGGTTGACCTGTTCAGGAAATACGACCTGCCGGCCACCTTCTTCTGGCCCGGCCATTCGATCGAGACCTTCCCCGAGCAATTCGATCTCACCGCCAACGAGGGTTTCGAGATCGGCGTCCACGGCTACTCCCATGAGAACCCGCTGGCCATGACCCGTGAGCAGGAGGAGGAGATCCTCGACTACTGCATCGAGCTGATCACCAGGCGCACCGGCAACCGACCCACAGGCTACGTCGCACCCTGGTGGGAGTTCTCACATGTGACCAACGAGCTCCTCATCGACCGGGGCATCAAGTATGACCACTCCCTCATGCACCGTGATCACGAGCCCTACTACGTGCGGGTGGGTGATTCCTGGACCAGGATCGATTACGACAAGCCAGCCTCGGAATGGATGAAACCCCTGGTCCGTGGTGAGGAAACCGACCTGGTGGAGATCCCCGCCAGCTGGTACCTGGACGATCTACCCCCGATGATGTTCATCAAGTCCAGCCCGAACAGCCATGGCTTTGTCAACCCCCGAGATATCGAGGAGCTGTGGCGGGATCAGTTCGACTGGGTCTACCGCGAATATGACAATGCGATCTTCCCGATCACCCTCCACCCGGATGTCTCCGGTCGGCCGCAGGTGCTGCTCATGCTGGAACGGTTGATCGATCATTTCAAGACGCACGAGGGTGTTGAGTTCGCCACCTTCGATGCCATCGCCGATGATTTCATCGCGGCCAACCCACGATCCTGATCCCGGGGACCTGAATGTGCGGAGCATGTGGAATCAAGGTGGACTGGGCCGGGCCGGTGGTAGCCGGGCCACTCCGTCGCAGGGACATCGCCCGGTGTATGACGGCCGTGTGCCCCACCGTCACCGTGGACGCCATTTCCCGGGGCTGGATGGTCAGGGGACGCACCGGGGTGACCACACCGGCATCCACCCTCGATGAGCTTTGCGACGCGCTGGTTCCACATGTCCGTCTCCCCGGGTGGGAACACCTGGAGGAGGCCCTGCTCACCGTACCCGCTCCGTCACGGGTTGATGCCCCGGAGGGGGAATTGGCTTGCCCGTCCATGATCCCGGAGGGGTCGACACCGGTGCTCGGTGCGGTCACCCACCTGCCGGGCCATATGAAGCTGGCTGCATTTGCCCTCGGTGTGCGCTCCTTCGCCTCTGCTGCAACGGTGGTCACCACTATCGACCCGGGCTACCACCTCGCAGCTCGGGGTGGGCATCTTCTCGGTATATAACGACGGGAAAGCCCCGGTGGTTGGGACCACCGGGGCTTCTCATGGTGACAGGGGAATGTCGACCGCTTCTAGACGCTGACGTTGAACACCAGCGGCACCAGGGTGTACAGCACGATCATGACCAGGATCAGGGAGATGACGTTCAGCCACACACCGGCCCTGACCATCTGTTTGATGGTCACCTCACCGGAACCGAAGGCCACGGCGTTGGAGGGTGTGGCCACCGGCAGCATGAAGGCGGAACACACCGCCAGGGTCACGGCGATCGTCATGATGAGCGGATCCACACCCACGCCGACGGCCACGGCCTCGAAGATCGGGAAGAAGGCGGCTGCGGTGGCGGTGTTCGATGTCAGCTCTGTCAGGGCCAGTCCGACGATGATCACCACGAGGATGATGCTCCAGTTGGGGAGGTCAGCCAGTCCGGAGACCTGGTTGCCGATCCACTCGGACAGACCGGCGGCGGTGAACATGGCAGAAAGCGACAGGCCACCACCGAAGAGCAGCAGCAGACCCCAGGGGATCTCACGCGACGCCGACCAGGCGAGCAGCGCCTTGCTGCGGGGATTCTCGCTGCGCTTTTCAGCAGGCACGATGAAACACGCCACGGCGGCTGCGATGGCGACCTGGGTGTCGGAGATCGACGACAGGAAAGGCAGGTATTCCGCGACCACCGGGATGTCCGCGATGAAGGGGACGAACACCCAGAAGAAGATGGCCATCAGGAAGATGAGGCCGACCCGCTTCTCGGGGGTGCGCATCGCGCCGAGTGCCTGGTATTCCTCACGGATCATCTCCTTGCCACCGGGGATCTCATCGACCTCGGGACGGAAGACAATCTTGGTCAGCACGAACCAGGCCACCGCGGTCATGACGATCGCCCACGGCACGCCAACCAGCATCCACTGGCCGAAGCCCATGTCGAAGTCCTGTGACTCCAGCAGGTAGGCCTTCATCAGGGCCATCGGGGGCTGGCCGATGAGGGTGGCGGTGGAGCCGATGGTGACACCGTAGGCAACACCGAGCAGCATGGCGGCGGAGAATTTCCTTCCGGTGGCCTTGCTATCGACCTTGCGCACCAGCTGGATGATGGAGGTGGCGATCGGCACCATGATCACCGCGGTTGCAGTGTTGGATACCCATGCGGAGATGAATCCGGAGGCGATCATCATGCCCAGGACGATCTGGGCGGGTTTGGTACCGACAGCCCTGATGGTCAGCAGCGCCACCCGCAGGTGAAGCTTGGACTTCTCGGTTGCCAGACCCAGGATCACGCCACCCATGACCAGGAAGACCACGGAGTTGGCGTAGGGCGCGGCGACCTGTTCCATGGTGCTCGCCCCGACGAGCGGGAAGAGGATCAGGGGGAGCAGCGAGGTCACCGGGATCGGCACGGCCTCGGTCATCCACCACAGGGCCATCTAGATGGCGATACCCGCGACGGCGCGTCCCTCAAAGGCGAGACTGTCGGGGAGCAGGATGGTCAGCACGATGGCGACTACGGGCCCGGCGAGGATCAGCCACCAGTTCCGGCCACCGCTGGAATCCATCGGGTCAACGGGTTGTGAGGAGGCGGTGGAGATTCTCTCACCGGTCGTCACGTTTTGATGTTCACTCATCGTTTACTTTCTGTGTTCCGAATAACTTCGGGACACGGTACAGACCCATCTCATAATGCGAGATTCGGAATGCTTACTATTCCCCCCGCTGGGATGGCCTGCGCTATTGCTTACCAAATCCTGAAATGAAATCAGCGGTCTGCTGAGATCCTCATGGGGTGTGCCCGAATCCTGAGGTCCGATGCCGGATCCCGAGACCCGGGTAGGGCATCGGGGAATTTTCTGCCCGGTATGTATTAGATGCCAATTATATGTAGCCCCTGAAATAAGCCCGCCTGTGACTAGCTATGACCTCCGTGAGGCGGCCCAGCGCAGGACTGAAACGGTTATCACCGTGATCAGACCGGTGCCCATGAGTGAACATGCCACCAGGATCACGAAGCCCACCCCCCACAACCCGGTGGAGTCAGAGGGCGCCGCAATCGCGGCGAATGCAGCGCCGAAGGCCGTGCTGAGGCTGATTGTCACGGTTCCGGCGGTCCGGGTCGCAGGGATGTTCATGCGATAACCCAGATAGGTCAGCAGTGCGGTGACCACCACGACATTGATGCTGGCCCCGGCGACCTGGGCATGCGAAAAATCATGGCGTCCGCCCATGACCAGCACGCCGTAGATCCATGCCGCAGCGAATACCGCACCCACCGTGAAACTGACCATGCCCAGCGTCAGTGCGCTCCCATTGCCATTGCCCGCATGCGGCCGCGTGGTTCCCATATATCCTCCGGGGATGAAAAATGTGGTCAGGTACTGGGCAGTGTAGCGGGGAGAATGCATCCCCGGGGAGTTTTATGTATTGCTGCATAAAGGCGTCAGGGGCACTCTCCGAAACCATGGAGAGTGCCCCTGAACTGGTGAAACTCTTGCGCCCCCAGCAGGATTCGAACCCGCGACCAACCGGGTAGAAGCCGGTTGCTCTAATCCACTGAGCTATGGAGGCATTGGACGGTAGCCAGGTCGGAAGAAAGACCCGGTCAGCGTATCCAAGAAATACACTATATAGGGTGCGTTTGGCAGAAGGTTATTGACCCTCCTGTGTGAAAGCCCACAAAAACTGCCCGTGGTGGAACTTTAGCGCACACCCGGGTTCGGCTACCAGCCGGATCGGCCGAGAAGTGAAACTAGGGATACCGGTGGGGGCGGGGTTACATTAGGGGGTATGGATGAGCAGGTCGCAGTCAGTGGCACTCCGGGGCGTTCCCGGGGTGCCTCTACCTCAAGTGCCCCCGGTGTTGGAAGTGAATTGAATCAACCCACCGTAAACCCAACCGCTGCTGATAAAGCGTCGACAAGCACCGCCCGCAACCGTCGGGTGCGGCCGACCTGGCCGCTCTACGTCCTCTTTCTCGTGGTGGCGGGCGTGGTCGGTGGCACGATCTCGTGGGGGTTCCTCTCGGATTCCCTGGCGGCCCTCGGTATCCCCGATCCCGGTGCCGTGACCACCGCCGGTCTACCGTCCCTGCGTGCCGCCGGGTGGATGATCGCGGCGTTGTCGGTGGGTAGTTTCCTCGCCTCGACGTTTCTGATCAGTCCGCGCACCGTGGACGGGGTCAATGATCTGCGCAGGGCGGTGCTCAACGTGGATGGCACGCTTGCTGCCCGCACGGGGGCTGTTGCCGCGCTCTGTTTCGGGCTGGTGGGCATCCTAATGATCCCGCTGGTGATGTCTGATCTGTCGGGTCAGCCCTTCTCGGTCGCGGTGCAACCGGCGAACTGGCTGGTCGCCTTCGAGCAGGTGGCGGTGGCCAAGGCGTGGCTGTGGTGTTCGATCTTCGCCTTCATCACCGGTGTCGGCGGGTTACTCACCCACCGGTGGTTGGCCCAGCCGTTGCTGTTCATCGGATCGATCGCCATGATCGTGCCGCAGGGCCTGGAGGGACATTCCGCGGCCGGCGGTAACCATGATTACGGCACCAACTCCCTGCTGTGGCATCTGTTGTTCATGGTGTTGTGGGTCGGTGGCCTGATGGCGCTGATCGCGCACTGCAGGCGCCTGGGGCCGGACCTGGATCTGGCCATCAGGCGGTATTCCACCATCGCCACCTTCGCGCTGGTCGGCATCGCCGCCTCCGGTGTGGTCAACGCCGCGATCCGTATTGAATGGTCCGACTGGTTCACCACCCGTTATGGCCTGATTGTGGTGGCCAAGACCGTCGGTCTCATCGTGCTGGCCGGGTTTGGTTTCCTCCACCGCGCGATGGTGATCCCGAAGATCAGGAGGGATCCCGGCAACTCGCGACTGTTCGCCAGCGTGGCCATCGTCGAGGTGCTGGTCATGGCGGCGGTCGTGGGCATCGCCATCTCCATGGGGCGCACCCCGCCACCACCGCCACGTGATCCGAACCTGTCCTACATGGCCATCGAGATGGGCTACGACCTCTATGAGGAACCGACCCTGACCTCGGTGTTCACCATGTGGCGTTTCGATATCATGCTCGGCACCATCGGCATCCTGCTCGCTGCGTTCTACCTGCGTGGCCTGTATGTTATGCACCGTAAGGGCAAGACCTGGAACCACCTGCGCACCTTCTGGTGGCTCCTGGGCTGTGTCACCCTGGTGGTCACCGTCTCCTCGGGTATCGGCATGAACATGCCGGCGACCTTCTCCATGCACATGGTCGCCCACATGCTGCTGTCCATGGTGGTGCCGGTGTTCCTGGTGCTCGGTGCGCCACTGACCCTCATCCTCGAATCGGTGGACCCGGGTGAGCCGGGCCGACCCACCATGCACGACTGGGTGAAGGCGATGGTGGACAACCCGCTGCTGGATTTCATCCTGCACCCGGCGGTCAACACCATCCAGTTCATCATCATCTTCTACGTCCTCTACCTCACCCCGCTGTATGACCTCATGGTCTCCGAGCACGCGGGCCACCTGATCATGAACTTCGTGTTCGTGATCTCCGGTTACCTCTACTACTGGGAGATGATCGGGCCCGATCCGACACCGGTGCAGCGCACCCACGTCTCCCGCCTGGCGTGGTTGACCTTCTCCATGCCTTTCCACCTCTTCTTCGGCGTGTATCTCATGCAGCTGCAGGAGATCCTCGCCGAGGACTTCTACACCCGCCTGGACCTGCCGTGGGAGGTCGATCTGGCCTATGACCAGCTGGTCGGTGGCGGTATCGCGTGGGCGTCGGGATCCTTCCCGCTCATCGTGGTCTTCGGTTACCTCTTCCGCGGCTGGCTGCGTGAGGAACGCATCGTGGAGCAGAAGTATGAACAGCATGCCGAGGAAACCGGGTTCGCCGACATGGAGGAGTACAACCAGATGCTCGCCCGCCTCAACCAGGGCCAGGACATGCACCAGGATTACTACGCTGCGGAATTCGAGACAGAAGGCGAACCCACCCGGGAACAGCCCAAACAACAAGAATAAGGGCGCTTGTCGACGCCCTGTCAAGCCCGCCCCACCCGCGCCGGCGTCAGCCTGTGGATAGACCGAAACGATCCACAGGCTGACGCCTGTGGTGTTTTACGGGGTGAGTGATTGCTGCCAGACTGCGCGGTGAAACCACACACTGACAATGAAAGGCACGACAACCATGTTCAACTCACCAGTCACCATCACCGGCCGCATCGTCG
Source organism: Corynebacterium efficiens YS-314 (assembly GCF_000011305.1). NCBI lineage: Bacteria > Bacillati > Actinomycetota > Actinomycetes > Mycobacteriales > Corynebacteriaceae > Corynebacterium > Corynebacterium efficiens. The sequence continues at coordinate 2,502,334 of NC_004369.1, read as the reverse complement.
ACGACCCCGCCTACCACCTCACCCCGGATAAGAAGGATGGGGTCATGCGCATCCGCGTCGCTTCCTCCCGCTCGTACCTCAAGGACGGTGAATGGAAGAACTCCGATGTTCTCTACGTCAACGTCGAGGCATGGGGCCGCCTCGGGGTCAACGCACACCAGGCCCTGCTCAAGGGCACCGCCGTGATCATCCAGGGCATCCTCTATACCAATAGGTGGGTGATCCAGGAGGGGAAGGACACCCCGGACGGCAAAGATGTCATCCGTCAGGACAACCGCCTGCGGGCCACCTCGATCGGCGTGGACATGAGCTTCTACAAGGTCGGTTACAAGGATGCCCGCCCGCAGCTGGCGAGCAATCTCAACGAGGTGGAGCTTGCCGACGGGACCGATGCCCACTATCCATCCTTTGAGGTACGCACTAGGACTGCCCGGGATGCTGCCCCCGCCGAGACCACCCAGGAACAGGAGAACCAGGAGCAGGACCGCCGGGAGCAGCCGGGAGACCAGCACCCCGAGCAGCACCCCGAGCAGCAGCCCGACCACGAATCCGACCGGGAGCATGAGCTCGTCGGCGCCACTGCCGGTGCAGATCAGGAGGAGGCACCGTTCTAGACGGCTCCCCGCTGGCCGGTGACCCCGGTAAACCCCCACTGCGGGTTGTCCGGTGTCGTCGGTACTGCGCGGTTCGCAGCCCGGTTTGATGTCCGGTTTTATGCGAGGTCACTTTCTGGGGCGTGCTCATGTAATCTGATGCGTTGAGTACTCAAACGCAATACGCATAAAAGGGGATACATTGGCCGAGTTCATCTACACGATGAGAAATGTGCGCAAGGTTATCGGTGAGAAGGTCATCCTGGATGATGTCACCATGGCTTTCTACCCGGGCGCCAAGATCGGTGTCGTCGGCCCGAACGGTGCCGGTAAGTCCTCGATCCTGAAGATCATGGCAGGCCTGGATCAGCCCTCCAACGGTGATGCCTTCCTTGATCCGGGTGCCACCGTCGGTATCCTGCTGCAGGAACCACCGCTGAACGAAGAGAAGACCGTCCGCCAGAACGTGGAGGAGGGTCTCGGCGAGATCTTCGAGAAGAAGCAGCGCTTCGAGGCCATCGCCGAGGAGATGGCCACCAACTACACCGATGAGCTCATGGAGGAAATGGGTGTGCTCCAGGAGGCTCTCGACGCGGCTGACGCGTGGGAGATCGACTCCAAGATCGAGCAGGCCCTGGAAGCCCTGCGCTGCCCTCCGGGCGATGAGCCGGTCACCCACCTCTCCGGTGGTGAGCGTCGCCGCGTCGCACTGGCCAAGCTCCTGCTCTCCGAGCCGGATCTGCTGCTGCTCGATGAGCCCACCAACCACCTGGACGCCGAGTCCGTGCTGTGGCTGGAGAAGCACCTGGCCGACTACAAGGGTGCCGTCCTCGCCGTCACACACGACCGTTACTTCCTCGACCACGTCGCGCAGTGGATCTGTGAGGTCGACCGCGGCAAGCTGCACCCCTACGAGGGCAACTACTCCACCTACCTGGAGAAGAAGTCCGAGCGCCTCGAGGTCGCCGGCAAGAAGGACCAGAAGCTGCAGAAGCGTCTGAAGGACGAGCTCGCCTGGGTCCGCTCCGGTGCGAAGGCACGTCAGGCCAAGAACAAGGCCCGTCTGCAGCGCTACGAGGAGATGGTCGCCGAGGCCGAGAAGTACAGGAAGCTGGACTTCGAGGAGATCCAGATCCCGACCCCACCACGCCTGGGCAACAAGGTCGTCGAGGTCGAGAACCTCACCAAGGGCTTCGATGGTCGCACCCTCATCAAGGATCTGTCCTTCACGCTGCCACGCAACGGCATCGTCGGTGTCATCGGCCCGAACGGTGTGGGTAAGACCACCCTGTTCAAGACCATCGTCGGTCTGGAGGAGCCGGATTCCGGAAAGGTCACCGTCGGTGAGACCGTCAAGCTGTCGTACGTGGACCAGAACCGTGCCAACATCGACCCCGAGAAGACCGTCTGGGAGGTTGTCTCCGACGGCCTGGACTACATCATCGTTGGTCAGAACGAGATGCCGTCGCGCGCGTACCTGTCCGCCTTCGGTTTCAAGGGTGGGGATCAGCAGAAGCCGGCCAAGGTGCTCTCCGGTGGTGAGCGCAACCGCCTCAACCTGGCGCTGACCCTCAAGCAGGGCGGCAACCTGATCCTGCTGGATGAGCCGACCAACGACCTCGACGTGGAAACCCTGGGTTCCCTGGAGAATGCCCTGGTCAACTTCCCGGGTTGTGCCGTGGTCATCTCCCACGACCGCTGGTTCCTGGACCGTACCTGTACCCACATCCTCGCGTGGGAGGGCAACATCTCCGAGGGCCAGTGGTACTGGTTCGAGGGTAACTTCGAGGACTACGAGAAGAACAAGGTCGAGCGCCTCGGTGCCGACGCCGCACGTCCTTCCCGTGTTACCCACCGCAAGCTGACCCGCTAGGGTCTGACCTCCGCGGTTCACACCACCCGCATCCATCTCCCCGCACCGGGGAGTGGGGATGCGGGTGGTGTTTCCGGGCCCGCCCGCTGGGCAGGTGACTATATGTCTGTGGTGAGTACCCGCTTGCCCACGAGGTCGGTAGAATGCTTCCAGACGCACGAACACCCCTATAAGAAAGAGGCCGAGGTTAAAACCATGGCAGCCAGCGAAGAGAAGAACCACCAGTCCCTCCACACCGCGGAGGTTGAGTTGCGTTGGTCTGACTTTGACCGTTTCGGGCATGTGAACAACGCCGCATTCATCGAGATCGCCCAGGAGGCACGCCTGGCCTTCGCGGAGGATCAGTTCCGCGAACGTGGATATGAGATCCCGGCGGTGTTCGTCCGCCACCTCGAGGTGGACTACCTGCGGGCGATCCTGCCGGACACCACCACCGCGATCGTGGAGACGGTGGTCACCCACCTCGGCAACACCTCCTTCACCACCCGCCAGGAGATCAAGGACCGCACCGGGCGTGTGTGCTGTGTGGTGGAGTGTGTGCAGGTCACGGTGAACATCCAGACCGCCGCGCCCCGCGCGATCAGCAAGACCGAGCGCAAGGTCCTCACCCGCGTCGCCAGCTCCGAGGTGCAGGAGAAGGAAGCACTCGAAGCCTAGTGGTTGCACAGGAGACCTTCACCATCACCGCCGGCGCTGCGGGGCTGCAGGCGCTGCTCGCGCGGGCGGTCGGCATTGACTCCGGGGCGAGTGTGCGTTTCCGGCAGCTCGACGAGGGCACCGTCGATGTCTTTGTCACCACGCCCTTCGATGTGACGGTGTCCAGGCGTGTGCAGGGTGTGGTCGGACGTGACGGAGCGACCGTCGGTGCGCAGGACCTGCTGGGTGCCCTGACCGATAACCGCGCGGAGATCGGTCCGGCGCGCGATGCGAGCTGGCCGGGGTCGCTCCCCCCGGCCCACGGTTTCACGCTTGTCGACGACATCCCCGTCACCGTGGTCCGCCAGCTCGCCGACCAGGGCCAGGCCCTGGCCCGGCAGTTCTCCGGACCACTGGGTCCGCCGTCCTCACTGATGGATCAGAAGGTGATCTCCGTGGAGGGCAATGGCCAGACCGCGCAGATCCCGATGCGGACCATCTTCACATGCACCTCGCTGGGCCTCATCCCGGGGTTCTCCGCACCGGATCATGTTCCACGTCACCTGCGGGTCTCGGTCAATGGCCGGTGGACCCGCGTGGATGCCCCCTTCGGCACCGTCTACCGCTCCACGGGTCTGGGCCTGAGCGTGTTCTAACTGCCCTAGAGCAGCACCCACCCCGCCATGGCCGCACCCACTGCGACGGACCAGGGCGGGGTCTTCCATTTCGCCAGCCCCAGCCAGCACACCGCGGCGATCGCCAGGGTGGGCACACCGGTGATGCCGTGGGTGAACACCGGATCATAGAGCGCTGCGGCCAGCAGGCCGACCACGCCGGCGTTGATGCCCCGCACCGCCGCCTGCAGTGTGGGCTGGGTGCGCCACTTCCCCCAGAAGTGCAGGCCAGCGAGCATGAGCAGCGCGCCGGGCAGGAAGATCAACACCGTCGCGATGACGGCACCCAGCACCCCGCCGTGCACGGCACCGAGGTAGGTGCCAAAGGAGAACATCGGCCCGGGAACCGCCTGCGCGGCAGAGTAACCGGCGAGGAAATCCGTCTGGTTGATCCAGCCCGGCACCACCACCAGCTGCTCCAGCACGGGCAACACCACATGGCCGCCGCCGAAGACCACGGAACCCGCCTGGAAGAAGGCGGGGTAGAAACCACCGACCACGACCGCGGCGACCAGGCCAACCGCCAACAGTACCAGTGAGCCCACTCCGGCCCAGGCCGGGACCGGGCGGGTGCCGGTGGCCTGCTCCGCAGCCCCATTGCTATCGGATCGCAGCAGCACCGCCCCCACCACACCGGCGACCACGATGATCAGCAGGTGCGTGATGGTGGAGGGCAACGCCAGCACCGCGATGCCGGCGGCGACGGCGATGCTGGCGGTGATCGCGGTGGAGGCCATGGACCGGGCCATGCCGCTGACGGCGTGGAACACCACGGCGACGGCTGCCGCCAGGAGACCCCGGGTCCAGCCGGCGTCCGGCGCGTCGATAAGCATCGCGAACGCGGTCATGAGGACGGCCGCGGGCAGGGTGAAGGCGAACCACGCCGCCAACAGCCCGCCAAAACCGGCGCGGTGATAACCGAGTGCCAGGCCGACCTGGGAGGAACCGGGGCCGGGCAGCAGCTGGCTGATGGCCACCACCTCGGAGTAGTCGGTGTCGCTGAGCCACCTGCGCCGCACCACGAACTCCTCGCGGAAATAACCCAGGTGGGCGGTGGGGCCACCGAAGGCCGTCACACCGAGCAGCCCGAAACTACGTAGCACTTCCAGGATTCGAGTCATGATTCATGACTCTAAACCCGATTGGTCAATCCCGCTGGTGGGGGTCCGGATTGGAGTTGATGAGCATATCGGCCGCGCGCACCATGTGATCCCAGATGGCGGCACGCTGATCATCGGTGAGGGTGCCCTCCTCCAGGCTGTCGAGAGCCCTGGTCATCAGCTCCAACCAACGCTCGGCGGCGGTGACACCGATGGGGAAGTGGGCATGGCGCATGCGCAGGCGCGGATGGCCACGCTGCTCGGAATAGTCCTTCGGCCCACCCCAGTACTGGACCAGGAACATCCGCAGACGTGCTTCCGCCCCCTCCCAGTCATCCTGCGGATACATCGGCCCGAGGATGTCATCGGTGCGCACCTGCTCGTAGAAGCGGTGGACGATGAGGTTGAAGGTCTCCTCGCCACCCACGCTGTCGTAGAAATTCTCCGTGCTTGTCATGCCATCAAGTCTAGGCCCGGTGCCCGCTGACGGAACCCGCGGTGTCCGGATTGTAGGGTGGGTTCCATGCCAGTCGATGCTCAGCGGGAAAACTGTCTCGCCTTCACCAACGTGACCGTCCGCCGGGGTGCCACCCGCCTGGTGGAGGACATCACCCTGGAGTTCCCGCGGGGTTCCCACTGGGCGGTGCTGGGGCCCAACGGCGCCGGCAAGACCACCCTGTTGAAGATGGCCGGCACGCTGCTCTACCCCTCCGAGGGGACCGTCGACGTGCTCGGCCACCGTTTCGGGCGGGTGGATACCCGCATGCTGCGCCGCCACATCGGTTATGTGGATCCGCGGCAGCGCCTGGATGACATCCCCGTCCATGAGGCCGTTCTGTCTGGCCTGACCGCCTCGAACGGTCTGTTGGATCGGTGGGAACCCACCCGGGCCCAGCTGATCCGGCGTGATGAACTCCTGGCGCTCGTCGGTATGGGGGACCGCGCCGACCGCCGCTGGTCCGCACTGAGCCAAGGGGAACGCGCCCGTACCCTGATCGCCCGCGCGCTCATCCCCTCACCCTCCCTGCTGCTTCTCGACGAACCATGCACCGGCCTCGACCTGCCCGGTAGGGAGATCCTCCTGACGGTCATCGACACCCTCCGCCGGGAGACGGAGGGGCTGAGCACCATCATGATCACCCACCATGTGGAGGAGATCGCGGCAACCACCACCGATGTGCTCATGATGCGTGATGGCCGGGTGCTGGCCACCGGCCCGGTGGGGGAGATCCTCACCTCCGGCAACCTCAGTGAGCTGTACGGCATGGATGTTCACCTGGAACAGATCCGAGGACGGTGGTTCGCATTCGGGGCGGGTGATGGGGCATGAATCTAATACCCGTGGGTTTGCCCTGAAATGGACAGCTTGGTCTATTATTGCCCACAGCCCCGCAGTATATTTCTTCAGGAGTTGATCCAGTTGTCCCACAAGCCCACCGACCAGGGTTTTTCCACCGCCTCGATCCACGCCGGATACGAGCCGGACGAATACTATGGTTCGATCAACGTCCCGATCTACGCCTCCACCACCTTCGCGCAGAACGGCCCCAATGAGCTGCGCCGTGGTTATGAATACACCCGTGTGGGTAACCCCACCATCACCGTGCTGGAGCAAACCGTCGCCGCACTCGAGGGCGCCGAGTACGGTCGTGCCTTCTCCTCCGGCATGGCGGCCACCGACATCCTGTTCCGCATTCTGCTCAAGCCGGGCGACCACATCATCCTGGGCAATGACGCCTACGGTGGCACCTTCCGGCTCATCGACACCGTCTTCGTCGCCTGGGGTGTGGAATACACCGTGGTGGACACCTCCAACGTTGATGAGGTCAAGGCCGCCATCCGCGACAACACCAAGCTGATCTGGGTGGAGACCCCCACCAACCCGGCACTGGCCATCACCGACATCGAGGCCGTGGCCAAGGCCGCCGAGGGCACCGACGCCAAGCTCGTGGTGGATAACACCTTCGCCTCCCCCTACCTGCAGCAGCCGCTGAAGCTCGGCGCCTACGCCGTGCTGCACTCCACCACCAAGTACATCGGTGGTCACTCCGATGTGGTCGGTGGACTCGTGGTGACCAATGACCAGCAGCTGGATGAGGAACTGCTGTTCATGCAGGGTAGCATCGGCCCGATCCCCAGCGTGTTCGACGCCTACCTCACCGGCCGCGGCGTCAAGACCCTCGCTGTGCGCATGGACCGCCACTGCGACAACGCCGAGAAGATCGCCGAATTCCTTGACTCCCGCCCCGAGGTGTCCACCGTGCTCTACCCGGGCCTGGAATCCCACCCGGGACACGAGGTGGCCAAGCGCCAGATGAAGCGCTTCGGCGGCATGATCTCCGTGCGCTTCGCCGGCGGAGAGGAGGCCGCCAAGAAGTTTTGTACCTCCACCAAGCTGATCTGCCTGGCGGAATCCCTCGGCGGTGTGGAATCCCTGCTGGAGCACCCCGCCACCATGACCCACCAGTCCGCAGCCGGTTCCCAGCTGGAGGTGCCCCGTGACCTGGTGCGCATCTCCATCGGCATCGAGGACATCGAGGACCTGCTTGCCGACGTTGAACAGGCCCTGGACCAGCTGCCCCAGTAGCACCCCCGGTTTCCCCCGCCCCGGAGCGTGACCAGCGCGCCACCTCCGGGGACCTATGCTGACCTGGTCCTCACCGGGGGCACGCAGGCTGGCCGTCTGGTTTCAGTTCCTGTTCTGCCCCATGCCCAGCGCCTTGACGGCCAGCGCCACCCGGGAACCCACCTGGAATTTACGGAGCATGGCGGAGACCTGCTTTTTCACCGCGGCCTCCGAGTAGTGGAGCTGCCGGGCGATCTGCGCGTTGGTCAGTCCCTGACACACCAGATCGAGGGTTTCCCGCTCGCCGCTGCTCAACTCCACACCGAGTGCCCTGGGTTGGGGAGGTTCTCCGCGCCGGATGGTCGCATCCACCAGACGGGACGTGCAGGATGATGAGAGCGCCGTGCCACCCTTGATCGCTTCCCGCACCGACCAGATGACGGACTCCGGCGGATCACTCTTGGCGAGGTAGCCGGCGCTGCCCGCAGCGAGCACACCGAGCATGGCCTGATCCGTGTCGAAGCCGGTCATCGCTATGAAAATCGGTGGGTTGTCCAGTTCCCTCACCGCTGACAACAACTCGATACCGCTCATGCCGGGCATGCTGAGATCCGACAGGATGACATCGCACGGGGTGTGCTCCATAAAGGCCAGTGCGTCCCGGCCGCCTGCTGCGGTGCCGACCACGGTGAGGTCCTCGGCCATGGAGAAGAACACCGGGAGGTTCCGGAGAATGGTGGGGTCATCGTCGACGATGAGGATCCGGTAGGTCATCGGCACCAGGGGCGTTGTGGGTTCCGGTCGCAGCTGAACCAGTCCCCGATGCTCTGGATGGCAGCTACGGGTTCGGTCACCACGGGAGCAGATACCGGGGAGGTGATAACCGTCACGGACAGCAGGACGGGAATGAGCATGTTCATGTTTCAAGGAGACCTTTCACAACAGGGATCGGGGTAACGGCAGCTTGGTGGTGGAATCATGTGGTTGGAATGGAGATCACCACCGTCCACACCCGCCCGCTGTCACTGATGTGGAGATCACCACGATCAGCGGCGAGATGACGCTGCATGGTTTCAATCCCAAGCCTGTTCGAACCCGTCCTCGCCTCCTCATCTGTGTAGGAGTTCTCGATGGTGATCTCCGTCCTCCGCGGTGAGCAGTCCGCCACGATCCGGACCTGCTCCTCTGGATCCCCATGTTTGGCGACATTCGCCAGTGCCTCGCCGAGTACCTTGTCCAGGGAGGCACTGATGAGGGGAAGCCCGGTGGTGCTTCCCGATCTGATGTCACAGTTGACGTCGAAACCCTGTCTGCGCAACGAGTCCGCTCCGTGCATCAGGAGGGGAACGAGTGATGTTCTCCCGGTGTCCGCCACCGCGTCGACGGGCGAGCTGAGATTGTCGATCAACATGCGTAACGACGCCAACGTGGTGCGCACGGCGAGTGCCGAGTCTGTCAGGTCGGCGACAAGGGCGGGATTACTGTTGGCGGATCTGATCCCGGCGGCTTCCAGCTGGACAATGACCGAGCTCAGACGTGTTGCGATGTCATCATGAAGGGCATGGGACAGCTCCTCCCTCCTCTCCCGGATTCTTCTCTGTTCCGCTTCCCGGGAACGGGCTACGGCACCGAACCAGCTGCCACCACCGAGGGGAAGAAGGAACATCAGGAACCCGATGAGAAAGGATTCGACATCGACAACGAACCGGCCTTCAGACGGTTGATGGAAACCGGACAGCATGGCCGTGGCCAGTGGGAGGAGGGCCCACCACCAGTGGCGTCGAAAAGCAAGGACCCCCACCACACAGGGCGCGATGAGGAACAACAGACCCGGTCGGGCATCGGCGGCCAGCACGCCGAGATAGGCAATCGCCAGCATGATTGCGGTAGCCCGGGGGAAATGGACGGACAGCGGGAGGGAACTCGCGATGGAGAGGAACAGGATCAACTCGATGCCCGACCACGTGGGTTCTTCCGGGAACCATTGGAGGGCGAAAATGAGGAAGGCGAGGAGGGCGAAAGCCGCCGTGAGCGCTGGCGTGCCCGGAAACCGGGACGTGGGAACGAGCCGGGACGTGCCCATTTCTTGCATTATCGTGATCCTCGCATTAGTTTTCACACTACCGCTGCCGCCTGCCCAGATCAGAGGTCTGCCGTGGCGGGTGAGCTGATCACCGGAAAGCAGAAAACAACAGGGAGAATTCCGATGACCAGCGCTATGTTACCGAGGACCTCACAGGCAATGAAGTCCCTCACGACACCGTGATGATGCGCGTCCAGCCGGGCCCCTGAGGGTGGGCCACCCGCACGTGGAGATACAGCCTTCAAGTTTAACTCCGTGGCCCACGTCATCAGGGGAATCGGATCGGGAAGTAGTCTTTCGGATACGGTGAGCGTAAAACGGTTGACTTATCTCCGCGGGGGAGTTCAGCCGTTCTCGGTGGATACCTGGGTATGTCCGTGGGGACGGCACTGCCATATGGGTTGCAGGAAATCAATGGGTTTCATCATCCGGTAGTCGAAGGTATACAGGTGAGCTCCGGAAGGCACAATGCCCTGGTGGAAGAGCTATGGTCAGAACTACGGGAAAACCACGGGCTTCAGGGGCATCGGTAGGTGAAGAGGCGGAGCCGGTAGCTTTGCACTCTCCACCCCGGATAGCGGATGGATGAACGGGATTATTGTGACACCCTCTGAAAAACAGCGGTGAGGCGCTGGTTTCGGAGGGAGCTCCGGGCCGGTTGGCTGCCACGTCTGCCGTCCCTGCAGATGATCGCATTGCGCATGTGAGCGCCGGGATGTGCTCACATGCGGTGGTGGGATCCCAGATGGGTCTCCGGGGTGACAGCCCGGGGAGAACACACTACAAGGAAAGAACACTATGTCATCGCCCAACAGCATCGGAGACAGGGAAGTGCATTCCTCCTGCACCCAGAACTACTTCGGTGGTCCGGGAATCCTCGTGATGCTCCTGGCCGCAGCCGTGCTCATCGGCTCCATCATCATCGACGCAACGACGGGCATGGAGTCGTCGCGGTACATCGCCACCGTTGTGGGAGTCGTCTTCCTGGCATCTGTGGCCTGGAAGGCGTTCCGCGCCACCCGCAGGGCTGATCAGCGGTAGTGCCCCGGCGGGGTGGGTAGCGACGTTCCCGGGCTGAAGGGCTCCCGGTGGGATGAGGTCTACAGCTCGGTCCGTCCTTCGAGGACCTTCTCCACATAGGCGATGCGGGCCTCCACGATGTAGCTGAACAGTTCGTCGGAGGTGGTGACGGCCTCGTCGACTGCCTTCCGGGTCAGAGGCGCATCCACATCGGGTTCCTCATCTAGCCACGCCTGGGGGACCGGCCGGAAGGTCTCCGCTCGGGTGTCTTCATCCCGACGGTCGTAGTTGTAGTCCGCGTTGAGGGCGAAGTTGAACAGGTCCGCCATGAGCATCTCGCGGATCACGATGGCCTGCCGCAGGGTCAACCCGATATCGACGAAGAACTGTAGGCTCTTCTCCACCAGGCCGATACCGATGGGGGAGGTCGCAGAGGTGGTGATCGTCTCGTCCTGGGCGACGAGCAACAGGCGCGGGTGCTTGCGGAACTGCTGCCGCAGTGATCCCCACAGCTCGTGGAAGGAGTCACGCCAGTTCTCGGGGTCCAGATCGGGTACCTCGAGCGCGTCGGTGAACCGTATCCAGACGCGGTCGATGATCTCCTGACGGTTGGCCACGTGGTTGTACAGGGCCCTGGGGGTCACGCCCATCTCGCGGGCGAGACGGTTCATGGTGACGGCCGCGAAGCCCTCCTGGCCGGCGATGGTGAAGGTACGGTCGATGATGGACTCAACAGTGAGGATTCGTTGTGTTGGCCGTCCCGGGCGACGACCTGTGGAACCGGTGACGGGGGATGCAGCGGGTTGTGAGTTTTCGCTTGGCATGACTCAAGAGATTACGCTGTGCCTACAATTAAATCCATAGGATTGAGATAATTAACATCACAGTCCCTACAGCTACACCTGTTTTTGGGTAGAAACTATTTTCTGAGGAGTAACCATCATGAGTGAAGCAGTGGCAGTGGTTACCGGGGCGACCGGTGGAATGGGCGTGGAGATTGTCCGTGATTTAGCCCGTGACCACAGGGTTTATGCGCTCGGTCGTAATGCCGGGGTGCTCGCACAGCTGGAGGGGATCGACAATGTCGTGGCGGTGGAGACCGATATCGTCTCCGATCTCCTCGGTGACAACGGGGCTGGAATCCCCCAGCTGCCCGACCTCCGGCGTGTGGATGTCCTCGTCCACGCCGCGGCGATCGCCCACAACCGGAGTGTGGAATCCGCCACGGTGCGGGACTGGCACGATCACCTGGATCTCAATGTGGTGGTGCCCGCGGAACTGACCCGCCAGCTGCTGCCGGCGCTGCGTGCGGCACAGGGACAGATCGTGTTCATCAACTCCGGTGCCGGCACCGGTGCCCATCCGGGCAACACCATCTACTCAGCGAGCAAGCATGCCCTGCGGGGCCTGGCCGATGCGCTGCGCAGGGAGGAATCCGTCGCCGGGGTACGGGTCTCCACCGTCAGCCCCGGACCGACCGACACCCCCATGCTGCGGGGCCTGGTGGAGGACAAGGGTGGTGAGTACCGGCCCGAGTGGTATATCGAGCCGGTGGAGGTGGCCCGCGCGATCCGCTTTGTGGTGGATGCGGGGGAGACCACCCAGATCACCAATGTGGATGTGCGTCCCCGGGTGGAGCTGGCCGACAGGAACTAACGCGCCAGGGCGAAGATCTCCGCATCCACCGCGGCAGCCGCCACATCGATGGCCTCCAGCAGCTGCTCCAGCTGGGTCTCGGTGGTGATCAACGGGGGTGCGATGTGGAAGCGGTGTCCGGAGACCATCGGCCACACGCCGTGTTCCTTGAGTGCGGCGGCACCGGCGGCCATGGCATCGGCGCCGGCGGGGGTCTTGGCCTGCGCGTCGCTGACGAACTCCAGGGCCCAGAAGAAGCCGATGCCCCGCACATCACCCACGGCGGCGTATTTCTGCCCGATCTCCGCCAGGCGGGGACCGATGAGGTTCTCGCCCAGGGAGGCCACCCGCTCGAAGATCTTCTCATCCTCATAGACCTTCAGTGCGGCCAGTGCCGGGGCCACCGCCAGGGGATGACCGGAGTAGGTCAGGCCACCGGAGTAGGCCTGGGCGTCGAAGGTGTCACGGATGGCGCGGGTCATCACCACACCACCGAGCGGGGCGTAACCGGCGTTGATGCCCTTGGCGAAGGTGATCATGTCCGGCTCGACATCCGCCCCGGCGTGCTCATAGGCGAAGAATTTGCCGGTGCGGCCCAGACCCACCATGACCTCATCGGCGATGAGCAGGATGCCGTGCTGGTCACACAGCTCACGGACACCTGCGAGGTACCCGGCCGGCGGGACGATGATGCCGGAGGAACCGACAACCGGTTCGATGACGATGGCTGCGATCATGCCCGGCCCCTCGAAGGCGATGGTCTCCGCGAGGTGGGTCAGGGCGCGCTCACACTCCTGTTCCTCGTTCTCTGCGAAGAAGGAGGAGCGGTAGAGGAATGGTGCCCAGAAGTGGTAGATGTCACCGTCGGTGGTGGGGTTGCCCAGACGACGGTGCTCACCGGTGAGCATCATCGCGGATCCGGTCGCGCCGTGGTAGCTGCGGTAGGCGGAGAGGATCTTGTTGCGGCCGGTGTGCAGGCGGGCCATGCGGATGGCGTGTTCGATGGCGTCGGCACCACCGTTGGTGAAGAACACGTGGGAGAACTCCCCCTGCGCGCACGCGATAATCTGCCCGGCCAGCTCGGAGCGGATGTCATTGGCGAACGCCGGGTTGAGGTTGGTGATGCGACCGGCCTGGGTGCGGATCGCCTCCACCAGCGCCGGGTGGTTGTGGCCCAGGTTGGCGCTGACCAGCTGGGATCCCATGTCGATGAAGGCCCTGCCCTCATAGTCATAGAGAATCGCACCATCCGCGGTGGCCCAGGCTTTCGGGGTGATCTTGTCCTGGGCGGACCAGGAGTGGAAGACGTGGTCCCTGTCCAGTGCGGTGGTGCGGGCCTCCTCCGCGAGGGCCTCGGGCGAACCGAATTCAATGAAATCGCCGTTGAAATTGGTGTACCCGGTGGGGGCTGCGGACATGGCTATCACTCCTGGAGAAGGTGGTTGGTTGTTGGTGGGGGTGTCTGAGGCCCAACCACCGACTCTATCCCGGCGGTTACGCCAGTCCCACCCGGCGCAGGAGATCCACCGCTGTTTTATCCGTTTCCTGCAGCATGAGGGGGTCGGTGCCGGGCATGGGGGAGATGGTGGTGTCGGGCAGCTGGGCGTAGGTGGGGATGCCGATCAGCTGCACGCGTGGATCGAGGTCGCCGTCGGGGTGGATGAGCAGGCGGGTGTCGGGGTCCACCTCGGGGGAACCGGAGGGGGCCTCGGTGCCGTCGGAGGTGTAGTTGGCGAAGGGACGCACGCGGCCGTCGGCCATGAGTGCCTGGCCGAGTGGGTCACCGGGGACGCGGATGTCGGGGTTGTGCATCCAGGCGTCGATAAGCACCCGGGAGCGCAGCGGCGTGTCGCCGGTGGTGGGGGAGGTGAGCTGCCACGTGGCGGTCCCCCCGTCCGTCTGGACGCTGACCTGCGGGCGGGCGCCGGCGAAGGTAGCCAGGCCGGCGTCGACAAGCGCGAGCAGTTCGCGGGTGCGGAACAGCGGCGGGCCGGACCCGACCATCTGGCCGATCGCCATGACCGCGGCGAAGCGGTTGCGGCGGGATTCGAAGGTGAGGCGGCCCTCCGCGCCGAGGAGGCTGCTGGGTTTGCGGGACGCGGAGATCGACCACAGGGCGGATTTTAAGGGGCTGTCCCACGCCAGTTCCGCGTGTCGGATGTCCTCGGCCATGCGCGCGGCGATGCGCGTGGTGACATCGGCGACGGTGCCGTTGACCCCGGCCAGCGGGTACTCCCACGCGCGCAGGTCGAAGACGTGGTCGGTCGAGGTGACGTGCGGGCGCAGTGCGGTGGGGAGCTTGTCGACGTCCACCGCATCGATCGTCTCCGTAATGGCCTGCAGGGAGGTGGTGATGGCCTCCGGGTTCACGCGGTGGAGGTTTTCGTAGTAGGCCTCGTAGGCATCACGGGCGACCGCCGGCCACACCTCGGTGTCGTAATTGATGGAGGCGACGTCACGGTTCTGTGCTTTAAGCGCACTGATGACAGCCTTGAGGCGGGCGAGTTTCGCGGATGGGGGCAGGGACTTGTAATCGGATTTGGGCAGGTAGGGATAGCCACGCCCGGAGGAGATGACAAAGTGGGGTTCCCGGCCGGTGGGTTCATAGCGCAGGCCGGAACGGGTGGTGGGATCCTCGTGGAAGACGCCGCCGCGGTCGATCGTGGTCAGGGCCATGATGTCGAAGAAGCCCATGCCGAGTCCGCGTACGAGTACCGTCTCCCCCTCGGGGATATCCCGGTGGTTCTGCTCCACCGGGTTCCCCGGGCGGATCCAGATGAGCTCGGGATGATCCTCGACCGCCTGCGCCAGGGCCTGCTCCTCGGCGTTGGGGGCCGGGGTCTGCCACCCGACGGCCAGGACGGTGGCATCGGCGGTGACCATGCTGGCATCGGACAGGGTGATCACATCCCGGTCGCCGTCCTCGCGGATGGTCACCGCGCGGGCGTGGTGCTGTTCCACCTGCACCCAGTCCGGCAGCAGGGCGAGTGCAACATCGAAGGCCCACCGCAGGTAGGCGCCGTAGAGGGCGCGTGAGGGGTTGGACTGTGGCACGGTTTGGTCGATCTCCTCCCGGAAATCCTCGGCGACCTCCGGTGCCGGTGGGTGGGCCCGGAAGAGGTCAATGGCCGGTTCGGGGATGTCGGTGAGGGTGTCCTCGGCGTCACCGCGTAGCAGACGGATCCAGTCGTACTGGGTGGGGCCCTCCACGACCGGTGCGGTGACGGTGGAGCCGGGTTCGGTGAACAGGGTGACCGCACCGGCGAGGGTGTTCATGCACAGGGTCCGGGTCTGGTCGGTGCGCCAGATGTTGCCGGCGCCCATCTGGGAGTCCTCGATGAGGTGGAGGATGAGGCCACGCTCTGGTTGTCCGGTGGCGTCTGTCGCGGTGAGCTGGGCGGCGATGCGTTCGATGACGGAGATGCCCCGCGGGCCGACACCGATGATCGCGACCTCTGCCGGGGGTGTGTGCGGGGACTGGTTCACGGGAAACTCCTGCTCAGAAAGATATAGTGCTTGTGCTAGACAGATTGGTCTACTGCAATAGTACCGATCAGTCTAATTGTGTGTTAACTTCTAAGTCTAATTAATAAATGACGAAGAAAGTAAACGACGGATCCAGAAGGGAAACGCAAGTGTTAGGAAAGCACGTGTGGGGCAAACGCCCACGACGGGCGGATGGACCGGTTGGTCGGGATAAGCATACCGCTCGGTTCAGTAAGGTGGCCGGATCGGTCGCAGCGATGGTCACCAGCCTGGCGGTACTGGCCGGGTGCACCACCGCACCCGCCGAGGAGGGGGACCGCAACAGCCTCACCTACCTGGAGCCCGGATTCTTCGCCACCCTCTACCCACCGTCCGCCGGTTTCTACCCCAACGGTGCCGTGGTCAACAACATCACCGACCGCCTCCTCTACCAGGACCCCGAGACCCTTGAGCTCAAGCCCTGGATCGCCACCGAACTGCCGGAGATCAATGAGGACGCCACCGAGTTCACCTTCACCATCCGCACCGATGTCACCTACTCGGATGGCACACCCCTGACGGCTGAGAACGTGGTGAAGAACTTCGATCTCTACGGCAGGGGTGACAAGGACCGCCGCCTGACCACCTCGGAGCAGATCACCAGCTACGACTACGGCGAGGTGATCGACGAGAACACCGTCCGCTTCCACTTCACCGAACCGGCCCCGGGTTTCGCCCAGGCCACCAGCTCCTTCAACGCCGGCCTCTACTCCGACGCCACCCTGGACCTGAGTACCGAGGAGTTCGCACCGGGCAACGCCGTCAACATCATCGGCTCCGGCCCCTTCGTGATCACCTCGGAGACCCTCGGCACCAACCTCACCCTCACCCGCCGTGAGGATTACAACTGGGCACCACCGTCACGTGACCACCAGGGACCGGCCAAGCTCGAGGAGATCGAGTACGTCCTGGCCGCCGAGGAATCTGTGCGCACCGGTGCGCTGGTCTCCGGGCAGGCGGACATCGCCCGCCAGATCGAGGCCCCCGTGGAGGCACACCTCATCGATGAGGGCCTCAATGTGGTCTGGAACTCCACCAGCGGTGTCAACAACGGGTACTTCTTCCGTTTCAAGCACCCCCTCCTCCAGGACATCCGCGTACGCCAGGCACTGATCCGGGGCGTGGACCGCGAGACCATCATGG
Source organism: Corynebacterium efficiens YS-314 (assembly GCF_000011305.1). NCBI lineage: Bacteria > Bacillati > Actinomycetota > Actinomycetes > Mycobacteriales > Corynebacteriaceae > Corynebacterium > Corynebacterium efficiens. The sequence continues at coordinate 2,485,486 of NC_004369.1, read as the reverse complement.
ACGTGCTCTTCAGCCCCTCCTACAAGCTCGCCACCTCGACCCTGGCGTCCAACGCCCTGGGCTACAAGGAGCAGGAGGGCGCCTACGACTACGACCCGGCGGAGGCTGAACGTCTGCTGGACGACGCCGGTTGGGTCATGGGGCCGAGCGGCTACCGCGAAAAGGACGGCCAGATCCTCGAACTGACCTTCAACGAGGCCGTCCCGCAGCCACGCTCCCGCGAGGTGACCACCATGGTCCAGGACCAGCTGGCCGCCATCGGCGTCAAGGTCAACCTCAACCCCGGTGACCACGCCACCCAGACCGCGGATTCCCTGGACATGGACAAGATCCAGGTGCGTCACTCCATGGTCGGCCGCGCCGACTACGACGTGTTGAAGTCCAAGTTCTACTCCACCAACCGCAACGCCTTCCTCAACTTCACCACCGCTGAGGACGGCACCGAGGACATCGGTGATCCGAAACTGGAGGAGCTGCTCTTCGCCATCGCCTCCAGCCCGAAGGAGGAGGACCGTGCCGCAGCGTCCGCCGCGGCCCAGGACTACATCACCGAACAGGCCTACGCACTGCCCCTGTTCGAGGAACCCGTCGTCTACGGCCTGCAGCCCTATGTCCAGGGTTTCGCCCCGGAGGTCATCGGCCGACCGGATTTCTACGAGACCTACCTGGATTTCTCCGTCGAGGACGACGGATCCGGTGAGGTTGAGGGCGACACCGACACCACTGCCCCTGACGGAACCACTGATGCAGCAGCCCGCAAGGAGGAGGACTAGATGACCACCGCACAGATTCTGCGCCGCATCGGTCAGGCGGTGGTGGTGCTTCTTGTCACCTTCGTCCTGGCTTTCATCCTGCTGTCCGCACTGCCGGGCGATGCCGTCAGCGCACGCTACGCCAGCCCCGATCTCGGTCTGTCACCTGCCCAGCTGCAGGACATCAGGGAATCCTACGGTGCCGATCAACCACTGATCGTCCAGTTCTTCCTGGCGCTGGGAGGCTTCCTCACCGGTGACTTCGGGTACTCCGTCCAGTACGGCACCCCGGTGTCCACCATGATCGCCGAGGCCTTCCCCGGCACCCTCACCCTCGCCGTCCTGGCGTTCAGCCTCGCGGTGGTCCTCGCCCTGGGGATCGCCATCCTGGCCACCCTGGACCGGTTCGCCTGGCTGCGTGCCTTCTTCAACGCCCTGCCACCGTTCTTCGTCTCCCTGCCCAGCTTCTGGCTCGGCATCATGCTCATCCAGGTGGTGTCCTTCCGCCTGGGGTGGGTCCCGGTCATCGGTGCCAGCACCGGCCAGGCCCTGATCCTGCCGACCATCACCCTGGCCATTCCGATCGCAGCCCCGCTGGCCCAGGTGCTCATCCGCTCCATCGAAGAGGTGAAGAACCAGCCGTTCATCGCCGCGGTGCGGGCACGTGGTGCCAGTGAGATGTGGGTCTTCTTCCGCAATGTGCTCCGCAACGCCCTGCTGCCCACCCTGACCATGGCGGGCATCCTCTTCGGCGAACTCGTCGGCGGTGCCGTGGTCACCGAGACCGTCTTCGGTCGCGCCGGCATCGGAGCCATGACGGTCAACGCCGTGGCCAACCGTGACACCCCGGTCATGCTGGCCATCGTCGTCATCGCCGCCGCCATCTACGTCCTGATCAACCTCATCGTCGACCTGCTCTACCCGGTCCTCGATGCACGTCTGCGCCACAGGGAGAGGGCATAAACCAATGAGTAACACAGAGATGCCGAAGAAAATGGTGTTCCCCAACCCGCGCAGCGGTACCGCCGATGGTGCCCGGAAACGTCGCACTGCCACCAACCCGTGGACCCGCCCCGGCGCGCTCCTGTCCATCGTGGTCCTGGCCCTCGCTGTTCTCATGGCGCTGATTCCGGGCCTGTTCACCTCCCAGAGCCCGTTTGATTCCCAGACCACCGCGCTGCTGGCCCCCAGTGGTGAGCACTGGTTCGGTACCGACTCGGTGGGCCGTGACCTCTACGCCCGTGTGGTCTACGGTGCGCGTGAAACCCTGCTGGGTGCGCTCATCGCGGTGCTCGTCGGCCTGATCGTGGGCACCCTGATCGGCCTGCTGGCCGGTTCGCAGCGTGGCTGGGTGGATACCCTGCTCATGCGTTTCGTGGATGTCCTGCTGTCCATCCCGGCGCTGCTGCTGTCCCTGTCGGTGATCATCCTGCTGGGATACGGCACCATGAACGCCGCCATCGCGGTCGGTGTGACCTCCGTGGCCACCTTCGCTCGCCTGGCCCGCTCCCAGGTCATCACCGTTGCGGGTTCCGATTTCGTCGAGGCCGCCTACGGTTCCGGTGGCACCCAGGTGCAGGTGCTGTTCCGCCACATCCTGCCGAACTCCCTGACCCCGGTGTTGGCATTGGCCGCCCTGCAGTTCGGTTCCGCCATCCTGCAGCTGTCCATCCTCGGATTCCTCGGTTACGGTGCACCGCCACCGACCCCGGAGTGGGGTCTGCTCATCTCCGATGCCCGTGACTACATGGCCACCTCCTGGTGGCTGACGGTCCTGCCCGGTCTGGTCATCATCGTCGTCGTCCTGTCCGCCAACTACCTCAGCCGCATCATCCGAAAGGAGGCGTAACCCTGATGAGTACCCCACTGTCTGCCACGAACTCCGCAGCAGGCGCCACCACCCAGCCACTGCTGGAGATCGAGGACCTGGTCGTCTCCTACGGCACCGCCAAGGGTGTCGTGCACGCCGTGAACAACGTCAGCCTCACCGTGCACCCGGGACAGATCACCGCCATCGTGGGTGAGTCCGGTTCCGGTAAGTCCACCACCGCGCAGGCGGTCATCGGCCTGCTGGCCGATAACGCCGAGGTGGATTCCGGTCAGATCCGTTTCCAGGGCAAATCCCTGGTGGGTCTGACCCCGCGCGAGTGGCGGGAGATCCGCGGCACCAGGATCGGTCTGATCCCGCAGGATCCCAACAACTCCCTCAACCCGGTCAAGACGATCGGTGCATCGGTGGGGGAGGGCCTGGACATCCACCGTCGCGGAACAACGGCGGAGCGTAAGAAACGGGTCATTGAACTGCTGGCGCGTGTGGGTATCGACAACCCCGAGGTCCGCTACAACCAGTACCCGCATGAACTCTCCGGTGGTATGAAACAGCGTGCCCTCATCGCCGCGGCCATCGCCCTGGAACCGGACCTCATCATCGCCGATGAACCAACCTCCGCCCTGGATGTCACGGTGCAGAAGATCATCCTGGATCTGCTGGAGGAGATGCAGGCCGAACTCGGTCTGGGCATCCTGTTCATCACCCACGACCTGGCTGTGGCCGGCGACCGTGCTGATCAGATCGTCGTCATGCAACAGGGTGAGGTCCGCGAACACGGACACGCCGCATCGGTCCTCACCGACCCCCAGCACCCGTATTCCCGGCAGCTGCTAGCGGATGCGCCGTCGCTGACCATCGGTGATATCACTACCCGTGTGCCGGCCGTCGACCCCGCCGAGGCCCGCGCCAAGGGCCCTCTGCTGGTGGTGGACAACCTCCGCAAGGAATACACCCGCGGTAAGGACGAGGTCTTCGTCGCCGTCAACGATGTCTCCTTCGAGGTGCTGCCCGGCACCACCCACGCGGTGGTGGGCGAGTCCGGTTCCGGCAAGACCACCATCGGCCGGGCGATCTCCGGGTTCAACACACCCACCTCGGGTTCCATCGTCATTGCGGGCCGTGACACCACCACGCTGAACAAGACGCAGCGTCGGGAGTTCCGCCGCGAGGTGCAGCTGGTCTACCAGAACCCGTACTCCTCCCTGGACCCGCGCCAGACCATCGGCGCCACCATCGGGGAGCCGCTGCGCAATTTCACCAAACTGTCCAAACAGGAGATCAACGCCAAGGTCGAGCACTACCTCGATTTGGTGGCACTGGATCCGCGGATGTCCACGCGTCGCCCGCGGGAGCTCTCCGGTGGCCAGCGCCAGCGTGTGGCCATCGCCCGCGCCATGATCCTGGAGCCCGAGCTCGTCGTCTTCGATGAGGCGGTGTCCGCCCTCGATGTCACCGTCCAGGCGCAGATCCTGCGTCTGCTCGATGATCTGCAGCGCGAACTGGGGTTGACCTATGTGTTCATCTCGCATGATCTCGCGGTGGTTCGTGAGATATCCGACACCGTTTCCGTCCTGAGTCGGGGACAACAGGTGGAATACGGTCCTACGATGGATGTGTTCAACAATCCGCAGTCCGATTTCACCCGCCAGCTCATCGACGCGATCCCGGGTTCCCGGTACCGTGGCGGTGACCTCAACCTCGGCCTCTAACACGCCGTTCAACAGGAGATATTTACATGGCAGACATCATCGACATGCTTGTCGGCACCGATCTTCCACACCTGCGTGACAACCGTCCACAGGCGCGCGACAACGCCCAGAAGAGCTTCGAGGCACTCCTCGAGCCCATCAACCCGGGCACCTTCAGCTTCGGGGAGCGTTATGCCGTGGCCACCTATGTGGCAGGCCTGCACCAGTTCACCCCGGCGGTCGAGCTCTACTCGGATCTGCTTCTCGACGACGCCCCCACCACCCTGGCCAACGCCGTCACCGACGCCATCGACGCGACCCTGTCCGCCGGACCGTATGGCACCTACCGCGAACCGGGCCTGGCTGCCGAATCCCAGCCAGGTGGTTCCGTACACACCGACGCCTCCGTGCTCGGCGAGCGCCTGGCCGCGGCCTTCGATTACGCCCACCTGCTGGTGTTCCACCCGCGTGATTCCCGCCCCGAGGTCCTCGGTCGACTGTCCGAGGCCGGCTGGAGCGCGGATGACACGGTGTCACTGTCCCAGCTGATCAGCTTCCTCACCTTCCAGCTGCGCGTGGCCTACGGTCTGCGCACCCTGAATGGTGAGGACATCAAGGTCAAGATCAAGGGCCGCCTCGCCGTTCCCGAGGTCGAGTGGACCCTGTCGGACAAGGGTTTCCCCATCACCACCTACGAGGACATCAACCGACCCGAGGCATTCGTCAACCACGCCCTCGGTTGGAAGCCGTGGGTGCCACCGGTGGCCAAGGCGGATCTGACCGAGGAACAGCTCGAATCGCTCATCAAGCCCGAGCGCGCTGACATGCCGTACTTCCGCCTGCTCGCCCGCGACCCCCAGGCGCTGAAGGCCCGCACCCTGACCGACCTTGACATCTTCTACAACACCGACGGTGAGGGCGTGGGCCGCGCCGAGCGTGAGATCGCCGCCACCGTCACCTCCCGGTTCAACGGCTGCGTCTACTGCGCCTCCGTACACGCTGGCCGTTCCGTCGAGGAGGCCCCGGAGCGTCTCGATGATGTCAACGCGCTCATCGACAACGGTGTCGACGCCGACCTGGGGTCCGATCAGTGGAACGTCATCCGCGATGCCGCCCGTGCCCTGACCGCCACCCCGATGGCCTTCAACCAGGGCTGCATCACCAAGCTGCGTGGCGTTGGCTTCACCGATCTGCAGATCGTCGACCTGATCAACTCCGTGGCCTTCTTCAACTGGGCCAACCGCCTCATGCTCTCCCTCGGCGAGCCCGAGGTGCCGAAGCGCTTCCTCTAGAGCGCTTGTCGACGCCCCACCCCGACGGTCCCTGCGCACCGTCGGGGTGGTTTCCGTTCCCCACCTGGTCTACGCCCGGTGTTGGGCCATCGTCTCCATCTGCTCGATGACCAACTTGATGGCCTCCGGTTGCTTGTCCGGTGGATAACCATTGAGTATCAAGAGTCGCTTCACCGAGGACCGAAGTTTTGCCCGGACATCCTCCCGTACGGTCCAGTCAGTCCGGACATCACGTCGCATCACGGCCACCAACTGGCGTGCGATCTCAGCCAGCATGTTGGGTCCCTGTTCAGTGACGGCCGATTCGTTCACCGCCACGGCATCATAGAAGGCGAGTTCATCCTCATTGAGGGGTGGGGAGAACTGCTGTCCACGGTTGGATTCCTGGGCCACCTCCTTGGCCAGGGCGACCAGCTCGGCGATGACCTCAGCAGACGTCAACTGCTGGTTGGTGTACCTGTTCATCAGCTCGGTGATCCGTTCGGAAAACGCCCGCTGCCTGATGGCGTTATTCCGCGTGCTCCGTCGGGACTCCTCGGAAATCAGAGCACGTAGCGCCTCGATCGCGAGCTGCGGGTTGCGCGCCTTCTGAGTCCTGGCGATGAACTCGGGGGTCAGATCATCTAGAGAGGGGTGGGGCATGCCGGCAGCCTCGTAGATGTCCAGGACCTCGCCGGTGGCATCGGTGGCGGTGGCGATGAGTTGGCCGAGCATGCGTTGAACATCCTCAGGCACGGGTTCACCACGGCTGGCGCGATCCTGGGCATCATATTTGCCCATCCACACCCTGATCTCCTCATATACCTGAATCTCAGGCCGCAGGTCCTCCAGCTGCCCGGAACCGGTGCACAACGCCCACGCCCTCGCCAACTGCCCGGCGGTGTTCCGGTAGCGGGCAGCCAGAGTCTCCGAGTCATCCTCGGCTGCGGCATTGCCCGGAGTGGCGGGATCACGCAGGTAGTTCACCGTTCCGGTCACGGCGTTCAAGAAGGACTTCGGTCCTGGTTGGTTCAGCACCGCCTGCCAGTCGTGATCGGCAAGTAGTTCCCGGAGCCGGCCCACGAGCACGGTGACCATGGCGGCGGCTTCGTCGATATTCTTGCCGACGGGTTTGCGGGCCTGGTCGGTATTCGAGTATTCAGCTAGAGCTTTGGCGAGGTTGTCGGCCAGAGGAGCGTAGGCGACGAGCAGACCGTCGGTTTTCCCGCGGAAGGTGCGGTTGACCCGGGCGAGGGTCTGCATCAGCAGTGCACCCTTGAGCGGACGGTCGAGATAGAGCGTATGTAGTGGCGGGGAATCGAAGCCAGTGAGCATCATGTCCTTGACGATGACCAGCTCAAGTTCATCTTCCGGGTCTTTCAGACGCTCCTTGATCGTGTTGTTCGCCGATTGACGGCGCACATGATCTGCGACCGGCGGGGTGTCGGAGGCGGAGCCGGAATAGACGACCTTGATCTTGCCCTTGTCGATCTCCTCAGAGTGCCAGTCCGGGCGCAGGGTGGTGATCGCGGTGTAGAGGTTCGCGCAGATCTCCCGGGTTGCACCGACGATGAGTGCCTTGCCGAAGGTGGGGGCGCCGTCCGGGTCAGCGATAAACGGTGCCACGGCCCGGTGGCGTTGCTCCCAGTGGGTGACCAGATCCTGGGCGAGGATGGCTAGGCGGTCCGGAGCACCGTAAACGGCGTTGACCACGGCCGCGGACTGCTCGATCCGGGCCCGGTCCTCTATCCCCAGCCCGGTCGTGGCCTCGTCGGCGGCAGTATCCAGGTCATCCTCGGTGACGCCGTCTGCCAGTTGTACCTTGATCAGGCGGGGCTCGAAGTACACCGGGACGGTTGCCCCGTCGTCGACGGCACGCGACAAGTCGTAGATGTCGATGTAGTCGCCGAACACGTCGCGGGTATTGCGGTCCTCAAACGAGATCGGCGTGCCGGTAAACGCGATAAGCGTGGCATTAGGCAGCGCATCACGCAGGTGGCGGGCATAACCGTCGAGGTCGTCGTAGTGACTGCGGTGGGCCTCATCGACGATGACGATGATGTTTTTCCGGTCGCTGAGCAGTGGATGCTCGGTGCCGGAGTCTTTTTCCACTTGGGTGAGGCTGAATTTCTGCAGGGTGGTGAAGTAGATTCCGCCGGTTCCCCGGCTGGTGAGTTCTTCGCGTAGTTCCGCACGTTTGCTGATTTGTTTCGGGGTATCAGGCAACAGCTGGGAGCGGGCGAAGCTGGAGTAGAGCTGGCCGTCGAGTTCGGTGCGGTCGGTGACCAGGACGACGGTGGGGTTTTTCAGCACCGGGTGGCGCATGACCGCGGCGGTGTAGAGCTCCATTTCCATGGACTTGCCCGAGCCCTGGGTATGCCACACCACGCCAGCCTTGCCGTTGGTGCGCACCGCATCAATCGTCGATCCCACGGCCTTGGTCACCGCGAAGTACTGATGCGGCTTGGCGATCCGTTTGACCAGGCCTTCGGCCCCGGCATCGAACGCGGTGTAGGAACGCAGCAGCTGCAGGAACCGAGTGGGGTTGTACAACCCGGCGATCGCGGTTTCGATCGGCAGCACGGCTTCCCCGTCGAGGGTGTGGCCGGCAGGGACGGGGGCTCCGTCGTCGTCGACGTTCCAGGGGGAGAAGTGGTTGAGCGGGGTAAACGGGGTACCGTACTTGGCGTCCAACCCATCGGAGGCAAAGGTAAACACGCAGAAGCGAAACGCCAGGGGAAACTCACGCAGATAGGTCTGCAGCTGGGCGTGCGCGGCGGCGACATCAGCTGTATGTGAGCCGGCTTTTTTCAGCTCCATGATGCTCACCGGCATGCCGTTGCAGTACAACACCACATCGAACCGGCGTCGGTAGTCGCCCTGGACGAGGGGGACCTGGTTGACGGCGAGGAAGTCGTTGTCGATCTCCTCGGTGCCGATGATCCGCAGGGTGGGGTTGTGCTCGGTTCCGTCGGCGTCGAGGTAGGTGATGCGGTGACCATCAACGAACATTTTGTGGATGCGGTGGTTCTCGGTGATCGCATCCTGCGACGAGGGCGCGATGATCTCAGCTAACGCCTGCTGCAGGTACTGATCCGGCACCTGGGTGTTGAGCCGGCGCAGCGCAGCCAGCAGGCGGGGGCGGATGAGCAGCTCATCCCAGGAGTCGCGCTCACCGGTGCCAGGAGCGATGTCATCACCGTGGACGGGCAGCCAGCTGTTCTCGCCGAGCTGGTCGAGGACTAGGGCTTCCCAGTCGGCCTCGGAAAAACTGGTCTGCATTCCCATCACACGCCTCTGTCTTCATATATTTAGGTTCTTTGACCTCACTCTAATCAGCCCCACCTGCAGCTCAAGCACAAGTGCAGACAAAGACGGCACCATCGGGTGGATCAGAACGCGTCCTTGACGATCTTCTCAGCGTCCTTGACCCGGAGATTACCCGACATTAGCTGGGGTAACAGGGCATCACGGGTGGCGACGAGCGTCCGATTTTCCGTGGTAAAAGCGCGTTTAGCGGCTACCTCAGCAGCAATTATGGCTTCCGTGGAGGTTCGAGATTCGGGGGCGGGAAGGGCAAGCTGAAGACGTTTGAGATTTCCCATATTTATCTTCGGTTGAACCGCTCCGGTAACCAATGTAGACACTTGGCTTCGTCGGATGGCGTAGTAAAGGAGTTCCGTTGAAACCAGTTTCCCCTTCAAAGCATGAGCATGATTATTGACCCACGAGGGTCCCCAGATGTATTGGATGACAGGTGTTCCGTCGGAGTTGATCACTGAACCGTCTTCTCCTACCAACACAAGAGGCTCATCGAAGATCGCCTCGTTCACATAGCCGAAAACCCCACTTGCTCCGTAGTAGGGTACGGCTCCCGGGCGTTCATCTCGCTGCTTAGCCGATAGTGGGATGCGGCGCTTGTTATGGAACTCCGCGATAACTCCTAGCTCTTCGACGACCTCTCCTTGTTGAAGAGTCCGTTCGTATTCGGCAGCTAAGTGTTCATCGATAAGACGGATGCAAGCGCTGTTGGCGGCGATCTTGTCGTCGAGAGCACCCAGAACCTCCGCGATGGCCTGCTGCTCGCCCAGGTCGGCATGAACCGAGAGGACTAGCTTAGGGAAATCGCCCTTCTTGAAGTGAGGAATCATTGTCCCAACATGCATATTTTCTATCTGATGTCGGGTTTTTTGAGATTGCAACATGTAATACAAGTAACGATTATTTACGACTGTTGGATCCACACGAAGTGCCACCATGTCCTGTGCTATGCAAAATGAGACGGGGTCAGGTACAAGAGCTGTTCTCCCGGGACTTCCCTTGCAAACAAAGAGTATGTCTCCAGGTTCTGGATGAGCCCGGAACCACGTCTCGTACGTGGTTTCGTCGACAAACCGGACTTTCTCGAAAACAGGGTACAGCTCATCGTCTTTAACGCAGTTTGTCGCGATAAGGGGGATCCCGGTTTCGGATGTAGGACAAGTCCTGCCGCGATTGTCCACGATGAAAGACAAGAGGTCGGTAAGCCTGCGTTGTACCAACTGGCTCATGACACCCCCCTAAGCTGCTCGCGCACTACAGCCGCAAGTCGCTCAGATTCGTCGAACTGGTCGAGCAATTCTTTCTTTAGGCGTTCGATCTTTTCATCGATCGGCTCGCCGTCGTCTTCGATTTCGGCTGCGCCCACGTAGCGGCCCGGGGTCAAGGCGTAATCGGCGTCCTTGATTTCTTCCAGGGTGGCTGAGTAGCAGAAACCGGCCTCGTCTTCGTAGGTCCTGCCCTTAGCGGATGGGGTTCCGCGCCACGTGTGGAAGGTATCGGCGATCTTGGCGATGTCCTCATCACTCAAGGCCCGTTCAGCGCGGTCGATCATGTGGCCGAGGTTGCGGGCATCGATAAACAGCACCTGACCGGTACGATCAATCGCCCCTTGGTCGCCGACGGTTTTGTCCTTGGCGAAGAACCAGACACACACCGGGATTCCGGTGGAGCGGAACAACTGGGTGGGCAGTGCCACCATGCAGGAGACGAGGTCGGCTTCGACCAGTTCGGCACGGATCTTGCCCTCTCCACCGGAGTTCGAGGACATGGACCCGTTGGCCATGACCACACCGGCGGAGCCACCGGGGGCGAGTTTGGAGATGATGTGCTGGATCCAGGCGTAGTTGGCGTTATTTTTCGGTGGCACCCCGTAGCGCCAGCGGGGGTCTTCTTCGTTTCGTGCCCAGTCCTTGATATTGAACGGGGGGTTGGCCATGATGTAGTCGGCTTGCATCTCTGGGTGCAAATCGCGGGCGAAGGTATCTCCCCAGCGGGGGCCGAGGTTGGCGTTGAGACCGTGGATGGCCAGGTTCATCTTGGCCATACGCCAGGTGCGTTCGTTGAGCTCCTGGCCGTAGACAGCGATAGCGGTTCGATCTTTGTTATGGGCATCGAGGAACTTCTCCGTCTGCACAAACATGCCACCGGATCCACAGCAAGGGTCGTAGACGCGTCCACTCGTCGGTTCCAGGACTTCAACCAGAACTCGGACAACACCAGCAGGAGTGTAGAATTCTCCGCCGCGTTTTCCTTCGGCGCGGGCAAATTTCTCTAGGAAGTATTCGTAGACCTCACCCAGGAGGTCTCGGGCTCTTCCCGGGCCCTGGCCGGTGAAACGGGCGGTGTTGAACAGGTCGATCAGCTCACCCAGACGACGCTGGTCGACTGATTCGCGGTTGTAGATCCGGGGCAGAGTGGCTGACAGCGCCGGGTTGGCAACCATGATTGCATCCATGGCGTCGTCAACAAGTTCACCGATGTTCCGCGGTGCGTTACCATAGTTTGCCGAAAGCCCTTTGGCGTTCTGGGCCAGGTACTCCCAGCGGGCGTTGTCGGGAACCCAGAACACGCCGTGACCGGTGTATTCATCAGTGTCGTCGATAAGCATGGCGGTCTGGTCGTCGGTCATACCTTCGGCTACGAGCTCGTCGTGAAGCTGGGTGCGTCGCTCGGCGAACGCGTCAGAAACATACTTGAGGAAGACCAGGCCGAGGATGACGTCCTTGTATTGGGAGGCATCCATGGAACCACGCAGCTTGTCGGCGGCCTTCCAGAGTGTGTCTTTGAGTTCTTTCATGGTCGAGGGTGTGGCCTCGACGGTGTTCTTCGGTGGCACTATGAGTGTTTCTTTCTACGAAATGTTTATTAAGAGTCTAGATGGTAGTCAGGACACGGATCCTGACTACCTCAGTGGGAATCGAACGTACTTCCGTTCGTGGGTAATTAAGCGGCTGCTATGCGGGGCGGTTGTCGAACCGCACCGCATTAAGGACAGCGGCTTCCGCTGCCGCCGCCTGCTGGGCAAGATCCTCAGCGCCGGTCTTTAGCGAGGACAGTTTCTCCAGTGACGCCGTCAGCTGCTGCTGCTGATCGTGATCAAGTTCCGGAATCTGAATCTGTTTGAAATCCCGACGCGGAATGGCAGATCCCTTGGTGGCGGGCTCATTGAAGGGAGCATTGATACAGGAGACGAGGTATTGCGGGTCCAGGTCCGGGTCATTTACCCGTAGCACGATAATGCTCGGGGACACCACCCAATTGTTGCCATCGGCTTTGAAAATCCACGCGGAGCCCATGGAGTGAAGAGGGACGACAATGTCACCGTCCTGAATCCAGAGGTCGGCTTCCGTCGCCTTCACCTTCTTCGGCTGACGATTGCTTTTCGCCGGTGACAACATGAATGCCTCGATGCCGTCCTTCGGCGCATTGTCACGTCCCTCCAAAAAGGGTTTGCGGATCCGGGTGATTGCGTTGGTGTCGATGAGCTGCTTGAGGTTCGTGAAGCTTCTCGACGAAGGAACCCGCTCGACAATCTGCTCGTCAAGGTCGAGATCACGCAGCTTTTTGACGCTGGAGGAAAGAGCACTCATGGCCTTCTTGAGATCCTCCCGGACCTCATCCTCCTCGAGTTCCGCGCGCAATAGTGCTGGGGGAACGATCGAACCATCATTGGTGATCAACTCAGCCAGGGAAAGTCGACGCGCCGGAATGGCGATCTCTCGCCCTGCCCGCAGGTCTGTCAACCACTGTGCAATTTCATCCTGCGGATCGGACACAGTGGAGGCATCAGCAATGAGCAGCGAGGTCTCTGGGTCTCCTACAGGACGGTGGAGAACCCACAGCAGAGTGGGAATGCCCGAATACGGGAGCAACCGTGACGGAAGCTGAATGACTGCTTCCACCAGTCCGCGGGCGACCAACTCCTGACGGATTTGTTGGGATGCTCCTCGGAAGCCTGCGGCGGTGCTGGTGAGAACATATGCATACCCACCAGGGGTTAAGTTGCTCAAAGCCATGTAGAGGAACAATTCGTCGGAAGTCAGTGCACCGGCAGCGTCGAATCCGGCCCGGGCCAGAACGTTCTGTTGGACATCCCGGTCAGGGCGCATTCCCATCGGAGGTTCTGTAATGATTGTCTGACTACGGAGTTCCCCATGGATCTCGCTGGTCAGGGAATCAGAATGCGTGAAGGTGGCAGGGATACCTGCCAGGTACGCATGCAACTGGGCGATCGTAACGGCGACCCCGTCGATATCGTTGCCGATCAACGCCAAGTTCTGCTGTTTGTTATAAAGCCTCAAGAGGGTGCCACCGATGCCGCAGGCAGGATCGAATACTGTCGTGTCGCTCTCGAGCGTGGTTGCAGCAGCATTGATCAAGAGAGCTGACTGGCGTGAATTCGAAGTGCTCAGGGCGCTCAGGTCTCCGCGCCCTCCCAAGCCAAAAAACCTATCGACGATAACACTGGCGGTGTCTCCGTAATCATCGATCTGAATGTTGTTCACAGTGGAGACCAGCTCAACAACCATCGAGTCTGTGAGCGCGGGACTGATCAGTTTAACCACCCTGGTGGGCACGGAACGGTCCACCCCATTCGGAGCTTCCGCCTCGATCAGGGGCCTAGAAAGCCCCTCCACAGTTGGGGTGGCGGTGATGGTCTGCCAGGTCGAATCAGATGTGTCTGATTCAGACCTCTTCCGGAGGGCTAGAAGATAAAGCACCAGGATTGCAATGTCGCGGGGATCTGCCACTGCACCGCGAAGGAGGTGGGCCCGACCCCCGGATAGTAGACACGGAGGATTTAATCAGGAAGCAGATTTCAGGATAGCAGGACAGCGCTCCTCAAACACCGTTGGCGCGAGATATTTACACCAGGAATGCCGGCGCACCGTGTTGTAACGAGTACACCAGCGGAAAACATCCCGGCGGCAGATCAACTGGTTCGCAAAGGTCTTGGAATCTTGAAGGACTTCCCGCTTCATCGCGGCATTGAAAGACTGAAGCCAACGCGTTATCCGCACTGGTCCCGATTGATCCCATCGACTCCCCTCGATACCCAGGTCCTTGCAGGTGTCCTGGAATGCATGAGAGGTATAAACACTGCCGTGATCTTCAGTGGAAAATCGCCCCAGTCAGGCTTCCACGCTGGCCCTTGGCCATGGTCAGTGCGTCCTGCACCAGGGAGGTACGCATGTGATCTGCGATAGAAAAACCCACCAACCTGCGGGAATAGCAGTCAATGACGGTGGCCAGGTACATATTCGACCCATCCGCGATCGGCAGGTAAGTGATGTCCCCGACGTACACCTGATTCGGCTTCTCAGCAGTGAACTTCCGGCCCACCAGATCAGGAAACACTGGTTTCTTCTGATCCGACACGGTGGTGGTGACCTTGCGTTTCTTCGTGTAGCCAAACAGCTTCAACGACCGCATGATCCTCGCGACCCGCTTGTGATTTACGGGGTCATGATCGGCCTGGTCTTTGAGTTGAAGCGGTAATCCGCTTGGCACCATAGCAACCTTTTTCAGCAGTGAAGACCGTCTTGACCCGGACACCGAGGAGGGCGTCGGACATGAGGCGTTTGCTGCGTGCTGAACTGCTGTTTTTCCATTTGTAATAGGAGGACCTGTTGAGTTTCAACACCTCGCATAACCGCTTAACTTCAGTGGTTCTTCTGGGCGTCATCAACGAACCGGAAGCGGATCTAAAGTCTCGTCTCTTCCGCGAAATACTTTGCTGCCTTGGCGACAGGATGTCGCGTTCCTCCCGGAGTTTGCGGACTTCGCGTTCCAGCTTTCGGATCCGCTCGGCTTCGTTCACGGAGGTTGGCGAGGGTTTTTCAGTGGCAGCCGCGGTGCCGTATTTTTTCACCCAGTTCGCTAACGTGGCTCGGTTGATCCTTCAGATCGGTGGCGATGGTCTGGATTGAGGCGCCGTCGGAGTTCTCGTACAAGGCGACTTCCGTCGCGCTTGAACTCCTCTGTGTAGGTCTTGCTTGGCATGGTGGCAGATTACCTTTCGGTCCCAGATTGTTGGGATGTTAGGTGTCCACCAAACGGGGGTCAGGTCCCTCGCACCAGTATTTCTCTCCATCCGAGGCTAGGCAAAGGAAAGGTTTACTCCCGGTATTGTGTGCTATCCGAATTGGTACTTGAACGAAAGGTCTACGCCTCCGGGCATCAAGACTGATGATGTTGTTGGGCAACTCACTCATAATAGACAATTCTTATATTTCCCAGTCGTATATTTCCCGAATCCGCTTGTCATAGCTTACGGGCTCAGAATGGGCGAGATGGGGGAACTTTAAATCTGGAAGAACCATCCCGCTACGGCCCTGGGGGCACATTACAACTTCGCCTTTTTAAAACTAGCGCTCTCATGAAACCCCAGAGAGGTATTGTTAACTCTGGTCGGCTACCTGCAGGACCGTATACAAAAAGTACATAGAGACGATTCATTCGTTCTCGCTGGTTGCGCCTTATCTAAAGATGATTTTGTCTAAGTCTATTTATACGCATTCGCTCTTCACGAATGAGATGTTCATGGATAGTTGAATTGGACTTAGCGGCATCAGGGCGGGCGTGCTTAGGGCTGTCTGCGAACTAGGGGGCCACAGGTCAGATCTAGTGCAAGACATGGCAGTTCAATCGTTGAGCTGGTGGACCAGGAACTGCCACTGTCCGGGCGGGGAATCCAGCATCTGGTCCTCATCATCGCCCATGGCCTGTTCAATGGCGGAGAACTCCACCCGGCCCTCCAGCCACAGGTTCTTCATTGTGGCGAGTCACGCGAGGGCCTGGGGGTGGGTGGTTCGTCGAAAAGCGCGGTGAACGGTGCGGCGAAGGTGGGCACCCGCGTGCCTGCCAATCTCATTCATCGACGTGGCGTGACACCGCTGCCGGGTGTCGGCGGCCTTCCGGTCATAGACGTGCATGGTGTCCTCCCTGGCTGAACACACCACACTAGTTGGAGAACGCCGTGGACACCCGCACCGCCGCAGCATCCGAGCGCAGCACATCCTCGGAGTACTCCAGCACACGGTGGTTGTGCAGCTCGGTGATCCGCTGGATCCGCAGCAGCGGCATGGCGGGGCTCACGCCCAGGTGTTCCTGCTCGAAGGGGGTGGCCACGCCCGGGGCCAGGGTCTCCTCCTTGCGCGCCGGGGACAGGGACCAGTGACGGTCCAATAACTCCGCCAGGGACCCGTTGAGGTCCATGTGTGCGATGCCGGGCACCAGGTGGGCGGGGAAGTGGGAATCGCTGATCAACACCGGGGTGTCCGCGGCATGGTGGACCCGCACGATCCTCACCACCGGCTCCCGGAAGGGCACCCGCAGTTTCGCGGCGAGCGTGGCCGGGGCGTTGAACTCCTCCACCGTGAGCACCTCGGTCACCACCGCATGGCCGCGGGCATCAAGCTGGGGGAGAATGCCCCGACGGTGGGTGAGTTCCACCACGGGGCGGTTGCCCAGGACGAAACTACCCCCCGAGCGCCCACGTTTCCGGCCGATGACCCCATCCATCTGCAGCTGGTCCAGGGCCTGCCGCACCGTCATGCGTGCGACGCCGAACTCCTCGGCGAGGTCACGTTCCGCCGGCAACCGGTCGCCGGGGGAGAGGGCATTGGCCTCGATCCGGGCGATGATCTCAGCGGCGATCCGGGCGTAGGCGGGACCAGAACGGGAAGTCATGGTCCTTATAGTGCCGTCAACCCGGAGGTTGCGCAGCGCAAGGGGAGGGGGTGAAACCCCCACCCGGCGGCCGGGGTGCGTCAGCTGGCGTCGACCTCCCGGTTGCGCAGCGCACGGGCGACACGGTCGCGTTCCTCCGACACCACGCGCTTGAGACCCGCGGAGTGCTCCCCGGCCAGGAAATCATCCGCCAGGGCCAGTGCCTCGGCGGTGACGTTCCACGAGGGGTACAGGCCGGTGAGGATCTGCATGGCGATCTCATTGCTGAACGCCTCCCACACCGTCGGCGCGATCTCGAAGTAGGTGCCGGTGTAGTTGTTGAGCAGGTCAGCGGAACCGGTGAAGGTCAGGCCCTCGATGGTGTGGCGCAGCTCCAGGTTGCTGAAGGTGTTGTCGGCGGAGACCGCCTCGCCGTAGATGCTGGCCTTGTTCTCCGCGGTATTGACCGCCGCCCGGGCGCGCAGGGCCGACAGGTTGGAGGCAGACGAGCGGTCACGGGTGAGTTCCTCGGCGATGGCCGCATCCGGGTCCTCCACCGCGCCGTGGGCGATCAGGGCGGTCAGCGCCCACCAGCGCAGGTCGGAATCCACCTCGATGCCTGCCTCGGATCCGTCGAGAAGCCCCCGGAAGAACGCCACAGCGTCCTCATCCAGCGCCGTCTTGGCCAGCGTCTGGATGAAGGCGAGCTGGGTGTTGGTGTTGTCACCTGCCGTGCGCACCCCGTCGAGCAGGAGCTTTGCGACGACCGATTCCCCCTCAGCCTTCACCCACTCCGGATCGGCATAGTTCTTCAACGCCGAGACCGCCTGGGTCAGGATGCGTTCCAACACCGCGATCTCGGTTTCCGCGGAGGCACCCCGGGCCACCAGCGCGATGAAATCACGGGCCTTCATCTGGCCTGCGCGGGTCATCTCCCAGGCCGCAGACCACGCCAGGGTGCGTGGCATCGGATCGACAAACTTGTCAATATGGTTGACCACGAAATCCAGGGACCCCTGATCCAGATCCAGCAGGGCGTAGGTCAGATCATCATCATTGACCAGGACGACATCAGCCTTGTCCACACCGATCAGCTCCGGCACCGCGGTGGAGGCACCGTCGATGTCCAGTTCGACCTGTTTGAAGCGGGTGAGCTGGTCGTCGATAAGCGTGTAGAGCCCCACCGCGATGCGGTGGGTGCGCAGCTCACCCGCGCCGGGGACGGCACCGGTCTGCACGACGTTGAAGGAGGTGTAGGTGCCGTCCTCGACGGTGAAGTCCGCGGAGAGGGTGTTGATGCCGGTGGTCTTGAGCCACTCGCTGGCCCACCCCGACAGGTCACGGCCCGAGGCCTGCTCGAGGGCGGACAGCAGATCATCGAAGGTGGCATTGCCCCACGCGTGGTTGGCGAAGTGCCTGCGCACACCGGCGAGGAACTCCTCCCGACCGACATAGGCCTGCAGCTGCTTGAGCACCGACGCGCCCTTGGCGTAGGTGATGCCGTCGAAGTTCTGCTCCACGGTCTCGATGTCGTGGCTGTCCGAGGACACCGGGTGGGTGGAGGGCAGCTGATCCTGCTGATAGGCCCAGGACTTCTCCACATTGGCAAAGGTGACCCACGCGCTGGTGTACTCGGTCTCCTCGGCCTGGGAGATCACCGCCGACCAGGTGGCAAACGACTCATTGAGCCACAGATCATCCCACCAGCGCATGGTGACCAGATCACCGAACCACATGTGTGCCAGCTCGTGCAGGATGGTCTCCGCGCGACGCTCATAACGGTAGCG
This sequence comes from Corynebacterium efficiens YS-314, assembly GCF_000011305.1. Classification (NCBI taxonomy): domain Bacteria; kingdom Bacillati; phylum Actinomycetota; class Actinomycetes; order Mycobacteriales; family Corynebacteriaceae; genus Corynebacterium; species Corynebacterium efficiens. Next base: position 2,467,165 of record NC_004369.1, on the reverse strand, counting down.
CGTGGCCTTGGAGGCGAAGACATACTCATCGCGGATGGTCACCGCACCGGCGTTCTCCATCGCGCCGGCGTTGAACTCCGGCACGAAGATCTGGTCATATTTGCCGAACGGGTAGGCCACCCCGAAGTTGCGGTGGTACCAGTCAAAACCCTGCTTGGTCTCGGTGAAGAGCCGCTCCGCATCGAGGTGCGGGGCCAGGGAACGACGGCAGAACAGACCCAGCGGGACGGTGAGTTCGGTGGGCTGACCGGCGGGGGTCTCGGGGTGGTGGGTGAGCTGGCCGGCCCAGGTGTCGTGCACCTCGTGGTAACGCCCGGCGCAGATAGCCACCAGGTAGGTGGAGATGGGGTAGTCCACCTCGGAGACATGGGTGTCATACTCCGGGTGCTGGGTGGACACCTCCTGCTCCGCATTGGAGATGACCTTCCAGCCCTTCGGGGTGGTGATGTGGAAATCATAGGTGGATTTCAGATCCGGCTGGTCGAAGCAGGCGAACACCCGCTTGGCATCGGCGGTTTCAAACTGGGTGTACAGGTAGACCTCATTGTCGGCCGGATCCACCATCCGGTGCAGGCCCTCACCCGTGCGGGAATAGGGGATGGTGGCTGCGACCCGCAGGGTGTGCTGCCCGGGCGTGAGACCACGCAGGGTGATGCCCGGGGTCTCGTCATAGCCGTTCACACCCAGGGTGATGGCGCGGTCGCGGATGTCCACCCCATCGAGGTAGACCTCATCCACAGTGGCGGCACGCAGATCGATGAAGGTATCACCCGCCTCACGGACGGTGAAGCTGACCACGGTGATGGAGGTGAACACATCCTCCCCGGTGAGATCCAGGGAGATTGAGTAATTCTCCACACTGAGCAGCCAGGACCGCTCGTCCGCCTCGGTCCTCGTGAGATTGATTGACGTCATGTACCGCTCCTGGTGGTTGGGGAAACTTCGGGGAGGTGCCGGCGTGACGACGGGAGATGGTGCCCCATTCCCCGAATACAACCCGACACCTGTGATGACACCACGATACTTCCGGCCTAGGCTTGGGTGCCACGTACCCATGTTCTAAAAGGATAGGAAGAAACCACCCATGGCCGAGAAAGTCACATTCTGGTTCGACACGAGCTGCCCATTCGCCTGGGCGACCTCCCGCTGGATCAAGGAGGTGGAGAAGGTCCGTGACATCGAGGTCGCCTGGACCCCGATGAGCCTGGCCATCCTCAACGACGGCCGTGACATCCCCGCAGACTACGCAGACATGATGAAGGCCAACTGGGGTCCCGCCCGTGTCTTCGCCGCGGTGGCCACCAAGGAACCGGAGAAGGTCGGGGACCTCTACACCGCAATCGGCACCCGCGTCCACCATGAGGGCAGGCCTGAGGTGCGCAACGATTACGGTGCCTACAACGAGGTGATCGCCGAAGCCCTCGCCGAGGTCGGCCTGGATGCCTCCTACGCCGAGGTTGCCGATACCGAGGAATGGGATGATGCACTGCGCGCCTTCCACCAGTCCGCCATGGATGAGGTCGGCGATGATGTGGGCACCCCGGTGATCAAGCTGGGCGACACCGCCTTCTTCGGGCCTGTGATCACCCGCATTCCGACCGGGGAGGAAGCCGGGGAGATCTTCGACGCCTCCGTCCGCCTCGCCGCCTTCCCCTACTTCTTCGAACTCAAACGCTCCCGCACCGAAAGCCCGCAGTTCGACTAATCCATAGGTGGTCACCCACGGTGGTTTCGCTCCAGTAGACTAAACCGCATGCGCGTATACCTTGGAGCAGACCACGCTGGTTTCGAAACTAAAAATGCAATTGCAGAGCACCTCAAGGCCCACGGCCACGAGGTGATCGACTGCGGAGCCCACACCTACGACCCCGACGATGACTACCCGGCCTTCTGCATCGAAGCAGCCAACCGGACCGTCAACGACCCCGGTTCCCTCGGCATCGTGCTGGGTGGATCCGGTAACGGTGAGCAGATCGCCGCGAACAAGGTCAAGGGCGCACGCTGCGCACTGGCCTGGTCCGTGGAGACCGCCCGCCTGGCACGTGAACACAACAACGCGAACCTGATCGGCATCGGTGGCCGCATGCACTCCACCGAGGAGGCACTCGAGATCGTCGATGCCTTCCTGGATCAGGAGTGGAGCAACGCGGAGCGCCACCAGCGACGCATCGACATCCTCTCTGATTATGAGCGCACCGGTGTCGCACCGGTTGTCCCCAACGAGTAAGCAATAGGCAGATAATCAGTCTCGACAGAGTTGAAGGCCGGAGGGAAAGGTTCCTCCGGCCTTTGGTTATGTGTTAGGTGGCATCCAACCGCACCCCATCCGGGTGGGATGCAGGATGCCGTGGTGATGGCGCGTTAGAAATCGAAGTCGAAACCGCCGCCGTCGAAGAATCCTCCGCCGTCACCGCCGAAGAACCCGCCGCCGTCACCACCCATGTCGCCGCCCATGTCGCCACCGGCATCGCCCATGTCTCCGCCACCGTCACCCATGTCGCCGCCGGCATCTGCCAGACCGTCTTCGTATCCTTCGCCATAACCGCTTTCAAAAGCCTGTGCGGAGTACCCCACACCCGCCATCCCACTGAACAGGGCAGAGAACATGAAGACCGAACCGGCGGTCCAGATACCCGTGCGCAGGGCGCTGGCCCACCACGGCTCTGAATACCAACCCGCGGGAACCGGGCGGCCTGCAACATTGCCACCCGGGTAGTAGTTCGGGGTGGCATCCGTGGCCACCGGGGAGGCCGTGATGGAACGACCATCCTGCTCAATGGTGCGGGTCTCGGTCACGCGACCTGCATTGCGCTGACCCTCCAGAGGCGGCAGTTCAGGACCCGCAGGCATGCCCATGATCTCACGCGCTGCATTCATGTAGTGGAGACCCTCAAGTGCGGACTCCCTGGCCAGTTCAGCCTGGCGCACCGTCTGGGCGGTGCTGATCTGGGAGGATGCGGCATTGTAGCGCTCGGAGGCATCAGCGATGGCCTGTGTGGAGGCGGCATCATTTCCGGCGATGGTGAGCACCTGCGAACCGAGACGTTCGATCCACCGACGCGCATCAGCCTGGGCATCCTCGAACTTCTGTGCTTCCTGCTTCTTGGTGTTGTTGCCCGACATTCTGGAGGCGATGAACACACCACCTCCGACGACGATTGCAATTAGGAGTAGTGCTTCCACTAATTCTTCAACTCACTCAGATCTCCTGGCCGACCGATGAACGATTCCACATGCAACCGCACACAATCGGCGAAATGTTCTTTACACCCTGCCCAACGAAGAAAACGACCGGATAGTTCCCCTGAAACCTCCAGGGCCTGCCCCCAGCTCCTGATGCTCTTCCGGGGAGAATCGGACGTGGGGGTGGGAAGAGAAAAACCACCGCATTCACCTGGGTGAATGCGGTGGTTGGGTGATGAACCCCGGAGGGTTCTACTGGGTGACTGAATCCTCTGAACCGACACCGACTGTGGTCAGGCCCTTATTGCCTGCAGCTCGTTCGTCGACCCATTCACGAATAGTCTGTGAATCCCACAGAGTTAAACCGTGGAGCTTAGCGACGGGCTTAGGTGCCCGTCCACGTCCGGCATAACTGGTGAAGGTGCCGCGGGCTGTGCCGGAAAACTCTGCACACTCAATGGCGGTCCACAGCTCTCTTCCTGATTCAGCATCAATGATGGTTGGCTTCATGACCGATAGATTACGCCACCAATGGCAGTTGTGTCGAAAACGTGAGCGTAAGGCAACAATGATGGGGAAAAATCGTTTGATTATTGGTGCTACAAGCTAAATCCATGGCTTGAGCAGTGAGTATAAACCGATAATGATATCCCAGTCCGCAGCCAGTTTTTTCAGGCTATTTCCAGAAATGACAGGTGTGGAGGGTTGATCTGACGCAATCCGTCCGATCGGTGTATGCAGTGTCGGAAAATGCGCGTGGAAAGAGGAAAGCGGAAATGTGGTCTTGGTCACGAGTGGCATGCGGGGGCCTGTGGAGTGTGTTTCTGTGAATCTACTACCACCTTTTCAGCCCTTTTGTGGTGACCCCAATTGTGGGGGATTGTTGTTGCGGAGTGGTAGCAAACTTATGTTTCCTAAAGAACATTTTAAGGAAATGTTGTATTGCTTTTGACGACACTCTGTCGTGGCTGGCGGGCCGGTGGGACTGGGCGGCCCTGTCGTGGGGTGAGGGGTGCTGGGCGTGTGGGCAGGGGAATTGCCTGCCGGGGGTCTGGGGTTTGGCCTGCGGATTTTTACCTGTTGTGATTTTGGGCTAACATGATCCCAGACCGAACCGGGTGCGCCCATATTCGGTTGTGGGAATGTCGTATAATGGCTATTACCTCAGCCTTCCAAGCTGATGACGCGGGTTCGATTCCCGTCATTCCCTCAGGGTAAATCCCCCAGGCCAATCAGGCTGGGGGATTTTGCGCTTCCTGTATGTGGGCTTTCTATTTAATCGTTCTGTTTAAACGGTTATGACGCTGTGTTTTGCCCCACGTTTGGTCGGTGGTGCCCCATATATACAGGGACAGTCTGTATGAAGGTGTGTTCCGTGGTGGTGCAGGTATGCATTGTGGGGTCCTTTGGGTGGCATTTATCCCCTCTTTCCTGCTGGTTCCTTCCCTGGCAGGGGGTCGTTTAGGTGAAATCACCATGACCATGTACACTTTCAAATCGAACCACAGAACGCATCAGGGTTTATCACTGCCATTTATGTGGTGGGATTCACCATGTGCCCTTGTGGGGAAAAATTAATATCGGGGCGTGGCGCAGTTTGGTAGCGCACCTGCTTTGGGAGCAGGGGGTCGCAGGTTCAAATCCTGTCGCCCCGACTTGAGGACGAGCCCGGTTTCGGACGAACGCGAAGAAAATCGCAGATCGTCGGAAACCGGGCTTGTTTTTGAATTTACTGAGTTTCAATCCTATCCGACCACCCAGGAGATTTCCTCGTGAAGAGTTCCGTCGAGCAGCTGAGCGACACCCGTGTAAAGATCACCGTTGAAGTTCCCTTCGAGGAACTCAAGCCTGAACTTGATCAGGCTTACGCTGCACTCGCTCAGCAGGTCCAGATCCCTGGTTTCCGTAAGGGCAAGGCTCCCCGTCAGCTTATCGACGCACGCTTCGGTCGTGGCCCTGTTCTGGAGCAGGTCGTCAACGACATGCTGCCGACCCGCTACGGCCAGGCCATTGAAGAAAATGACATCAAGGCCATCGGCCAGCCTGATGTTGAGATCACCAAGATCGAGGACAACGAGGTCGTCGAGTTCACCGCTGAGGTTGACGTCCGTCCGGAGATCACCCTCCCAGACTTCTCCGCCATCAACGTCGAGGTCCCTGCAGTCACCGTTGATGACGCAGCTGTCGACGAGGAGCTCGAGAGCCTCCGCGCTCGTTTCTCCACTCTCAAGGATCACAACCACAAGCTGAAGAAGGGTGAGTTCGTCACCCTGAACCTGTCTGCATCCGTGGACGGCGAGAAGGTTGAAGAGGCCACCACCGAGGGCCTGTCCTACGAGATCGGCTCCGGCGACCTGATCGACGGCCTGGACGAGGCTCTTCTCGGCCAGAAGAAGGACGACACCGTCGAGTTCACCACCGAGCTCGCTAACGGCGATTACCAGGGCAAGGAAGCCGTGGTCACCGCCGAGATCACCGCCACCAAGCAGCGTGAGCTGCCCGCGCTTGACGACGAGTTCGCTCAGCTGGCCTCCGAGTTCGACACCATGGAAGAGCTCCGCGAGTCCACCAAGACCCAGGTCGAGACCCGTCTGAAGAACGAGCAGGCCGCCAACATCCGCGATGAGGTTCTCAAGGCCGCACTGGAGTCCTCCGATTTCGCCCTGCCGAACTCCATCGTCGAGGAGCAGGCCCACTCCCAGCTGCACCAGCTGCTCGGTGAGCTCGCACACGACGACGCTGCACTGAACTCCGTTCTGGAGTCCCAGGGCACCACCCGGGAAGAGTTCGAGAAGCAGAACCGTGAGGATGCCGAGAAGGCTGTCCGCACCCAGCTGTTCCTCGACGTGCTCGCTGAGACCGAGGAGCCTGAGGTCTCCCAGCAGGAGCTGACCGATCACATCCTGTTCACCGCACAGAGCTACGGCATGGACCCGAACCAGTTCATTGGCCAGCTGCAGCAGTCCGGTCAGATCGCTAACCTCTTCGCTGATGTCCGTCGTGGCAAGGCACTGGCCCAGGCCATCTGCCGTGTCAACGTCAAGGACTCCGAGGGCAACGAGATCGACCCCAAGGACTACTTCGGTGAGGAAGAAGTCGCCGAGGACAGCAACGACGAAGCAGCTGACCAGGAGTAGAATCCCCCAGCACTAAAGCCCAGCAGACAAATGTGTGCTGGGCTTTTGCCATGCCTGGAAAGGCCAGGGGAACCACCCCGAAACGCTGTTAGCGAACAGAGGCGGTGTCCCGGAAATACGCGGGTAGTCTGGTGACATTGAAACCGACGTACCCAAAAACAATTCACTTGTAGGAGTTGACACATTCATGAGCGATAACCTCAACATGACGGCACCGGGCGCAGGGACCGGTTACAGCGGCGACATCTTCGACCGTCTGCTGCGCGAGCGGATCATCTTCCTGGGCAGCCAGGTCGATGATGAGATCGCCAATAAGCTGTGCGCCCAGATCCTGCTGCTGTCCGCCGAGGACCCCACCAGGGACATCTCGCTGTACATCAACTCCCCCGGTGGCTCTGTCACCGCCGGCATGGCCATCTACGACACGATGAAGTACTCCCCGTGTGACATTGCCACCTACGGCATGGGTCTCGCCGCCTCCATGGGACAGTTCCTCCTCTCCGGTGGCACCCCGGGCAAGCGCTACGCCCTGCCACACGCACGCATCATGATGCACCAGCCCTCCGCCGGTGTCGGCGGTACCGCGGCCGACATCGCGATCCAGGCAGAGCAGTTCGCCCAGACCAAGCGCGAGATGGCCAAGCTCATCGCCGAGCACACCGGCCAGACCTTCGAGCAGGTCACCAAGGACTCCGACCGTGACCGCTGGTTCACCGCCGAGCAGGCCAAGGAATACGGACTCGTCGATCATGTGATCACCCTCGCCGAGGGCCCGATCAGCAACTAGGCACACGGAAACTTCAAGGAGATTATTCAAATGAGCAACGGATTCCAGATGCCTTCGTCCCGTTACGTGCTGCCTTCCTTCATCGAGCAGTCCGCCTACGGCACGAAGGAGACCAACCCCTACGCCAAGCTGTTCGAGGAGCGCATCATCTTCCTGGGTACCCAGGTCGATGACACCTCCGCCAATGACATCATGGCTCAGCTGCTCGTGCTTGAGGGCATGGACCCCGATCGCGACATCACCATGTACATCAACTCCCCGGGCGGTTCCTTCACCGCCCTCATGGCCATCTACGACACCATGCAGTACGTCCGCCCGGATGTCCAGACCGTCTGCCTGGGTCAGGCAGCCTCCGCAGCAGCTGTTCTGCTGGCCGCGGGTGCACCGGGTAAGCGTGCTGCACTGCCCAACGCCCGTGTGCTCATCCACCAGCCGGCAACTCAGGGTACCCAGGGCCAGGTGTCCGATCTGGAGATCCAAGCAGCCGAGATCGAGCGCATGCGCAAGCTGATGGAGACGACCCTCTCCCAGCACACCGGCAAGACCCCGGAGCAGATTCGCATCGACACCGACCGCGACAAGATCCTCACCGCCGAGGGTGCCCTCGAGTACGGCATCATCGACCAGGTCTTTGATTACCGCAAGCTCAACACCTAAGCCCGCTTAGACACCGGAGGTGGCACATGCCCACCTCAACGAACTGCCCCCAGATACTGGATCTGATTCTTCAATCCGGATATCTGGGGGCAGTTTCATGTGGGCCCACATCGTCGATGTTACTGACCGGGGGAGACATCTTCTTCCCGTCGCTGGCGGGTTTGGCCTACGTAACGCCGCTTGTGCGACAGGGAGGGACGTGGGTGGAATACGTTTCATAGCGAGGACCGGCCCCCTGCTGGTGCAGGGGGCCGGTCGTGTCATGGCTGCTTAATCAGTATGGAGATCAGCTCTGTGGCTGGGGGGTGCGACGCGGTGCGACTGGTTCCCTGGAGGCGCTGGGCAGGGTGGAGATCGTGACCTCGGCGGGGGAACGCGGGATCAGGGCGGTGCAGATGGCACCGAGGATGGCGGCACCGGCGAAGATGAAGAAGGCGACGGTTGGTCCGAGGCCCATGCCGATGATCAGGCCACCGACGGCTGGCCCGACAATTCCACCGAGGCGACCGAAGCCTGCACACCAGGCCACACCGGCGGCGCGGCAGGCGGTGCCGAAGTAGTTGGAGGTGAGACCGTAGGTGAGCACCTGGGTGCCCAGCACGCCGATGCCGGCGAGTGCGATGGCGGTGTACATGAGAGGCCATGCGGAGATGAACGGCAGGGCGCCCAGGCAGAGTGCGGCGAGGAAGAAGGTGGAGGTGATGATGGTCTTAGCGCCGATGCGGTCAGCGAACCAGGAGGCGATAAGACCGCCGATAACCGCACCACCGTTGAGGAAGAGCAGGGAGTAGAGGGAATCGTGGGCGCTGGCGCCGTTGGACTCCATGATCTTCGGCAGCCAGGTGTTGAGACCGTAGGTGGACAGCAGTCCGATGAAGCTCATGGCACCGATCAGCAAGGTACCGGGCAGGTAGGCGCGGGAGAAGATGCCGGCGAAACCGGTGCGCTCGGTGGCTGCCGGGGCGGTAACCGCGACGGACTCGGAAGCAACCGGGGCGGGGGTTGAGGGAACGAAATCTGCAATGGGCAGACCCTTGCGCTCACACAGGGCGATAGCTTCTGCACGACGGCCACGCGACGCCAGCCAACGGGGGGATTCCGGCAGGGCGAACAGTGCCAGGGGGAACAGGAACAGCAGGGGGGTGGCACCGATGAAGAACAGTCCACGCCAGCCGAGGTAATCCTCGAAGAGCAGGGCGAAGACGGAGGCCATCACGCCACCGGCGGGGACACCGGAGTAGACGATGGCGTTGAAGAGGTTACGGCGGTTGCGCGGTGCGAATTCGGCGATGATTGCTCCACCGGTGGCGACGATCATGCCGACACCCAGGCCGGTGAGGAAGCGCAGGAAGCCGAACATGGTGATGGAGGTGGCCATGGCGGTCAGTGCCATGCCGACGGAGAACCAGATGATTGCGGTGAGCATCACCTTGCGGCGGCCGACCCAGTCACAGATGGCGCCTGCGGTCAGTGCCCCGATCATGACACCGATCAGGGCGTAAGACCCCAGGGTGCCGGCGACGGCCGGGCTGAGTGCACCGATGTGGGATGGATCGTTCAGCAGAGTGGACAGGACCGCGCCGTAGATGACGAGATCATAACCGTCGAAGAGGATTGAGATGCCGACGATGGCGAGAACGGAGTAGACGGTGCGACGATGCCGTGGGCTTTGCCAGACATCGGGGGAAGAGGTGGCCATGACGCCCTCCTTTGGACGGTGAGTGATCTTTTCATCACCCTGAGCAGGTGATCTGATTCACAAGTCAATCCTGTGGTGCCGTCTTAATAAACTAGGGAACCCCCTAAAGACTTCTAGGGGGTCATTGTCCGTTGCTGTTTTTGCTGCTAGGCGGGGTGCATAATCCGGGTAACAGATCATCTCCCGGGCTGTTCGTGCCGGTTTAACTGGGATTATCCGGCGGGATGAAGGCGGAGCGGAGGCGGTCGGGCGTCGATAAGCACCCCGCTGCGGCGACCGCCCGCTAGAGGGTGGCCCGGTACTGCTCCAGAGCATCCCGCAGCTCCATGCGGGTGCGGATCTGGAGCTTCCGGTACACACGGGTCAGGTGGTATTCCACCGTCTTGGGGGAGAGGAAGAGCTCGTGGGCGACCTCCCGGTTCGAGTTGCCGTCGGCGACAAGCAGCGCAATCTCGTATTCCTGCGGGGTCAGGCCACCGGTTTTGCCCGACCGTGGCCCCAGGCCACCGACACGACGTTCGCGGTTGGCCATGGACACCAGTGCATTGGCACCCATCTCCTGGAACATCGAGGAGGCACGGGCGAAAATCTCATCGGCGCGCCGGCGCTGCCCCTGCCTGCGCAGTGCCTGGCCGTACTCGAAGAGGATCCGTGAACGGTAGAAGGGCAGCGTCAACCCGTCGAGCATGTCCAGGGCCTCCTCGAAACGTGCGAGGCCCCTGCTCACATCCCCGTGATGGATCATCAACATCGCCTCGGGAACGGCAATTTTCGCCTTCACGGACATGATATCGGTGGTGCGGTAGCTGTCGATGGTGGATTCGACCACCTCCGTCGCACGCTCGATATTGCCCATGCGGATGAGGTTGGTGGCGTGGATGTCCTCCCACGGCCAGAAACCCGGCTGGCTGATGTTGTGGTTCGCGGCGATCTTCTCCATGGTGCCGCCCGCGATCCGGGCGGCCGCCATCTCATTGCGACGCGAGTACACCCACATCCGACACATGGCCGAGGGGATGGACTGGATTACAAAGGAATCCTGATCGGAGCTCAGGCGACTGAGGTAATGGCGCGCCAGATCATTGTTACCCTTGGCGGTGGCTACGGTCGCACCGGTCCACAACAAAAGGGGCTCGAGGAAGCGGATACCGAACTGTTCGGCGCGGGCCAGACCCACCTCCACGGTCCGCAGGGCTGATTCCCACTCACCGAGGATGAGCTGCGCGCGTGCCAGCCACGCATCCTGCCACAGACTGATGCGCTCGGAGCCACTGATGAAGGTGCGGCGTTCCAGTTTCTGGCGCGCGGTGATCGGATTGTCATGGATCAGGTTCAACCAGCCCATGGCCATGTGGCGGCGCTGCGCATGCAGGGTGGTCTCACCGGGGATGGGGGCATCCTCGGGGAGCTTGCCATCAATGATCGATTGGCCGATCAGTGAGATCGCCTGTGCCTCAACCTTCTCCCCGGCGTCCTCATCAGACCAGTCGATGGCCCGGTTAGCCCAGAGAAGAAGCTCCTCCGGATCCCAGTCGAGGAGGTTGAGCAGCACCTTCCTGGCTGCCAGGCGGGGTCCGTGGATCGGGTCGATGGGGTCCTGCGCGAGGATCGCCTTCGCGGTCCGGTCCAGAAGGCTGCGGGCCTCCGATTGCCGGCCCTCATGGATGGCGAGATAACCCAGCATGGAATCCTGCTGGATCCCATGCTCACCGAGATCCAGTGTGGCGGCCCGGATGCGGGCCTGTGGCAGGTCGGAGGCGGAGATCAACGCGTCGATGGACTCCAGCATGTAGCGGTCCGCCTCCTCAGAGTAGGCGGTCCGGTTCGTGGCCAGCGACAGAGCGTGTGCGGCCTCCATCCACCGCCCGCTGCGTCCCAGTGCCAGACCCCGCTCGGCCAGCGCCTTGACCGCGGGGCTGTCCGGTTCCGTGGCCGCGAAGGCCTCGTGCTGGAGGGCCTGGTCGATCTGGTCGAAGGAACGGTAGTACTGCGCTGCCTTCAGATGCAGATCGGTGAGCACCTTCAACGGAGTCCGGGAGCGGATCACTGCCCGGTCCGTCGGCAGCGCCAGGTCCAGCGTGGGGGGACCATCGAGCGGCAGGATGGTCAGCAGATTATGCCTGACCGCCTCATCGCAGGCGGCCCCATCAGGATCATCGGCCAGCTTCTTGATCAGATCGATGGGGCCACCACCCGGTAGCACGGAGGTGGCCAACAGGACCGGCCACAGATCCATTCCCCTGATGCGGCGGGAGAGATTGCTCCACCAGCTTTCCGGAATGGGCACATTCGGATTGGTCTGTTTCCAGTGATCGGGGGAGACGGCGTGCAGGACCTCCAGCACATGCCCGAAGACCCCACCGGTGATTCTCTGGATGTCCGTGGCGGTGGAGGCGGTGATCCGACCACGCACTGTGGTCAGCGCCACCTGCCTGATCTCCTCGATGCTCATCGGGGGCAGCACATAGGTGACATCGGCCAGATCCTGGAAGTTCAGGGAACTGCCGTCCAGATTGGGGGTCTGCCCCTCCAGCCCAATGAGGATGAGAACGAACCTGCCGGAGACCATCCGGCGGCTGAACTCGATGAGTTTATGCAGGGATTCCTGGTCCGCCCAGTGGACATCATCGACGATGACCACCGTTGACGCCCCGCGGCGGTCGATCACACCGCGGATGGCATTGGATGACGAAGCCCCCAGCTTGTGTCCGATGTGGGTGAGCAGTGCCCGCTGGGAATCCTGCAACCAGGACAGTGCTGACACCTTCACCACGGACCAGCCGGGGAGCAATTCGGTCAGGCTCGAGGCGAACTCGGATTTTCCCGCACCGTGCCGCCCCCCGATATAGAACAACCTGCCCTCGCAGTCCGGGAGCTTCAGGATGGCAGAGGACATCTGCTCCAGAATGATCGAACTGCGTGGCAGGAAGGTCTGAGAAAAGGAGGGGGTGAACGGCACGGACGAAACCATGCCTAGATTCTAGCCCTAGAGGTCACTCAGGAATCCAGGCATGGATGTGCTAACCCTGGTCGCCTCCACCCACGGGCAGCACGGTGCCGGTGATGTAGGAGGCCTCCTCGGAGGCGAGGAAGCAGATCGGTGCGGCCTGTTCCTCCAGGGTGGCGTAGCGGCGCATGTGGCTGGAGTTGATCGTCTGGTCGACGATCTCCTGATACCACTGCTGCTCCTTCTCACCCTCCGGACCCGGACCGCGTTTGACCTTACGCTCCGGGGCCAGGGTGCCACCCGGAGCCGTGGCGACGACACGCACATTGTGGTGCGCGGCCTCATGGGCAAGCGCCGAGACGATGCCGTTGACCCCGCCCTTGGCCGCCGCATACGGCACCCGGTTGATGCCACCGGTGGCGATGGACGAGACATTGACGATGGTGCCGCCACCATTTTTGATCAGGCACGGCAGGGTCGCACGACACATCCACAGGGTGGGGAAGAGGCTGCGCTGGATCTCCTTGGTGATCTCCTCCTCGGTGTACTCCTCGAAGGGCTTCGCCCAGATGGTGCCACCGACATTGTTGATCACGATGTCCAGGTTCTTGAACTTCGTGCGCGCGAACTCAATCGACTGCTGGGCACCCTCATAGGTTTCCAGATCCGCAGTGACGGAGTCCACGGTTCCCTTACCCACGCCACGCAGCTGCTCGGCGACCTCATGCACGAGCTCGGAGCGGTCGACGAGCACCAGGTTGCCATCCTCGTAGGCGATGCGGTGGGCGACGGCGAGGCCGATGCCCTGCGCAGCACCCGTGACGATGATGCTCTGGCCGAAGAACCGCTCGGCCGTGATGTGGGTGGGTGGGCCTGAGATCCCCTGTCCTACAGGTGCGTTCATTCAGACTCCGCCTTCCGCATGGTCTCAATGCCGTGCTGCGCGTGGGTGCGGATGATCTCACGGGCCTTCTCGATGTCCTTGGCTGCGACTGCGTCGACAAGCTCAAGGTGCTCGGTGGCGATGTTGGGATCGATCCACTCCGCGCCGGGCAGCGCCTTCTTCATCTCGGTGATCACGGTGAGGTTCTGGTAGGCACCCATCAGTGCGGAGTTGTCCGCACGACGGAACAGGAACTCGTGGAAGTCCGCATTCGCCTCGGTGAACTTCTCCGCGTCGATGATGCGGTCACCATCGATGAAGGAGTTCGCGGTCTCGGCCAGGGTACGGAAACGCTCGATGTCGCGGTCGCCCAGCTTGCGGATCGCCAGCTCCAGGGCACCCAGTTCGAGGGCCATACGGGCCTCCAGCTGGGACTCGGAGTCCGGACGGGACACGTGGACCTCACCGGTGGTCATACCCGGGGTGGAGACCTCCACCACGGAGCGCTCCTCGCCGTCACGGGCGGACTCGACGGTTTCGGTGGTGACCTCGACATCGGTCTTGCCCGGGGTGCCGGCAGCGGAGGTGAACTTCTCGTAGTAGAAGTCCAGCGGCGGGTTCTCCAGGGTGCCGAAGAACTGACGCACGGCCTCGACCATCGGTGGCGGGCCACAGAGGTAGACGTCGGTGTCCTCGTCCGGCTCGTACTCACCGGTCAGGTGCGCCGGGACGTAACCCTTGCGCTCATGGTTGGACGCATCATCGGAGATGACCGTGATGTAGTCGAAGTCCTTGATCTTGTCCTTGAAGGAGTCGATGCGGTCGAGCTCCACCAGGTCATGATCGAAGGTGGCGCCGTAGACCATGCGGATCGGGACGTCGAGAAGCTCATCGGTGGCGAGCTTCTCCAGGATGGCCAGGATCGGGGCCAGACCGGTGCCACCGGCGAGCAGCAGGATCGGACGGACCGGCTCACGTAGGAAGAACGAGCCCATCGGGCCGGTGAGTTCCAGCTTGTCACCGACGGCGGCCTGCTCATCCAGGTAGGTGGTCATGAGACCACCCGGGGTGTTCTTGATGAGGAAGCTGACCTTGTCATCCTCGGTGGAGGAGGAGAAGGAGTAGGAACGGGTCTGGCCCGTCCCGGGAACCTCGATGTTCATGTACTGACCCGGCAGGAAGGCCAGATCAGAACGGTTCTCCAGCTCAATGGTGATGCCGAAGGTGGAATCGGACAGGCGGTTCAGCTCAACCAGCTCACCGGTGAAGGTGGCGGCGCCTGTCTTAGCCAGAACCGAGGTGGTGGCGATCTGGAGGATCAGATCGGTGCGGGGGAACATCTGGCAGGGCAGGCAGTAACCCTGCTCAGCCTCGTCCTCGGAGAGGGCATCCTCGATGTAATCGCCCTCTTCGTAGTCGCCAGACTCGCAGAACGCCTTGCAGGTTCCGCAGGCGCCATCGCGACAGTCGAAGGGAATATTGATGCGTGCCTGGTAGGCGGCATCGGCAACAGTCTGCTCGTCCTCGCATTCGATGAAACGAGTGATTCCGTCTTCGAAAGCCAGTGCAACTTGGTGGGACATGGGGTGGCTCCTAGACGTGATAGATATCGATGACGTGGTGAATGTAGTCGTTCTGGAGAACGACCTTCTTCTTGGTGATCTTCATCGACTCACCACTGGTGTCGATGGTCAGGAAGGTGTTTCCGTAGTACATGTCGGTGTTGTTGTACCGGAAGTAGTTGGTGATCCAGTTGAAGCGGATGTCCACCTCACCGTCACGCTGCTCCAGGATCTCCACGTTGGAGATGTTGTGGACGGTGCGTGGCTCCGGCAGGGAGGTCGCGGAGGAACGCTCGGTGCGGATACGGAACACACGGTCCTCGAGGCCACCGCGGTTCGGGTAGAAGATCAGGGAGATCTCGGACTGGGGATCTTCGGTGAGCTCACCGTTGTCGTCCCAGGCCGGCATCCAGAATTCTGCGTCCTCGCGGTAGCACTGCAGCCAGTCCTCGAAACGGCGGTCGTCGAGGAGGCGGGCTTCATAGTAGAGGAAATCTTCAATGTCGTTGCGGGTGACCTGCGCAGCAGTGGTGGTCATGGGTTTCTCCAATGAAAGTCGGAATAAGGGAGGGGAATCAGGAAATTCGAGAGGGGATTAGCCACTGAAATTAGCCGCGGGAGCGGCGACGGCGGCGGGGCTGCTCGCCGGTGCTGGCCTTGGCTGCAGCCTTGGCTGCCTCACGGGCCTGAGCTGCTGCGCGGGTGACCTCAGCGGTGGCGAGGTCATCGTTGGCTTCCTTCTCCTGGATGCTCTGGGCGTTGACAGCCCTCTGCATGAGGTCGTGCCAGTAGTGGTGCTGGACCGGGTAGAGTCCCTCATCCTCGGTGCGGGCACCGGAGGAGAGCACCTCGTTCATGCCCAGGCCCTTGGCGACCTCGTTGGGCCCCTCGATCTGGTGGCCGAGTCCGCGGGTCATGTCGTTCCATGGGAAACCGGTGGCCAGGTAGGTCTTCTGGCAGGAGCGGAACTCCTCCAGGTCATCCGGGGTGGCCATGCCGGTGGCGTTGAAGAAGTCCTCGTACTGGCGGATGCGGTTGGCGCGTGCCTGTGCAGACTCACCCTTGGGGGCGATGCAGTAGATGGTCACCTCGGTCTTGTCCACGGAGATGGGACGGAAGTGACGGATCTGGGAGGAGAACTGGTCCATGATGTAGACGTTCGGGTACAGGCACAGGTTGCGGGATGCGCCGACCATGAACTCGCCCTTCTCCTCGCCGAACTTCTCCTTGAGCTCGTCACGGCGATCGTAGAGTGGGCGGTCCTCCGGGTTGCCCCACCACATCCACAGCAGCATGTGGCCGTTGGGGTAGGAGAAGTAACCGCCACCCTGCTTACCCCAGGTGCCGGCATCCATGGCCTTGGTCTCGTTGGCGGACTCGCCGGTGCCACGGCGGGAGGTGGTGGCTGCGTAGTTCCAGTGGGTGGAGGAGACGTGGTAGCCGTCAGCGCCGTTCTCGGTCTGCAGCTTCCAGTTGCCGTCGTAGGTGTAGGTGGAGGAGCCACGCAGCACCTCGAGGCCGTCCGGGGACTGGTCGACCAGCATGTCGATCACGGTGCGGGTGTCGCCGAGGTGCTCCTCGAGGGAGACAACGTCGGGGTTGAGGGAACCGAAGAGGAAACCACGGTAGGACTCGAACTTGGGCACGCGACGCAGGTCGTGGGAGCCGTCCTTGTTGAAGTTCTCCGGATACGCCCCGTCCTTCTCATCCTTGACCTTGAGCAGGGCACCGTCGTTGGAGAAGGTCCAGCCGTGGAAGGGGCAGGTGAGGGTGGTGCGGTTGTCGGTCTTGCGACGGCACAGCATGGCGCCGCGGTGGGAGCAGGCGTTGATCAGGCAGTTGAGCTCGCCGTCCTTGGAGCGGGTGATCATGATCGGCTGGCGGCCCATGTAGGTGGTGAAGTAGTCACCGGGGTTTGGGATCTGGGACTCATGTGCCAGGTAGATCCAGTTGCCCTCGAAGATGTGGCGCATCTCCAGCTCGAAGATCTCCGGATCGGTAAAGATGTTGCGGTTGACGCGAACAATGCCCTCCTCGGGGCGGTCCTCGAGTGCGCGGTCCAGGGTGTTCTGGACGCTTTCAAGGTTAACGATAGGGGTGGACATGTTGTACCTCCGTGAGTTGCTGATGAGGGGATTGCCAACCGTTTTCCCAGGTGTCGCGCCTTGCGCATTGTCTCCAGCGGCAGGTGACAGGGTGGAAATGCAGATGGTGCTCTGGTGGCGTAGTACCCACTATGCACCACCCATGACCTGAATCACATTAGGGAAAAACCTAGGGTTACATCGGGGGTTCTTGTTCGCAGAGTGAATTATTGTACGAAAAGCGATTCTGCGACCAGCGATAATGTCGCTCTGCGCCCGTGAAATGGTCTGAAAGTGTCACATTGGGCCAAAAGTGACCTCTTGACTCCCATCATGAATGGGGCCACAGTAGTGATATCCAGTTGGACGGATCACATGACGGGTCGGAAGCGTCACGTGAAACGAGAAGACTGCTGGACCTCAACTCGCCGGGCGGGCGGGGTGGAGTGGGCATTTCCCTCCCATCACCCCCGCCTTGCCCCCGCACTAAGGAGTATCAAGATGACTTCGGTCGAGAATCAGACTGTTGATCCCACTGCCCACGACTCGGGCAACAAGGCCACCGAGAAGTTCAAGGCGCAGCGCGTGTCTTCTGACACCTCCAAGGAGCGTGCCAACGCGATCTACACCGATCTGCTGGCCGCCATCGCTGAGGTTGCCCACAAGCACGAGGTCACCTACGAAGAGTACGCAGTGCTCAAGCAGTGGATGATCGATGTCGGCGAGTACGGCGAGTGGCCACTGTGGCTCGACGTCTTCGTGGAGCACGAGATCGAGGAGATCAACTACAACCGCCACGACTACACCGGCACCAAGGGTTCCATCGAGGGCCCGTACTACGTCGAGAACTCCCCGAAGCTCCCATGGAACGGTGAGATGCCGATGCGTGACAAGGACAAGGCCTGCACCCCGCTGTACTTCGCTGGCCAGGTCACCGACCTCGACGGCAATGGTCTCGCCGGCGCCGAGATCGAGCTGTGGCACGCCGATGAGGATGGCTTCTACTCCCAGTTCGCACCGGGCATCCCCGAGTGGAACCTGCGTGGCACCATCGTCACCGACGAGGAGGGGCGCTACAACATCAAGACTCTGCAGCCTGCTCCGTACCAGATTCCTCACGACGGCCCCACCGGCTGGTTCATCGAGTCCTACGGTGGACACCCATGGCGTCCAGCCCACCTCCACCTGCGCGTTTCCCACCCGGGTTACCGCACCATCACCACCCAGCTGTACTTTGAGGGTGGCGACTACGTCGAGAACGACGTGGCAACCGCTGTGAAGCCTGAGCTCATCCTCCACCCGGAGGCGAAGGAGGACGGCAACCACGTCCACTACCCATTCGTCCTGGACAAGGAAGACTAGAACTCTCCGCCCTTTGCTTGAAGTCCCGATCACCGTTTTTCCGGTGTCGGGACTTTGGCCGTATTGAAAGTGATTTGATGGCTGACCTGACTATCAACCGAGTTGAATCCCGAATCCTCGATGTTCCCCTCATCCGTCCCCACGGTTTCGCCACCACCACCTCCACCGTGCAGCACATCCTCCTGGTGAGCGTGCACCTGGACAACGGCGTGACCGGTTACGGTGAGGGCGTTGTCCCCGGTGGTCCCTGGTGGGGTGGCGAGTCCGTCGAGACCATGAAGGCGCTTGTCGACGGCTACCTCGCCCCCGTACTCGTGGGCCGCGAGGTCTCCGAGCTGGCCGGCATCATGGCCGACCTGGAGCGCGTCGTCGCCCGCGGTCGGTACGCGAAGGCCGCCGTGGACGTCGCAATGCACGATGCCTGGGCGCGTGCCCTGAACGTGTCCGTCCGCGACCTGCTCGGTGGCACCGTGCGCACCGAGCTCGACTGCACCTGGGCACTGGGCGTGCTGCCCCTCGAGGTGGCTGTCGAGGAGATCGAGGAGCGTATCGCCACCTGGGGTAACCGTTCCTTCAAGCTGAAGATGGGTGCCGGCGAGCCCGCCGAGGATACCCGTCGTGTGGCTGAGCTTGCCCGCGAGGTCGGTGACCGGGTGTCCCTGCGCATCGACATCAATGCCCGCTGGGACCGCCTCACCGCGCTGCGCTACCTGCCCGAGCTTGCCGACGCCGGCATCGAACTCTTCGAGCAGCCGACCCCGGCCGATGACCTGGAGACCCTGCGCGAGATCACCCGCCGCACCAACGTCTCCGTCATGGCCGATGAGTCCGTCTGGACCCCCGCCGAGGCACTCGCCGTGGTCAAGTCCCAGGCCGCCGATGTCATTGCGCTGAAGACCACCAAACACGGTGGTCTGCTGGAGTCCAAGAAGATCGCCGCCATCGCCGAGGCCGGGGGACTGGCCTGCCACGGTGCCACCAGCCTGGAGGGCCCGATCGGCACCGCCGCCTCCCTCCAGTTCGCCGCTTCCACCAAGGCGGTGTCCTACGGCACCGAGCTGTTCGGTCCGCAGCTGCTCAAGGACACCTACGTGGTCCAGGACATCGAGTACCGCGACGGCCTGGTCATTGTTCCTCAGGGTCCGGGTCTGGGCGTTGAGCTGGACATGGACAAGATCAACTTCTACACCCGCAACTAAGGAGCTTCAATGCTGTTTCTGGCACGTATGGATGTCCACTTCCCCGAGTCGATGACCCAGGAGGTCATGGCTGACTACCAGGCCCGTGAGAAGGCCTACTCCGGTGATCTGCAGTCACGCGGAATCATGAAGGCCATCTGGCGCGTGGTGGGGGAGTACGCCAACTACTCCATCTTCGATGTCAATGACCATGATGAGCTGCACTCCATCCTCGGCGGCTTCCCCATGTTCAAGTACATGGATGTCAAGATCACTCCGCTGGCCAAGCATCCCAATGCCCTGGAGTACTACCTGTTCGACTAGTTGTCGCACGGGATCATTAAGGGGGAGGTGTCACCACCCGGTGGTGACACCTCCCCTTATCTTTACCCTAAACCCTTATGCACACCCCTAGTTAACCCCTTGGTACCCCCAAAGCTGCTGGTGGTCACCCCACGCCCCTGCGCCCATCTGTCCGCTCTGCGAACTCCTTGTCTGTGCTGTGGAAACTCTCTACTTTGAGATCTACATCACTGGATAAGAAAGGCCCCCGTAATGGAGATTCCACACTTCGCGCCGACGGCCGGGCAGTACGCCCCCCTGCACTTCCCCGAATACCGCACCACCATCAAGCGCAACCCCAGCAACGATCTCATCATGATCCCGGACCGCCTGGGTGAGTCCACCGGGCCGGTCTTCGGTGATCGTGACCTCGGCGGCATCGACAATGACATGACCAAGGTCAACGGTGGCGAGGCCATCGGCCAGCGCATCTTCGTCCACGGACGCGTCCTCGGCTTCGACGGCAAGCCGGTGCCCCACACCCTCGTGGAGGCCTGGCAGGCCAACGCCGCCGGACGCTACCGTCACAAGAACGACTCCTGGCCAGCCCCCCTGGACCCGCACTTCAACGGTGTGGCCCGCACCCTGACCGACAAGGACGGCCACTACAGCTTCTACACCGTCATGCCGGGCAACTACCCGTGGGGCAACCACCACAACGCCTGGCGTCCGGCGCACATCCATTTCTCCCTGTACGGCCGCCAGTTCACCGAACGCCTGGTCACCCAGATGTACTTCCCGAATGATCCCCTGTTCTTCCAGGACCCGATCTACAACGCCGTGCCCAAGGGCGCCCGCGAACGCATGATCGCCGTCTTCGACTACGACGAGACCCGCGAGAACTTCGCCCTGGGATACAAGTTCGACATCGTCCTGCGTGGCCGCAACGCCACCCCCTTCGAATAGCAGCCGCCCCTTTCAACAGAAACAGGAATCACCGCAATGATTGACACCGGGAAGAACGGCGAGTTCCGTTACGAGCAGTCCACCATCACCGACCAGGATGAGGCCGAGTTCGGCATCACCCCGTCCCAGACCGTCGGCCCCTATGTCCACATCGGCCTGAGCCTCGAGGATTCCCACCTCATGGTCGAACCGGGCACCGAGGGCGCGATCGAACTCGAGATCACCGTGGTTGACGGTAACGGCGATCCCATCGCGGATGCCATGTTCGAGATCTGGCAGGCAGGCCCCGACGGGGTGCATAACTCCGACCTGGACCCCAACCGCACCACCCCGGCCACCGTCGACGGTTTCCGTGGACTCGGTCGCGCCATGGCGGATGCCAACGGTGCCGCCACCTTCACCACCCTGACCCCGGGTGCGGTGGGCGACGAGGCCCCCCACTTCAAGGTCGGCGTGTTCGCCCGTGGCATGCTGGAGCGTCTCTACACCCGCGCCTACCTCCCGGATGCCGATCTCAGCGCCGACCCGGTGCTGAGCGCCGTGCCGGATGATCGCCGCGACCTGCTGGTCGCCACCGCAACGGACAACGGCTACCGTTTCGATATCACCGTCCAGTCCGAACAGGGCGAGACCCCGTTCTTCGCCCTGTAGGATCCGTACTCTAGGCTCCCAGGAGACCACCGACCCGATGACCCGCTCCCTCTACTCCGATCTCGCCGGCGAATCCGCCGCGCACCGACACCTCTCCGACGAGGCCTTCCTGACCGGTCTGTTCACCGTCGAAGCAGCATTGTCGGTGGCTGCGGCCCGGGCCGGGGCTCTCAGTGATGCCGAGGCCGCCACGGCGGTGGAGACCATCCGGAACTACCAGCCCGACCTCGAGGAGATCTCGCGACAGTCGGCGGAGGGGGCGAACCCCACCATCCCGGTGGTCAAGGCCCTGAAAGCCATTGATCCCACCGGGATCCACCCGGGCGCGACCAGCCAGGACATCATCGACACCTCCCTCATGCTGTGCCTGAGGGACGCCACCGGGGAGATCATCGCGGACCTGGGAGAACTGGCGGAACTACTGGCGGAACTGACCCGCACGCACCGTGACACCCCGATGATGGCGCACACACTCGGGCAGCAGGCCGTGCCCACCACCGTCGGGTGCATCACCGCGGGGTGGCTCCAGGCCGTCCTGCGCTCCAGGGCTGCCCTGCAGGAGCTCCGCTTCGAGGTCTCCTACGGCGGTGCCGCCGGTACGATGACCGCCACCCACCCGCACGGGTTCGCCATCCAAGATGAGCTGGCCGCGGAACTCGGGTTGCACAATTCAGGCCTGGTCTGGCACAGCGACCGTATCCCGGTCACCACCATCGCCGCAGCCCTGGCCACCGCAGCCGGCGCGGTCCGCAAGATCGCCGGTGATGTCATCTTCCTCTCCGCCTCGGAGATCAGCGAACTGCGCGAGGCACAACCCGGCGGCAGCTCCGCCATGCCCCACAAGGCGAACCCGGCGGCGGCGATCGCCTGCGACGGTTATGCCCGCCGCGTCCCCGGCCTCCTGGCGACGCTTTTCGATGCCCTCGACTGCCGCCTCCAGCGCGGCACGGGAAGCTGGCATGCTGAATGGCAGACCATCCGGGAACTCGCCGCCGCCACCGCATCCGCCGTCGGCAGATGCCGACGCAGCATCGATGGCATCGTGGTGGACACCGGCCGCATGCGTGAACACCTGACCGGCCTGGATGTCGGCCACGCCCCGGAGATCGCCGACCGGGTACTTGAACTCTACGAAGGGAAATAACCGATGAGCCTGTATGACCAGGGCCGCGAGGCCGCCTACGAGACCGGGATGAAAAACCGCCGCGCCGTCCTCGGGGACGCCCACGTCGATGCCGCGCTGGAGAAACAGACCGAGGTCACCCGGCCGTTCCAGGATTTCATCACCCGCACCGCCTGGGGGGATGTCTGGGAACGTGAGGGACTGGACCATACCCAGCGCCGTCTGCTGACCATCGCCATCCTCACCGCCGTGGGCAACCACGGTGAATTGGACATGCACATCCGCGCGGCACTGCGCGCCGGGGTGGATTCCGAGACCATCGGTGAGACCCTGCTGCACACCGCCATCTACGCCGGTGTGCCCAATTCCAACCACGGTTTCAAGTTGCTCAATGATGCCGTTGAGGAGCTCGGGGGCAAGTAACGCCTGACTTTTTCGACACAACCGGGCCATGGGGGAGGGGTTGTGTCGAAATAATCGCGTGTCGGCGGGGGTTGGCCTTCGACTTTTTCGACACCGATGCTCCCCGGGAGCGCCGGTGTGTCGGGATCCTAGATGGCCTCCAGTGCCGTGCCCAGGGCCGCACGCCCATTGACGCCGAACTTCTTGTACACGCGTGTGAGGTGGTACTCCACGGTCTTGGTGGACAGGGAAAGTTCCCGGGCCACCTCGGCATTACTGGCACCCTCGACCACCAGGGCGGTGATCTGTTCCTCCTGCGGGGTCAGTCCCTGCGGGGAGCGGCGGCTGCCACCGAGACCACTGACCCGGCGCTCACCGGCGCAGCGTGCGGCCATGGTGACCGCGCCCATGGCGGTGAAGACCTCCTCGGCGCGGGTGAACATCTCGGCGGCCTGACTGCGCCTGCCCATCCGGCGCAGCACCAGCCCGAATTCGAAGAGGATGCGGGCCTCATAGGCGGGCATGGTCACCGAGGTGATCGCATCGACAGCCTCGGACAGCATCTTCACACCCCGGGCGGCGGCACCGCGCTGGATCTCGATGATCGCGGAGGGCACCAGGTTGCGGGCCCGCAGCGACAGGATCCCGGAGTCCTGCTGGCGCTGCGCACTCTCCTCCATCACCAGTGCCGCGGTGTCCACGCGCCCCGACCGGATCAGGGACAGGGCGTACATGTCCTCCCAGGCCCAGAAACCGGGTTGTTGGGTGTCGGTGTCGTAGACGATGGAGGCCAGGTTGTCACCGGCTGTTGCGGCGGTCCGGGTGTCATAGACCATGGCGGCCACGATCATCCGGCCCATTGCGGCGGGTAGTTTCTGGATCATGAAGGCATCACCGGGCACCGCGATCCTGGACAGGTAGTGCCGTGACAGGTTTTCCTGCCCACTCAGTGCGGCCACCTGCGCGCCGGTCCACAACAGCACCGGCTCCAGGAGTGGGGTGCCGGTGCGGTCGCCGGTGGCCAGGCCCCGTTCGACCACCGCGGCGGCCTGGGGGAACTCACCGAGCACATAGTGGGCACGCGCGAGGAAGGCGGACTGCCACAGTCCGATGAGTTCGGAATCGCCGTGCCGTCGGCGGGACAGGAGTTGTCTGGCCTGGGTGGGATCGTCATAGACCAGGGACAGCCATCCGGTGATGAAATCACGCAGCTGCTGGCCCGTGGCGGTCTCAGGTGTGGGGAGTGCGCCGACGCGTGGCCTGGTGCCGTGTTCCAGGGCGTCGGCAAGCAGACCGAAGGTCGCGGCATCGTGGGAACCGCCATGGGTGGCGAACTCCCGAATTCCCCGGGGATCCCAGCGCGCCACGCTGTGCATGGCGGTCAGCAGTGAGGGAGGGCAGCCGTCGAGAAGCTGTGCGGTGGCACGGGACTGCCCCGCATACAGGCGCAGCTCGGCGCGGTCACCGGGCAGATGGTGGGCGTGGATCCGGGCCAGGTGGAGATTACCCCGGGCGATGTGCTCATCCACCACGGCCTCCGAGGTGCGCCACCCGCTGGTATCCAGGTGGTGGGAGAGCTGACGGGCCACACCCGGTGGGGTGGCGGACCGGACCGCGGCGCGGACCTCCGGCCGGGGGAAACGGACATGGTCGGAGTGCACAACGAGCCGTCCCGCCGCCACCTGCTCATCCAGTTCGGCAGCGAGATGGTCGGGGAGCTCACCGAGTGGGGCGCCGTCCAGGGGGTAGGAGGCCACGACCTGCAGCACTTCCCCGGTGTGTCGTTCCCAGTGCTCGGGGATGATGATGGCCGGTTCGTCCTGGGACCAGTGGTCGAGGGGGGCGGCGTCGACAAGCTCCCGGACCAGATCGGACAGACCCCCGGAGGTGTCGTGGAGGCGGTGGGCGGTGACCGGCGTGCAGCGCCCCACCAGCTGCAGCACCAGCTCGTAGACCTCATCCACCGTCAACGGCGGCAGGGGCACCACATCGGTGGCCTCAGCCAGCCGACGCGTCGAGGTGCCGAGGATGATCACCTGCGGGGTGTCCGGATCGTGGACGACAGCCAGGACCTCGTCGAGGTTGGTGGCGCGGTCCACATGGTCCGCGACGATCACCGTCGGCGTGGTCGGAGGGGTGAAACCCGACAGCGAGGGCAGCGTGAGCACCTGGTGCTCGGTCAACTGCCGGGCCAGCTCCCGGGTGAAATGCTCCCTGTTCACCCCGGCCGGGCCCGTCACCAGGATGAAGCGACTGCGATCCGAGGACGCGATGTCCGCCAGGATCCGCTGCCGCAGCAGAAGACGCCTGGGGAGGAGACCGGTGGTGAGCATGAACTGGGGCACTTCCTAACTATTTTCCCAACTATGGAACTGGATTACCTGAAATGAGCGGCCAGCAGCGCGTTGACCTCCTCCGGGCGCTCGAGGGTGGGCACGTGCGCGCCGGGGGAGAGGACCTCGGCGGTGCCGGGGCCTGAGACACCATCGGCGATGATCTGCAGGGTCTCCGGCGGGGTGGAGGGGTCATCGGCACCGGCGATGGTGAGCACCGGAACGGTGATCTCACCGAGACGGTCGGTGAAGTCCCAGGTGGCCAGGGCCTCACAGGCCAGGGCGTAACCTTCCGCGGGGGTGTCGATGATCATGTGCTCGTAGTTCTCCTTCGACGCGGGGTGGGCCTCGAGCCACCCCGGGGAGAACCACCGCTCGATGACGGCCTGGGACAGCGACGCCGTGCCGTTCTCCCGGGTGGCGGCGGCGCGGTCGTACCAGCCCTGTGGCTCACCGAACTTCGCGGCGGTGCACAGGAAGGCGGCGGCGGTGACGCGGTCGGAGGTGGCGGCCAGGTACTGGGCCACGGCGCCGCCCAGGGACAGGCCGATCACACCGAACTTCTCCACACCCAGCGAGTCGAGGGTTTCCAGGACATCGGTGGCCAGGTCGGCGACGGTGGGGGTGACGTTGACCAGGGGGGAGCTGCCGTGTCCGCGGTGGTCGACGGCGATGACGTGGAAGTCCTTGTGCAGGGCGTCCAGCTGCGGCACCCACATGGCGGTGGTGGACCCCAGGGAACCGATGAATACCAGAGTCTTGTCGTTATCTTCGCCATAGGCGACGTGGTGCAGGATGGTCATGTTTAGTTCTCCTTCTCAAAGACTGCTGCCAGGCCCTGTCCGCCACCGATGCACATGGTGCACAGGCCGTAACGGGTGTCCTCGCGCTGCATGCGGTGGGCGAGGGTGACCACCATGCGGGCACCGGTCGCGCCGACGGGGTGGCCCAGGGAGATGCCGGACCCCAGTGGGTTGAGGCGCTCATCCTCCCAGGTGATGCCCCATTCATCGAGCACGGCCAGGGCCTGGGCGGCGAAGGCCTCGTTGAGTTCGATGGATCCGATGTCGTCGAGGGTCAGGCCGAGGCGGTCGAGGACCTTGCGGGTGGCGGGGACGGGGCCGATGCCCATGGTCTCCGGGGGCACGGCGGCCAGGGCCCAGCCGGCGAGGCGGATCATGGGGGTCAGGCCGAGCTCCTCGGCCTTGGCGCGGGTGGTCACCACGACGGCGGCGGCGCCGTCGTTCTGGCCGGAGGCGTTGCCGGCGGTGACGGTCGCGTCCTCGTCCTGGCGTCCCATGACGGGACGCAGCTTGGCGAGCTTCTCGACGGTGGTATCAGGCCGCGGGTGCTCATCCTGATCGATGACAATCGGGTCGCCCTTGCGCTGCGGGATGGTGATCGGCACGATCTCATCGGCGAAGAGGCCGTTTTCCTGTGCGGCACCGGCGCGCTGCTGGGAGGCGGCGGCCATCTGGTCCTGGGTCTCGCGCGGGATGTTGTACTCGCGGCGGAGGTTCTCGGCGGTCTCGATCATGCCACCGGGGATCGGGTGGTTGCGGCCACCGGCGGTCTCACGTGCCTCGGAGAGACGGTCACGCAGCTGCATGTCGCCGCCCTTGACGCCCCAGCGGATGTCACCGGAGACGGTGTACTCGGTGCGGCTCATGGACTCCGCACCGCCGGCGATGATCAGGTCGGCGGCGCCGGCGGAGATGTGCGCGCCGGCGGTGACGATCGCCTGCAGACCGGAGCCACAGCGGCGGTCCAACTGCAGACCGGGGACGTTCTGGCCCAGCTTGGAATCCAGCGCCACCACGCGACCCAGTGCCGGGGCGGAACCGTTGGGGGAGCCCTGGCCGAGGATCAGGTCATCCACATCGTCACCGGTTAGGCCGGTCTTGTCCACGATGGCATTTACCACCGCGGTGGCCAGTTCCTGGACCGGGACTCCGGTGAAGACACCACCGTAACGGCCCACGGGGGTGCGCAACGGGGAGCAGATGACAATATCTTGGGGATTCATGAAAAAAGCATCCTTACAGGTTTGTGTTGTCTGGTTGTTCTGGACGGCCCGGCTGGTCTAGATGGTGGCAGCCAGGTCCGCGGAGATGGCCCGCGCGGTGTCCAGCAGGTGGGGCAGGAACTCCCGGCGGACATCCTCCACGGAGTTGGAGGCCGACTGGGTGGAGATGTTGATCGCCGCGACCACCTCGCCGTGGGCGTTGGTCACCGGTGCCGCCAGTGACCGCAGACCAGGTTCGAGTTCCTGATCCACCAGTGACCACCCGCGTTGGCGGGTCGCCTCGATCTCATCCCGGATCATCTCCGGCGACAGTGCCCGGGCGGTCAGCTGGACCGGCGGTGTCCGGGTGAGGATGGATTCCATCTCCTCTGGGTCGAGTCCCGCCAGCAGCACGCGCCCCATCGAGGTGGCATAGGCCGGGAACCGGGTGCCCAGGGTGATCGATACCGTCATGATACGCCTGACCGGCACGCGGGAGACGTAGATGATGTCGGTGCCGTCCAGCACCGACATGGAACTGGATTCACCGACCTCACGCGAGAGTGCCTCCAGGCGGGGCTGGGCGATGGCAGGTAGGGTCAGCGCGGAGAGATAACTGGTGCCCAGTTCCAGCACACGGGGGGTGAGCTGGAACTGTGTGCCGTTGGTGACGGCGTAGCCGAGATCTACCAGGGTGTGGAGGAAACGGCGTGCCGTCGCCCGGGAGAGTCCGGTGGCGGTGGCAACCTCGGAGAGGGATTGGGATGGGGAATCCGCGCTGAAACTGCGGATCACGGATAGTCCTCGGGCAAATGACTGCACGAAATCCGGGGAGGTTTGGATCATTCGATCAACTCCTTTTTGTTCGCTCAGCGAACTCTTGTGCATTGGATGAACATTACGATAGCATGGACCGCATGATTGACAAGACCTTTTCATCCACTGCTGAAGCCGTGGCCGATATCCCGGACGGCGCCTCCATCGCCGTCGGCGGATTCGGCCTCGTCGGTATCCCCACCCTGCTCATCAACGCACTGCGTGAACAGGGCGCCGGTGAACTGACCATCATCTCCAACAACTGCGGCACCGACGGCCAGGGACTCGGACTGCTGCTGGAGGATGGCCGGATCGTTAAAACCATCGGCTCCTACATCGGCTCCAACAAGGAGTACGCACGCCGCTACCTCGAGGGTGAGCTCACCGTCGAGTTCACCCCCCAGGGCACCCTCGCCGAGCGCATGCGCGCCGGTGGCGCGGGTATCCCGGCTTTCTACACCACCGCCGGTGTGGGCACCCAGGTCGCCGAGGGTGGCCTGCCCCAGCGTTACAACAAGGATGGCTCCGTGGAGATCTACTCCAAGCCGAAGGAGACCCGTGAATTCAACGGGCAGCTCTACGTCATGGAGGAGGGCATCCGCGCTGATTTCGCCCTGGTCCACGCCCACAAGGCCGACCGCTTCGGCAACCTGGTCTTCCGCAAGACCGCCCGCAACTTCAACCCTGATGCCGCGATGAGCGGCAAGATCACCATCGCACAGGTCGAGCACCTGGTCGATGACCTTGACCCCGATGAGGTGCACCTCCCGGGTATCTACGTCAACCGTGTGGTCCATGTCGGCCCACAGGAAACCGGTATCGAGAACAGGACGGTGTCTAACTAATGACTTGGGATCACAACCAGATGGCTGCACGCGTAGCCCAGGAACTTGAAGACGGCCAGTACGTCAACCTCGGCATCGGCATGCCGACCCTCATCCCGGGCTACCTGCCCGAGGGCCTTGAGGTCATCCTCCACTCCGAGAACGGTGTCCTCGGTGTCGGACCGTACCCGACCGAGGAGGAGCTCGACCCCGAGCTCATCAACGCCGGCAAGGAAACCATCACCGTCAACCCGGGTGCCTCCTACTTCTCCTCCTCCGATTCCTTCGCCATGATCCGCTCCAAGTCCGTCGATGTCGCCGTCCTCGGTGTCATGGAGGTCTCCCAGTACGGTGACCTGGCGAACTGGATGATCCCCGGCAAGCTGGTCAAGGGCATGGGTGGCGCCATGGACCTGGTCCACGGCGCCTCCAAGATCATTGCCATGACCGATCACGTGACCAAGAAGGGTGCCCCCAAGATCCTGGAGGCATGCCGTCTGCCACTGACCGGAGCCAAGTGCGTCGACATGATCGTGACCACCCACGCCGTCTTCGACGTGGATCCGGAGAAGGGTCTCACCCTGGTGGAATGCGCCGATGGTGTGACCGTGGCCGAGCTGCGTGAGATCACCGAGGCCGATTTCGCACTCGGTGAGGGTGTCACCGAATAATCGGATGAACGTCACACGCTGGTGTGATGAACCGTCCAGTGGCCCGCACCCCTCACCGGTTGCCCCGGCGCGATAAGATGGAACAACCCCTCGCCAATATTGTTGGTTAGAGTTGTAAGCGGTAAATCTTTCGATGTGGAAGCGGGTCACACACTCTTATGGCACGAATGCAGGAAAGCGCCGATCTGCTCAAATGCTCTTTCTGTGGCAAGAGTCAGAAACAGGTCAAAAAGCTCATCGCCGGTGGCGCGGTCTACATCTGTGATGAGTGCATCGAGCTCTGCAACGAGATCATCGAAGAGGAACTCGGGCAGGCTCAGGGGCAGGAGGAGGAGCACGGCGAACTCCCCAAGCCGTCGGAGATCTCCGCGTTTCTGGACAAGTATGTGGTGGGCCAGGACCAGGCGAAACGGATCCTCTCCGTTGCGGTGTACAACCACTACAAACGTCTGCGGGCCCATGAGCAGATCGGTGGCCGTCGTCGCCGCGACGAGGAGGACACCGAGCTGATCAAGTCCAACATCCTCCTGTTGGGCCCGACCGGTTCCGGCAAGACCTACCTCGCCCAGACGCTGGCGAAGCTTCTCGACGTCCCCTTCGCCATCGCCGACGCCACCTCCCTCACCGAGGCGGGTTATGTGGGTGAGGACGTGGAGAACATCCTGCTCAAGCTCCTGCAGGCCGCCGACTTCGATGTGGAACGCGCCCAGCGGGGCATCATCTACATCGATGAGGTGGACAAGATCTCCCGCAAGTCGGAGAACCCCTCGATCACCCGGGATGTCTCGGGTGAGGGTGTGCAGCAGGCACTGCTGAAGATCCTCGAGGGCACCGTGGCCGCGATCCCACCCCAGGGCGGACGCAAACACCCCAACCAGGATTTCATCCAGCTGGACACCACCAACATCCTCTTCATCGTGGCGGGTGCCTTCTCCGGTCTGGAGAAGATCATCGGCGAGCGTCGGGGCAAGAAGGGACTCGGTTTCGGTGTGGAGGTCGCCTCGAAGAAGGACGAGGAGAAGGAGGACATCTTCAAGGATGTCCGCCCGGAGGACCTGGTGAAATTCGGTCTTATCCCCGAGTTCATCGGCCGTCTGCCCGTGGTGGCCACCGTGGCCAACCTGGATCAGGAGTCCCTGGTCAAGGTGCTCACCGAACCGCGCAACTCCCTGGTCAAGCAGTACAAGCGTCTGTTCGAGATGGATGACACCCTGTTGACCTTCACCGATGATGCCCTCGAGGCGATCGCTGATCTGGCGCTGGAGCGTAAGACCGGTGCCCGTGGTCTGCGTGCCATCCTGGAAGAGATCCTCGTGCCCATCATGTACGACATCCCCGACCGCGATGATGTCACCGAGGTGGTCATCACCGGTGAGGTGGCCCGTGGGGAAGCCGAGCCCGAACTGATCACCCACACGGCGGAGGAGAAGACCGCCTAGGAGCGTGGGTCGTTAGTCGGTAGCGGGGGACACCAAAATTCGGTTCCCCAGAGCCACCACCGGCCCCGACCCGCCCAGAATCACTCGATCGGACCCCGATATCCGCCCCCGGCAGGAAAGCCGTGGTTCGGGCCACCGGGCCTGCCGGTTTCCCGGCGGGCTCAGGCCGTCTGTCGGAAGGAAAACAGCTTCAACAGGTTATGACACCCCGCCACCAGATCCCACTCCGCCCGAGCCGCCGCCAACCCCCGCAGCACCACGTGCTTGCCCTGCCGCGTGGCGATCTGACCGAACACCGGCTCGATCACTGACTTACGTTTCCCGTACACCGCCTTGCCCCGCTTCGTGCGCAGCCTACGTCCCATCCGCTCCCGTAAGGTGGCATCGTTAGGGATCCTGCCGCGTGGGGCATCCGGGATCTTCTCTCCGTGTTTGACCCGCCCGGTCGCGATGAAAAACTCCGTGTCGTGCGTGTCCTCCAGGCCAGCGACTTCGGTGAGGTTCTTCTTCGAGCAGTACCCGGCATCCATCAACCACCGGGCCGGCCAGACCCCCAATTGCTCAGCCGTGGCCAGCACCATCGGCACCGTCGCACCGACATCGGTGGCGGTGTTACTCAACTCGGTGGCCACGATCACCTGATGCTCAGCATCCACCACCGTCTGCGCGTTATAGCAGTAATCAAACCCACCGGAACTCAGCTTCATGATCCGGGCATCCGGATCCGTGAAATTACGCTGCGCCGAGGGTTTCACCACTGCCGTATCCGCCGCGGCCTGCCCCTTGTCCGCGACCGTGTCGTCATCATCACCCCGGTCCCGTGCCTTGGTTTCCGCCACCTGCCGTGCTTTGTCCGCGGCGTCCTGTTCCAACTGCTGGCGCGCCCGACGCAGCGTTGCCAACCGGGCGGACCGGCTGACCAACTCCTCAGGCAACTCATCACCGCGGGCATCGACCCCGTAACGCTGATCCTCGACCTCATCCGTGGTCGCCGCATCGTTAAGCATCTGCTCGACCTGCTCAGCCAGCTTCTCCTCGGCCGGGACCAGGCGCTGGTAACTCATGGCCTTACGACGGGAGGCATTCGCCTGCACCTTCGTCCCGTCCAACGCAACCGTGCCCAGTTTCACCATGCCCGCTTCCCGGCACAGGGCCAACGCCTGGACAAACACCCCGGCCAACGCCTGAAGGTGGCGGGCCCGAAACCGGCTAAACGCCCGGAAATCCGGGCCTGCGCCAGCGGCGAGCCAGCGAAACGCCACGCTGTCGATACACGCTGTTTCCAGTTTCCGGGAGGACCGTACCCCGGTGCAGTAGCCGTAGAGCATGACCCGCAGCATCATCCGGGGATCATAGGGTGGGCGCCCCTTGGACCGGGTGTAGGAATCATAGAACCCGGTCAGATCCAGTTCCGTGTCGACGAGGTCGGCGATGAACCGGGCGAGGTGGTTATCAGGCAGCCACTCATCCAGCGACGGCGGCAGCAGCATCACCGCGTGGGGGTTGAACGGGGCGAAGCGTTTATCCACCGGCGCTTCCACCGGGTCCGGGGCCGGGACCCGCTGGAGAGTCTCTTCGGGGAACAAGCCATCATCGGATCCACCACTCATGGAGGTTATTATCCCACGTCACCCAGCAGGACCGGGGGGAGACACCCGGGTTCAGGTCACCGACTAAAGACCCACGCTCCTAGGGGGTTCCCCGGGGACGGCCGTCGGTGCAGCCAGTGCTGCGTCGGCGGTCGTTTCTGTCTGTCTGGAGTGCATAAATAGCGGGGTAACGCCGTCCCCGGGCGGGGAAGCCCTGTACGGTCATGCCAGTGGTATCGCCCGGCGTCACCCTGATCATCTCAGGTGGAGGCCCCGGGGCGGCCCAGAGACCCCAGTGCCACCGGTGTCCGGTACAGCCCCCATCGCGGGGGCCGGTACCCCCGGTCACCTGTTCCCCGCGCACGAACCCGTACGAACCCAGGAGAAACCGTTGTTAGATGTCATCACCGGGTTGCCTATCGTCGTGAATTCTCACACTAGCCCAGTGCTAATCCAGGCTGCGCTACCGTGATGAGAATGACTGACCAGCCCGAAATGCCCCGAGGATTCGGCATCGAAGACCTTGACCTGTCGAAAATCGAAGAGGCTTTGACCCCTCGGCTCAACGGTTTTATCTCCTCGGAGAACCTTTACCCGCACGAAGGGACTCGGAAAGAGCCAAAGTTCACCGTTGTCGCTATTTTCAGGCATGAACTGGCCATCGATACTGTCCTCGCCATTGAAACTGACTACGACCCGGGAATCGCATTTGCGGGTTACCAAGTGGTGGGGGCAAGAACACGTTTCCACCGTGATCTCAGTACCTCCGATCTCTACCACGCAGTCGCTTCAATGCTGTGGGTCGATCAACTGGCAGGAGATTATCCGGTGGGTAAAGTCGATTTCGATAATCCGCGTAAGATCACCTGGCCCTTCCATGACGATCATGAAGTTCACCTAGGGACGCTGGAAGAATTAATCGAGTACAGCCAAGCCCTTATCGACAGTGACGACCTGTGGCTGAATGTCGCTTTCGTTGAAGGAAAAGCAGCACTTTTGAAAGGCGATGAGTAGAAAACATTGTTAAACGTCATTACCGGATTCGCCATCATCCTCTCCGTCATCGGGGTGGGACTGCTGCTGGCCAAGGGCGGGGTCATCTCCGACGATAAACAGCGACTGGTGCTCAACCGCATCGCCTTCTACGCCGCGACCCCGGCGCTGTTGTTCTCGGTGGTGGCCAATTCGGACCCGCAGCACCTGCTGTCGCCGGTGATCGTGGTGACGTTCATCGCCACTCTCCTCACCGCCGCCCTCTACTGCGTGATCTCCGCGGTGTTCTTCAAGAAGGACGTTGCGACCACCGCGATCGGCGCGGCGGCGGCATCGTATGTCAACTCCAACAACATCGGCCTGCCGGTGTCCATCTACGTCCTGGGAACGGGCGCCTACGTGGCCCCGGTCCTGGTGATCCAGATGGTGATCTTCGCCCCCATGATCCTCGCGGCTCTGACGACGGGGGAGCAGGGCGGATCGCGGGGGGCGAAGATCTGGGCGGCGTTCCGGGGGTCCATCCTCAGCCCCGTGGTGTTGGCGTCCATCGCGGGACTGGTTGTCAGTCTGACACGGGTGGAGGTCCCGGCGGCCATCATGGAGCCTGCGGTGATTCTGGGCGGGGCGTCGATCCCGTTGATCCTCATCAGCTTCGGTGCGTCTCTGCCGTCGACCAATGTGTTGTCATCGCGCGCCGACCGGGCCAGCGCGATCACGGCCACCGCTATCAAGATCGTGGGCATGCCGGTGATCGCGTGGCTCATCGGCCTGGCCTTCGGGCTGGAGGATGAGGAGATGTATGCCGCCGTTATCCTGGCTGCCCTGCCCGCCGCCCAGAATGTGTACAACTATGCGGCCACCTACCGTCGGGGTGAGATCCTGGCGCGGGACACTGTCTTCCTCACGACGTTCCTGGCGCTGGGCGGCATGCTCGGGGTGGCCTTCCTCTTCGGGCGGTAATCCGCCCTATTCCTCGAACAGGTCGGTATCGAAGGCGTAGATGTCGGTGTCCTGGGTCGGGGCGGTGGAGCTTTCGCGGGTGGTGAGGTAGCTGGAAGACTCGGCATCGGGCAGGTTCGAGGTGAGAAACGCCAGGACCGTGTCCACCACCAGGCGGCGCATGCCCTCGATATTGGAGTCGCTGGTGAGGTCCACATCGTAGATCTGGTCCATGGTCAGCTGGTTGGAGATTCGGAAATATCCTAGTGAGCTGATAAGCACCAGAACATCCTCGGCGGAGATGCCGGGGCGGAATGCGCCGGCATCCTGGCCGAGCATGAGAAGCTTGTCCAGGTTGAGCAGCAGGTTACTCTCGTCGTTGAGGGCGGCTGCGCTCTCCACACCACCGTGGTTGTGGAGGTTTTCTATCAGGATCAGGCGGATGGCCTCGGGGTTGTTGATGATGCAGTTGTAGATCGCCTCCACGATCTTGCGGACACCTTCGACGGGGACCGCGGATTCCAGCTGCATGGCCTCCGCGTCGGGGCGCAGCATGTCCAGGGCGTGGGAGATGGTCTTGACGTACAGACCCTTCTTGTCCCCGAAGTAGTAGTGGATCATGCGCTTGGACATCCCGGACGCCTTGGCGATCTTCTCCAGCTTGGTCTCGTTGAATCCATGCTCGGCGAAGTGGCTCAGCGCGATGGCCACGACATCATCCGGGGTCGCCGCGTGGGCGTTGTCCGGGGTGGCGATGTCGTGGTCATCAGCATGGGGGTCTGCTGAGCCTCGGTCGGAAACGGCCATGATCTCTTCGGTCCTTTCGGGTGACATGGTGGAGAGTGGTCCGCGTTCATGTGAGAAAGCGGAACAAGACGTGGCAGGGTTCACGCCACGGGCGATAAAGGTCATATCTTTAAGTGAAACCCAACCAACACTATCAAATGGTGCCCGAAATTCCCGGGAAATGCTCGTGTACGTCCGCATGATCCTGCTTTCCCACGGGAATCTTTGGGATAGGGGTACAGGAAAGCGGTGAACGGGGGTGGTTATCAGTTCCGCTTACGTGGGGTCATGGCATGCCCAAACACTGGTAGGAACCTGTAACCGTCGATAGCATAGGGGGCATGGTGATTGCCCTGACCCCCAGGGGTGTGATGTTGAAGGGAATCACTGAGAGCACTGACGCTTCTGACAACCCTGTCAGCGCTGGCAGTACTGATAACGCCACGTTCAACCACATAAGGATTGAGGATCATTAATGAATTCCCCCAAGAAGATCACCGTGACCGGAGCCGCCGGCCAGATTGCCTACTCACTGCTCTGGAGGATCGCCAATGGTGAGGTGTACGGCGCAGACACCCCGGTTGAACTCAACCTGCTGGAGATCCCCGATGCACTCGGTGGTGCCGAGGGCGTGGCCATGGAGCTGTCCGACTCCGCCTTCCCGCTGCTGCACAACATCAATATCACCGCGGACCTGAACGAGGCCTTCGACGGCGCGAACGCCGCCTTCCTGGTCGGTGCCAAGCCACGTGGCAAGGGCGAGGAGCGCGCTGCGCTGCTGTCCAACAACGGCAAGATTTTCGGCCCCCAGGGCAAGGCCATCAATGACCACGCCGCCCAGGACATCCGGGTGCTGGTGGTGGGCAACCCGGCCAACACCAACGCGCTGATCGCCATGTCCAACGCCCCTGATGTCCCGCAGTCCCGTTTCAACGCCATGATGCGCCTGGACCACAACCGTGCGATCTCCCAGCTGGCCACCAAGACCGGTCGTCTGTCCTCGGAGTTCCAGGATGTCGTCGTGTGGGGTAACCACTCCGCAGCCCAGTTCCCGGACATCACCTACGCCACCGTCGGCGGCGAGAAGGTCTCCGACCTGGTGGACCATGACTGGTATGTCAACGAGTTCATCCCGCGCGTGGCCAAGCGTGGCGCGGAGATCATCGAGGTCCGCGGCAAGTCCTCCGCCGCATCCGCCGCGTCCTCCGCGGTTGACCATATGCGTGACTGGATCCAGGGCACCGAGACCTGGGCCTCCGCCGCGATCCCGTCCACCGGCGCCTACGGCATCCCCGAGGGGATCATCCTCGGCCTGCCGACCGTATCCCGCAACGGCGAGTGGGAGGTCGTCGAGGGCCTGGAGATCAACGACTTCCAGCGTGCGCGCATCGACGCCAACGTCGAGGAGCTCCAGGGCGAGCGCGAGGCCGTCAAGGATCTGCTCTAACACCGTCGTGAACTGACGTAAAGCTCAACCCCACCTCTTGCGCGAAGAGGTGGGGTTGTTGCCTTCCGCGGCCGGGGTTGCTTGTCGACGCCCGACCTACTGCAGCGCCAGCGTCACCTTGGGGGTGTGTTCCACCACCACACCACCCTGCACCGCGATGCGGATGGAGGCAATACCGTCGGAGTTGACCATCACGGTCTCCTCGATCTCCGGGCCGTCGAAGTGGGTGATCTCCACTGCATCGACATCGATGATGGAGGGGTCGAAGGGAACCTTCAGCTCACCCAGCAGGGAGATGTCCCCGGGGCTGCCGTCCTCCTCGTTGAAGCTGTCATATTCCACGAACCGGAACCAGCCGACATTGTGTGCGGCGCGGTAGCGACGGGTGACCGTGATGCGACCATCGGCATCCGGCTTGGTCTCCCGGGTGATCAGCGGGTCGAAGCTCACGGTACGGCCGCCGTCGAATTCGCGGAACACGCCGATGCCACGGGAGAGCTTGTCACGCAGGTGGAAGCCCGACTCCGGGTCGGCGGCGATGGCCAGTCCGACGGCGGTGGCCCCGGCGGTGAAGGGCGCGCGGTGGACCCGCCGGCCGAAGCGTTCACGCAACACCCGTGAGATCAGCGGCAGGGAGGACGCCCCGCCGACCAGGTAGATACCGGCGATCTCGGATTCGCGGAGATCATCGGTGCCGATGAGTGGGGTCATCACCTCGATGGTCTGCTCGACCGGCGGCATCGCGGCGTCGTAGAAGTCGGCGACCGGCACAACAACATCCTCGCCGTCGACATCGATCACCAGACGGCGGGACTGGGGCACAAGGGACTCCTTGGCGCTGCGGGCTTCGTCGATAAGCGTCCGGCTGGGGACGCCGGGCTTACCGGCGGCTCGGAGCGCGCACTCGGCGAGGATCACATCGAAGTCATCGCCACCGAGGTGGGAGATGCCCAGCGATCCCATGACCTCATGGGTGGTGCCGTCGACGCGGATGAGTGAGGCATCGAAGGTGCCGCCGCCGAGATCGTAGATGACGATGCCGGAGCGACGGGAGTTCAGGGTGCGCGCATGACGGTGTGTGTACTCGAAGGCCGCCGCACTCGGTTCATTGACCAGGCCCGCGACCTCCGCGCCGGCCTCGCAGAACGCGGAGAGGGTGAGCAGCCGCTGGGCGGTGTGGGCGTTGGCCGGGATGCCGAGCACGACCTCGATGGGGGAGGAGTCATCCAGTGTGGCCTGGAAATCCCGCAGGGTGTCCACCACGGTCTCGGCATACGCGCGCAGCACCTCACCGAGGGGGCGGGTGGTGTGGCCGAGCTGGACCGGGGTGTCCGCGGTGACGGAGTGGTCCGACATGATCCGTTTGAAGGAACGCACCAGGCTGGGGTCATCGGGCCCGAGCTTCATCGCCTCCCAACCCACGACGATTCGATCCCCGTCCAGTGCCACCACTGAGGGGATGTATTCCTGTGCATCGCCGAGGTAGTCCTCCACGGTCACAACTGGATAGTTTCCGCGGTCGACTACGGCCGCAATTGTGCGCGTCGTTCCGACGTCGATCCCAAAACGCATGTTTCTGACCCTAGCAGCATTTTCAGCTCGTGCACGGGAAAGAAAAAGATGTATTCAGCAGTTGTTGAAATGAGATGACCGTGGACTGTCCAGGATGGACGGGTATATCAGACAACTTGAAGCAGATCCCATAATATTGCCAATATTGCCTGCACGTTCCGGCTTTCAGCGTACTGAAGCCAGATATCCGCCCCAGCGGAAGTCGCAGAAGAGAAAACAGGAAATAAAACTCAGGGTGAACCCTTCCGCAGCCAGGTACGGCGAGTCGGATGAAGCCCATGGCTGCTGTGCAGAGGGGCGACGCTGCTTCCAGGATGGGTCCGGATCTTCTCCCCATCCCGGGTTATCTGGTGGGCGACCTCAACCCTGGGACAGACCACCGTGTTTCAACTGATGGTTGTGGATGCTGAACAACACCACTTCCGGCAGCGCCATGACGATGAAGAGAAGGTAGGCATAAGCCCCCCACTGGTCGCTGAGCATGAGAACCGCAAAAATAGAGGAGCCATACCCCACCGCCTGAAGCAGGATGATCGGCAGGGGCCGGTCTCGGGGAGGGCAGATGAGGGGGATACGGCGGTGGGGGTTGGCCTCCACGGTTTTCCAGGCACCGATGCTCAGCACAACCACGCCGATGGCAGCAAACAACAGGAATGAACTCATATATTGAGCCTAGGTGCGGAACACTGGACCTGCAGTGCGAATGCGCAGGCCATACAGGGGTGCTGCCGGTGATAAATGGCAGAAACACCTGCATATAGAAAGCAGCACCCCAGGGGTTATGATGGTCTGCGTGACTGACCAGAATAATGAGAACCCAAGCCAGAACCGCGCAGACAAACTGCCCAAATCCTGGGATCCGAAGGCCGTGGAGGCGGATCTCTACCAGGGTTGGGTGGATGCCGGTTATTTCACCGCCGATCCAGCTAGCGAGAAGCCTGGCTACTCCATTGTTCTGCCACCTCCGAATGTGACCGGCCAGCTGCACATGGGCCACGCACTCGACCACACCCTCATGGATGCCCTGGCGCGACGCAAGCGCATGCAGGGCTTCGAGGTGCTGTGGCTGCCGGGCATGGACCACGCGGGCATCGCCACCCAGACCAAGGTGGAGGAGATGCTCAAGGAGACCGAGGGCAAGTCCCGCTATGACTACTCCCGCGAGGAGTTCATTGAGAAGGTCTGGGAGTGGAAGAAGGAATACGGCGGCAAGATCGGTGAGCAGATGCGCGCCATCGGTGATTCCGTCGACTGGTCCCGTGAGCGTTTCACCCTGGATGAGGGCCTGTCGCGTGCGGTGCAGACCATCTTCAAGAAGCTCTATGATTCCGGCATGATCTACCAGGCCAACCGCCTGGTCAACTGGTCCCCGGTCCTGGAGACCGCCGTGTCCGACATCGAGGTCGTGTACAAGGACGTCGAGGGCGAGCTGGTCTCGATCCGTTACGGTTCGCTTAACGACGACGAGCCACACGTGGTTGTCGCCACCACCCGCGTGGAAACCATGCTCGGCGACGTCGCCGTGGCCGTCCACCCTGACGACGAGCGCTACCGCCATCTGGTGGGCACCACCCTGCCGCACCCGTTCCGCGATGACCTCACCCTGAAGGTGGTCGCCGATGATTATGTGGATCCGGAGTTCGGTTCCGGCGCGGTGAAGATCACCCCGGCACACGACCCCAATGACTACGCCCTGGGACTGCGCCACCACCTGGATATGCCGACCATCATGGACAAGACCGGCCGCATTGCCGACACCGGCACGCAGTTCGACGGCATGACCCGCGAGGAGGCCCGCGTCAAGGTCCGCGAGGCACTCGCGGAGCAGGGCCGCATTGTCAAGGAGGTCCGCCCCTACGTCCACTCCGTCGGCCACTCCGAGCGTTCCGGTGAGGCCATTGAGCCACGCCTGTCCCTGCAGTGGTGGGTCAAGGTCGAGGAGTTGGCGAAGATGTCCGGCGACGCCGTCCGTGCAGGCGACACCACCATCCACCCTAAGTCCCTGGAGCCACGCTACTTCGACTGGGTTGATGACATGCACGACTGGTGCATCTCGCGACAGCTGTGGTGGGGCCACCGCATCCCGATCTGGTACGGACCCGACGGTGATGTCATCTGCGTCGGACCCGATGAGCAGGCCCCTGAGGGTTACACCCAGGACCCGGATGTCCTGGACACCTGGTTCTCCTCCGCGCTGTGGCCGTTCTCCACGATGGGCTGGCCGGACAAGACCCCGGAGCTGGACAAGTTCTATCCCACCTCCGTGCTGGTCACCGCCTATGACATCCTGTTCTTCTGGGTTGCCCGCATGATGATGTTCGGCACCTTCGCCGCGAAGGAGACCCCGGAGTTGCTCGGTGAGGGCACCGACGGCCGCCCGCAGGTCCCGTTCACCGACCTGTTCCTCCACGGCCTGGTCCGTGATGAGCACGGCCGCAAGATGTCCAAGTCGCTGGGCAACGGCATTGATCCCATGGACTGGGTGGACAACTACGGTGCGGATGCCCTGCGCTTCACCCTGGCCCGTGGTGCCAACCCCGGTGTGGACCTGCCGGTCGGTGAGGACTCCGCGCAGAGTTCCCGTAACTTCGCCACCAAGCTGTTCAACGCCACCCGTTTCGCCCTCATGAACGGTGCGGTGTCCGAGGGGCTGCCCGAGCGTGCCGAGCTCACCGACGCCGACCGCTGGATCCTCGACCGCCTCGAGGAGGTTCGTGGCCACGTCGATGACTACCTGGACAACTACCAGTTCGCCAAGGCCAATGAGGAGCTCTACCACTTCGCGTGGAATGAGTTCTGTGACTGGTACCTGGAGATCGCCAAGGTCCAGATCCCCCGTGAGGGCGTCACCGAGCGCGGCCGCAACACCCAGCAGGTGCTCGGCCATGTCCTGGATGCACTGCTGCGTCTGCTGCACCCGGCCATGCCGTTTGTCACCGAGGTGCTGTGGAAGGCACTGACCGATGGCGAGTCCATCGTCACCTCCTCCTGGCCCACCCCGGCCGACACCAACGGTGGTGCCGCCGTGGATGCCGATGCCGCCCGCCGCATCGCGGACGTCGAGAAGCTCGTCACCGAGATCCGTCGTTTCCGCTCCGACCAGGGGGTCAAGCCCTCCCAGAAGGTGCCGGCCCGCCTGGACTTCGCCGCGTGTGACCTCACTGAGCTCGAGGGTGCGGTGCGTGCCCTGGTGCGCATCGAGGAACCGGCTGAGGATTTTGAGGAGTCGGCAAGCCTGGAGATCCGCCTGAGCACCGCCACCATCACCGTGGAACTGGACACCTCCGGCACGGTGGATGTGGCCGCGGAGCGCAAGCGTCTGGAGAAGGACCTCGCCACCGCCAACAAGGAACTCGAGACCACGGGCAAGAAGCTCGGCAACGAGGCCTTCCTGGCCAAGGCGCCGGATGCGGTGGTGGAGAAGATCCGTGGCCGCCAGCAGGTGGCCCGGGAAGAAGTGGAACGCATTACCAAACGACTGGAGGAACTGGGTTAGTGGCAACACAAGACGAGCGTGAATACGGCGAATTCGGCGACGTGACGCTCAATGAGGCAGGACTGTCCCTGCCGTTGGATCTCGCAGGCGACCTCGATGAGGAACGGGAGAACCCCGCGCCCCTGGAGATCACCCCGGAGGAACTGGCGCAGCTGGCCATCGTCGAGGCGGAACTCGATGAGCGCTGGCAGGAAACCAAGATCGACCCCACCTTCAGGCGCATGTCCTATGTCATGGACCTGATGGGCAAGCCACAGGACACGTTCGCCTCCATCCATATCGCGGGCACCAACGGCAAAACCTCCACCACCCGCATGGTGGAGTCGCTGCTGCGTGCCTTCCACCGGCGCACCGGCCGGACCACCAGCCCGCACCTGCAGCTGATCACCGAACGCATCGCGATCGACGGGAAGCCGATCCACCCGCGTGATTTCGTGCGCATCTACAACGAGGTCAAGCCGTACCTCGAGATGGCCGATGAACACTCCCTCTCCGAGGGTGGCCCGCGGATGAGCAAGTTCGAGACCCTGATCACCCTGGCCTATGCAGCCTTCGCGGATGCGCCGGTGGATGTCGGTGTCATCGAGGTCGGCCTGGGTGGTCGTTGGGATGCCACCAATGTGATCAACGCGCAGGTCGCGGTGATCACCCCGGTGGGCATGGACCACACCGACCGCCTCGGCAACACCATCGCCGAGATTGCCGGGGAGAAGGCCGGCATCATCAAGGCCCGCCCGGCCAGCGATGATGTCAACGCCCCGCAGGAGAACGTGGTCATCGTGGGCAAGCAGGATCCG
The DNA here is from genome assembly GCF_000011305.1 of Corynebacterium efficiens YS-314. Lineage (NCBI taxonomy): Bacteria > Bacillati > Actinomycetota > Actinomycetes > Mycobacteriales > Corynebacteriaceae > Corynebacterium > Corynebacterium efficiens. The sequence goes on along the minus strand of NC_004369.1, from coordinate 2,424,555 downwards.
GAGGCCATGCGGGTGATCCTGGAGCAGGCCGCCGAGACCGGTTCCGCCGTGGCGCGCCTGGGCATGGAGTTCGGCGTGGTGGAGTCCACCATCGCCGTCGGCGGCCAGCAGCTGGTCCTGCGTGGTCTGGGTGGTGAGTACACCGATATCTTCCTGCCACTCTCCGGTGAGCACCAGGCCGACAACGCCGCCACCGCCCTGGCCGCCGTGGAGGCGTTCTTCGGTGCCTCCGCGGACCGCCCGCTTGATGCTGACACCGTCCGTCAGGGCTTCGCCCAGGTGGAATCACCGGGCCGTCTGGAGCGTCTGCGTTCCGCCCCGACCGTGTTCATCGACGCCGCCCACAACCCGCACGGCGCCGCGGCCCTGGGGGCGGCACTGGACCGGGACTTCGATTTCCGCCGTCTCATCGGTGTCATCGGTGTGCTCGGTGACAAGGACGCCCGGGGCATCCTGGGGAGCCTCGAGCCCTACCTGCATGAGGTGGTGTGCACCCAGACCACCTCGGAGCGTGCACTGGATGCCTATGAGCTGGCCGAGTACGCCCGTGAGATCTACGGTGATGAACGCGTGCACGTCGCCGACACCCTGCCGGGTGCGGTGGAACTGGCCATCGAGCTGGCCGAGGACACCGATGTCCAGTCCGGTTCCGGTGTGGTGATCACCGGATCCATCGTCACCGCCGGTGACGCGCGCACCCTGTTCGGAAAGGAACCTGCATGAGCCCCCGTGACGCACACGGAGACCCGGTGGAGTACGGCCCCCTCGGCCCGGGCCACGAACCGGCGAAGGATCCCATGAAGGGTATCCGCGGGGTGATGGCCGGCACCCTGGTCATGGAGTCCATCACCATCGCGCTGGTGCTCACCGTGATCCTGAGGGTGGACGGCGGTGCCTACTGGACCACCTTCAACTGGGTGTATGTCACCGCCGTGGCGGTGGTCATGTTCCTCGCGGCGTTCCTCCAGCGGTTCAGCTGGTCGATCCCGATGAACGTCGCCCTGCAGGTGTTCGCCCTGGCCGGTGTGTTCATCCACTATTCCATGGGGATCGTGGCGGTGATCTTCATCCTCGTGTGGGCGTATCTGCTCTACCTGCGCAAGAACATGATCGAGCGCATGCGGCGCGGCCTGCTGCCGACCCAGCACACCTAGAACGCTGCTTGACTGCTGCTTGACTGCTGCTTGTCGACGAACAACCCCGGCGCCCCACTTCGGTGCGCCGGGGTTGTGTCATTACTGTTAGCGCCGTGGTTAGCGCTGCATCTCCTTGACGAAGGCCTCGTCCTCCGGGGTGCCGGCGCGGTAGCCACCGTCGTAGCCGTTCTTTTCCACATATCCGCTGACAAACGGGCACACACCGACCACGACCTGCCCGGTGGGGAAGGTGTCCTCGATGGCCTCACGGATGAGGATGGACGCCAGGCCCCGTCCGCCGTAGTCCTCATCCACCTTGGTGTGGTAGAAGATGCGGTCATTGTCATTGATCACGTAGTCGGCGAAACCGACCACCTCGTCGCTGTCGGCGTAGGTGATCTCGTAGCGGCTGTCCGCCTCGTTCCTGCTGACCCGGACCTCGTTGTCCTGCTTATCAACCAGAGTCATATTCTTGTCCTCCTTTAGTGATGTGATGGGTCCCACTGTATGGAAAAGTTTCCCGGCCCGCCGTAACGTGCTGGGTATGAAAAACCCCATGACCAATCTGGCTTTCTCGGTGGCGGCACTGTTCTGCGTGGTCGCGTTGATCACCAGGTTCGCAGGGTCCCCGGTGATCGTGCCGATCCTGTCTATCATCATCGCGGCCATCGCCCTGGTGGTGGGCATGCGCTCCCGCGCCGCCGGATTGACCGTGGACCAGCCGGTGGTGTTCACCGCGGACCAGGTGAAAAAGATCCAGGAATTAAAGAGCCAGGGGCAAGAGGGTTCAGCCATCCGTCAGGCACAGCTGTGGAGCAGGGGAGCATCCGCGGAGGCCGTCGCCGAGGCTGTTCGTAAGCTCTAGATCACATTCGGTGACCTCGTTGCGACAGGACCGGGGTCGTTCTGTAGACTCTGCGAGCATGACTGAACGTACTCTCATCCTCATCAAGCCAGACGGCGTCACCAACGGCCACGTCGGCGAAATCATCGCACGCATCGAGCGCAAGGGCCTCAAGCTTGCCGCGCTTGACCTCCGCGTCGCTGACCGCGAGACCGCAGAGAAGCACTACGAGGAGCACGCTGACAAGCCGTTCTTCGGTGAGCTCGTCGAGTTCATCACCTCCGCACCGCTGATCGCCGGCATCGTCGAGGGCGAGCGCGCCATCGACGCATGGCGCCAGCTCGCCGGTGGCACCGACCCAGTGTCCAAGGCCACCCCGGGCACCATCCGCGGCGACTTCGCCCTGACCGTCGGCGAGAACGTCGTCCACGGTTCCGACTCCCCTGAGTCCGCTGAGCGCGAGATCTCCATCTGGTTCCCGAACCTGTAAAACACAAAAAAACTGCACCCACCGTCCCTCTTGGACAGTGGGTGCAGTTTTTTTTACACCGTGGCTCAGAGCAGCGGGTGACCGCTGGCAATGGAGATGCGGTTGAAGGCGTTGATCATGATGATCGACCACTCCAGCGCCGCCACCTGTTCCTCCGCGAAGACACTACAGGCCGTGCGGGCTGCCAGGTGTCCCTCATTGCGGTCGAGCAGGGTGAGGGATTCCGCCAGCTGCAGGGCAGCCTTCTCCTCGGCGGTGTACTCATCCACCATCCGCCAGGCCGGCAGCGCATCGAGCTTCTTCTCCGGGACACCGGCCCTGCGTGCGGCGGGCACATGGATGCTGAGACAAGTGCCGCAGCCGTTGATCTGGGAGACGCGCACGCTCACCAGCTCAATGAGGGATTCCGGGAGATCCACCTCGGGGTAGATCTTCTTCAACGTCTTGGACACCTCCACCAGCTGCTTATAGGGCTCGGGGTAGAACTTATCGATGTACGGTCCGTGCTTGGAGCGCATTTAATTAATCCTCAAATCTGGTCGTGCGGTTGGATCCGGATTCACCCTGGCCTTGATGGAGGCATTGGGCAGCTTGGGGGCCGGCAGGCGATGCAGGCCATCGGTGTGGTGGCTGACATATCCGTGGGTGGTGCCGAAGCGCTCATCATGTGATTCCCACTGCTCACGGAATTGTTCAATCTCGGCGTGGTCGCGTCCGATGAAGTTCCACCACATCACGATGTCCTCAGTGAAGGGCTCACCACCGATGAGTACCAGTAGTGCCGGGGTGTCGCCTGTATTGCGGATGCGCAGCACCGTTGCACCCACACCGGTATAGGCGAGCTCACGCGGGGCGACGGTGACGCCCTCGAGCTGGATGTCCCCGGAATCCACGAGGAGACCGTGCTCATGATCGGGGTTGACCTCCAGGGACATGGTTTCACCGGGGTTTACGTGCAGTTCCGCGCCGATCAAGGGGGTGAAGGTGGTGACAGGGGAAGATTCACCCAATAGATCGCCGAGGAAAACCCGTGCGGTACCACCCTCGACGCTGATCTGCGGGGGCTCATAGTGGTCGAAGCGGCGCGGTCCGTGGCGGTCTTTATCCGGCAGGACGGTCCACAGCTGAACCCCGTGGAGGGTGGTGACCGGGGTGGCTGAGACCTCGGAGTGGCAGATGCCGGCACCGGCGGTCATGAGGTTGACCTCACCCGGCAGGACCACCGCGTGGTTGCCACCGGAATCGTGGTGGGTGACCTCGCCCTCGAACAGCCAGGTGACGGTCTGCAGGCCAGTGTGGGGATGGGGTGGCACATCCATGCCGCCAGTTTGAGAGACATTATCGGGGCCATAGTGGTCAACGAAGCACCAGGCACCGATGAGGGTGCGTTGACGCTGGGGGAGCGTGCGGTAGACCGTCATGGCTCGGGGCCCGCCGAGGGGGACCTCACGTGCGGTGATGATCTCCACATCGGCACCGCCCTCACATTGTGGGTTCATCGGGGTGCCGGGTTGCGCGCTGGGAAGATCATATTCATCTGGGTGGGGATCAAGATTGGACATGGGTGTGGCTCCTGGGCTGAGGACGTCAAAGCGGTGCCTCAAGTATAACCATAAAACTTGTTGATATGTCTACAATCTAACGTCCGCGGTGCAGTTCACTCAACAGCACCACACCCTTTTCAGTCAGTTCCACATAGATCTTTGCGGGATCCCCACCCGACATGATGGTGGAACGGCTCGTGATTCCGTGCTTATCCAGGGGGCGGGCGACCTCGTGGACCTGCTCCACGCTCCAGTCCAGAACCTTGGCCAACTGGCGGGCCATCACGCGCGTGCCATCAATGGCACCATGGGCCAAGAGTGCTCTGCCCAATATCCGTGGTTCAGGATGGTCCAATGCGTCCAGGTCTGAGGTGGTGACCTCCTCCAATGAGGAGTTGCGGAGGATCAGCTCGACGTGTTCGCGGGTTTTACGGCGGTACACCGCGGTGGTTCTGGTGACGGCGAAGACAGTGGAAACCCCGAAGGCCACGCCGAGTCCAATCGAGGACACCAGAGGTGGCAGGCCCAGCGGAGAGTCCTCGATAAAGATATTTCCCGCAAAGGCCGCGGCGGGGATCACCGTATGCATCACCGCATAGTTCTTATCCGCCTGTGTGAACGGTGCGATCTTCCAGGAATCGATATCCTTCGGGTAGTTCTGGGTGGGGATGGCCAGGGATGCGATGCCAATTGCCATCAGCGCAATGCTGAGCACCATCTGGATATCCCAGAAGATCAGGCCGATGGATAACAGGGCCGCGCTGGGGATGTACTTCCACAGGGGCGTGGGTTCCATCCCGGCGCGTTTCTCAATTTCTCCCATGGGTTCGGATCGTACCCCGGCGGATTGTGTGGTGGGATACAAGCCTCAACCCGCGGATGTGGAACAATGGTTCACAGGGTTGTTAGAGAACCGCCCGAATATTTTTGAAAACCTGCACATAGACGTCGAGGATCGCGCCACCACCTGTGCGGCGGCGGCAGTGGAAGACCGGTTGGATGACCGGGTCACCTGCCAGCGCCCGGGTTCAGCGAGTGCGATCAAATGATAAGAGAATAGGAGTCCGCCTTGGCAAAGAAGAAGGCATCCGCAACTGCACATGACACGGACGTGTCCCCCTCGGCCGTGCTGGCCGCGGATTTTGACCGTTCGCAGTTGGGGGAGAAGACCCGTGTTCACCAGCTGGCCAAACAGCTCGGCCTGACCTCCAAGGACCTGGTGGTGGCACTGGATTCCATCGGTCTGGTCAAGGTCGCCCAGTCGACCCTGAGCCGTGAGGAGGCCACCCGTCTCCTCGATCTGCTGGCCAAGCCGGTGGAGGAGGCCCCGGCCGAGGTCGTCCCGGATGTGGAACCGGTGGAGAAGATCCGTCGCCGCGTGGAGAAGAACGTGGCCAACGAGATCCAGCAGATCCAGGAGAAGGTCGAACGCGAACTCGCCGACGTGGTGGAGGACACCCCGGAGGACGCCCCGGAGGACACCCCGGAACAGGCCCCTGCTGACACCGACGCTGCGGACCCATCAGAGGACGAGGAGATCCGTCGCCGCGTGGAGAAGAACGTGGCCAATGAGATCCAGCAGATCGAGAACAGGGTTGAACGCGAACTGGCAGAGGTGGTGGCCCGGTCTCAGGACGAACAGCAGTCAGATGAGCCGGTTGATCTGATGGCCGCAGCCCAGGCGGAGGCCCACGCTGAACTGCTGGAGGACATCATCCCCGAGATCACCCCGCCGCCGACGGAGGCACCGGTGTATGCACCGATCTTCGTCGCACCCGCGATCATCCCCACCGAGGACCTCAATGACACCGATGACCCGGATGCGCAGGAACGCGTGGCCCGCAAGCGTCGTGGTCGTCGTGGTACCGGACGTGGCAAGGGCACCGGTTCGGCATCGGGTTCCGATGTTGAGGCCGTCCAGCAGAAGGCGGAGGATGAGGCGTCGACAAGCACCGTTGACACGCCGGAACCCGAGGCGGTTGACGAGCCCGTGGGCATCAAGGGCTCGACCCGCCTGGAGGCGCAGCGCCGCCGCCGCACCGAGATGCGCGAGGAGGGCCGCAACAAGAAACGCCACGTGGTGAGCACCCGCGAGTTCATCGAACGCCGTGAATCCATGGAACGCCGCATGATTGTGCGCGAACGCCAGCGCACCGACGGCACGGGTCTGGTCACCCAGGTCGGTGTGCTGGAGGATGATCTGCTGGTCGAGCAGTTCGTCACCTCCGATTCGCAGTCGTCGATGGTGGGCAACATCTACCTGGGGCGCGTACAGAACGTGCTGCCGAGCATGGAGGCCGCCTTCATCGACATCGGCAAGGGCCGCAACGGTGTGCTCTACGCCGGTGAGGTGGACTGGAAGGCCGCCGGTCTGGGGGGACGTGGTCGACGCATCGAACAGGCCCTGAAATCCGGTCAGAAGGTCCTGGTCCAGGTGACCAAAGACCCCGTCGGGCACAAGGGTGCCCGCCTGACCACCCAGATCTCCCTGGCCGGCCGCTACCTGGTTTACGTGCCCGGTGGTCGCAGCGCCGGTATCTCCCGCAAGCTGCCCGGACCGGAGCGCAAGCGTCTGAAGGAGATCCTCGGTCGCGTCGTGCCACCACAGGGCGGCACCATCATCCGCACCGCCGCGGAGGGGGTGTCGGAGGAGAACATCGCCGCCGACGTCAACCGCCTGCACACTCTGTGGGAGCAGATCCAGGAACGCACCAAGCAGGAGAAGAAGTCCCGCAACACCCGCCCGGTGACCATGTATGAGGAACCGGACATGCTGGTCAAAGTCATCCGTGACCTGTTCAATGAGGACTTCACCTCCCTGATCGTCGACGGCGACCGCGCATGGAACACCGTGCGCGCCTACATCCAGTCCGTCGCCCCGGACCTGGTCAGCCGGGTGGAGCATTTCGACCGCGCCGACTATGACGGCAAGGATGCCTTCGAGGCCTTCGGTCTCAACACCCAGCTGGAGGAGGCGATGTCGAGGAAGGTGAACCTGCCGTCGGGTGGTTCGCTGATCATCGACAAGACCGAGGCCATGACCGTCATCGACATCAACACCGGCCGCTATGTGGGCAAGGGTGTGGGCAACCTCGAGGAGACCGTCACCCTCAACAACATCGAGGCCGCCGAGGAGATCGTCCGCCAGCTGCGTCTGCGTGACATCGGTGGCATGATCGTCATCGACTTCATCGACATGGTCCTGCCCGAGAACCGTGACCTGGTGCTGCGTCGCCTCAATGAGGCACTGGAAAACGACCGCACCCGCCACCAGGTCTCCGAGGTCACCTCGCTGGGTTTGGTGCAGATGACCCGCAAGCGCATCGGTGCGGGCCTGCTGGAGACCTTCTCCTCCGAATGTGAGCACTGCGCCGGACGCGGCCTGGTGATCCACCCCGATCCGGTCGACAATGTCGACGAGCGTGTGGAGGCCAAGGCTGAGGAGCGTGCTCGCCGCCACAAGAACCAGCAGGAGGATTCCCGCCCCCAGCAACCAGTCCGGGATCCCGCCCGGCACCCGATGGTGGTGGCGATGCAGGACCTCGTCGAGGATGAGGACCACGACCTGGACAAGGAGTTCGAGGACCTCGCGGCATCGGTGATCATCACCGATGATGCTGAGGACACGGCGGACACCGCGGGCACTGTGGATACCGCGGACGACACCGAGCCCGAGATCACCGCCGATGAGGTCATCTCCACCGTGGAACCGGAGGAGGGGCCACGCCGACGTGCGCGCAGGCGCCGGGGCCGTCAGCAGGAGACCCCGGAGACCCCGGTTGAACCCGAGGCCACCGGCGACACCACCGCCGATGATATCGCCGCGATCGCCGCCGCAGCCGTGGACATCGCCGATGCCGAGGATCCGGACGAGCCCTCAGGGGCCAACTATGTGTCGGATGCTGCAGGGGCGGCTACCTCCTATGAGCAGGCACTCGCCGAATTCGAGGCCAGCCCACGTCGCCGCCGCGCCACCCGGGGCAACTCCCGGTCGGATCACGCGCCGAAGCCGGAGGATTTCAAGTCCGAACCGGCCCGTCGTGAGGTCGAACCGATCCCGGTGGAGGAGATCGGGGAAGCCGAGGAGAAGCCACGCCGCCGCAGCCGTGGTCGTGGACGCAGTCAGCGTCCCGCACCGGTCGTGGAGACCACCGTGGAAACCGCAGTCGAGGACATCCCGGAGGAGACACCCCGCCGTAACCGTCCGAGCGAGGTCGCAGCCAGCGCCCCATCGCGCCCGGGACGTGGGCGACGCCGCGCGGTGCGCCGGTCGAGCGGTCACATCGAGACGCTTGACGACGCAACCCCCACCCCCATCACCCCATCCCCCGCCGATAAGGCAGGGGACGGGGAGCGGGAGGCGTCGCCAAGCAAGGGCCGTCGACGTCGCCGTCGCGCGATCCGGGTTTCCGGTAAGGCACTTTCCCAGTCAACTGCGGAGAAGCAGCCCGAACCCGCCGCCCCCGCCGGCAGCGGTCGTCGACGCAGGGGAACCCGTAAGCCACAGCGTGGTTAGCGCGTGGGATAGGGTATAGGCGCGGTTTGTATTTGAGCCGCGTTTAGCGGTAGTCTTGGACAGTCGCTGTTTTAGGCTATGACCGTAATGCCCATTAGCCCATTTCACGGCGAATGAGTGCGTGATATGGGCTCTTAGTTGGCCCATCATGCCTGAAACGCAATTGTAAACGTAAGTCCATTCAGGCGCTCCCCAACTATGTGGAAGTGCCTGAGCTGAGAATCAGATAAGGGGTAGCCCTCTATGTACGCGATCGTCAAGACCGGCGGAAAGCAGTACAAGGTTGCCGAAGGTGACCTCGTAAAGGTCGAGAAGATCGAGGGTGAGCCGGGTGCCTCCGTGGCTCTCACCCCGGTTCTCCTCGTCGATGGCGCCGATGTAACCACCGCTGCTGACAAGCTTGCTTCTGTCAGCGTCAACACCGAGATCGTCGAGCACACCAAGGGCCCGAAGATCAAGATCCTGAAGTACAAGAACAAGACCGGTTACAAGAAGCGCCAGGGACACCGTCAGAAGCTGACCGTCCTGAAGGTCACCGGAATCAAGTAAGCCTGTCGGCTTTATTTCCTTTGAAGGAGGGAATTCAGAATGGCAACCAAGAAGGGTGCATCCAGCTCCAGCAACGGTCGTGACTCTGAGGCCAAGCGCCTTGGCGTCAAGCGATTCGGTGGCCAGCAGGTGAACGCAGGAGAGATCCTCGTTCGTCAGCGCGGCACCAAGTTCCACCCGGGCGAGAACGTCGGTCGCGGTGGCGACGACACCCTCTTCGCTCTGAAGACCGGTGCGGTCCAGTTCTCCACCAAGCGCAACCGCCGCATGGTCAACATCGTCGAGAACGAAGCTGTCGACGCTTAAGTCAATCCACAGCACAGACACTGCCCGTCACTCCCAACCAGGTTGGGGGAGGCGGGCAGTTTTTGTATGACCTGCTGGGCTTGGATTCTAGGGGCCGGGATCGGGGGATTGCGCGCAACTGTTGGTCTGTGAGCAGCCTGGTGCGCACAGGACAACAGGTGGGGCTGCGGGGCATGGAAAGTGGTGCTGGAGGGTGCGTTTTGTTGGTATGTGAGCAATCTCGTGCTCACAGAACAACAGGTGGGGGTCGTCCGGTTGAGAACAGGCCCTAAAGTGGCTGATCTGTTGGTCTGTGAGCAACCTGGTGCGCACAGGACAACAGGTGGGGCTGCGGGGCATGGAAAGTGGTGCTGGAGGGGGCGGTTTGTTGGTATGTGAGCAATCTCGTGCTCACAGGACAACAGGTGTGGGTCGTCCGGTTGAGAACAGGCCCTAAAGTGACTGATCTGTTGTCCTGGGAGCAACCCAGTGCTCACAGGACAACATCTGTCCTGCCAGCCAGCCCGAAAGGACCTGTGCCTCAGCGCACCGGCCCAGGAAAAAACAGCCCTATTCCTCTACATCCACCCACTCGTGGCCGTCCCCGAAGCTCTCGGCGCCGTCAAACCAGTCCCTGATCAGGCCGATGACATCCTTCGGGGTTTTCACGGTGGTGCCCTGCGCGGTGCTGCCTGTCCCCGCGCGGTATTCCACCAGCCAGTTCTTCTCCTCGGGCCGGTAGAGGGTCTGGATGAAGTGGGCATCATCCGTCACCCGGGTGACCCGCAGGTAGGGCACCGCCGAATCCTTCAGGCGTAGGACCTCCAGCAGTAGATGGGGCAGGCCGTAGGCGGAGAAACCGGGGGAGAAGAAGGAATCGGTCTGGACCACGGCGTCGGTGTCCTCGTCGCCGAAGAGGAGGATGGCGTCGGAGTTCATGTCGGCCAGCCCCAGGCCGTAGTCGATGGCCACGGTGGTGAGCCAGGCGGCGGTGGCGTCGGCGTCATTGTAGCTGGTGGCCACGTAGAGGCAGCGGTCGCCGGTGAGTTGGATGGGGGAGTCGTCGTCAAGCGTGATGCCGTCGGGGAGCTCCTCGGCGAGGCCCGCAGCGAGGGATTCCAGCACCGGGGTGGTGGCGGGTGCGGCGTAGTCGATGCGCTCGGTCAGCGGGGATTTGGAGATGCGGGCGTTGCCGGGGTCGCCGTCGGTTTCGAAGAGGACGAAGTCATAGCTCATGCTGTCCAAGCATAGAGCTGTCGTCACGGGTGCCCACACCGGCCCGGCATTCGGTCATATAGTGGGGCGGATAGTTACTGCCCGTTGATCTGAATGCAAGGAAGTACGTTATGTCGATTGTTGGTACCGGTAATTTCTTCGGTTCGCCCGAGGAGGAGCGCGACAGGTTGGTGCAGGCCCTGCAGGGTGGCAAGCGGCAGACCACGAAGCCTGCGGAGATCCCGACGGTGAGGCTGAATGACGGCAACAAGATCCCGCAGCTGGGTTTCGGTGTGTTCAAGGTGGACCCCGCGGAGACGGAGCGGGTGGTCAGTGAGGCCCTCGAGGCGGGTTACCGTCACATCGACACCGCGGCCTTCTATAACAATGAGGAGGGCGTGGGCCGGGCGATCGCCGCATCCGGCATCCCGCGGGAGGAGCTGTTTGTCACCACCAAGCTGTGGCCGACCCGTTTCGATGACGCCGAGGCAGGTTTCAACGAGTCCCTGGAGAAGCTCGGCATGGAGTATGTCGATCTGTTCCTGCTGCACTGGCCGGCGCCGCGCAACAACAACTTCGTGCAGGCCTGGAAGGTTCTGGAGCAGCTGGGGGAGCGCGCACGCTCGATCGGGGTGTGCAACTTCCTGCCGGAGCACCTACGTCAGCTTATCGACGAAACAACCATCGTCCCGGCCGTCAACCAGTTCGAACTCCATCCAGCCCTGCAGCAGCGCGACATCCAGGAGGCATCGAAGGCCGCGGGCATCGCCATCGAGTCGTGGGGTCCCCTCGGCCAGGGCAAGTATGACCTGTCCAAGGAGGCACCCATCGCGGCGGCTGCCCGGAGTCATGGCAAGACCCTGGCACAGGTGGTGATCCGGTGGCATCTGCAGCACGGGTTCATCGTGTTCCCTAAGACCGTCAATCCGGAGCGGATGCGCGAGAACCTCGACGTCCTCGATTTCGAGCTGACGGCGGAGGAGATGGTGGCCATCGACAATCTGGAGCGCGGTGCCCGGGGTGGGTCGCACCCGAATGACATCAACTAGCTCATGAAGTCGGTGTCGGTGAACTTCCGGTCGAAGGCGGTGCGGGCGGGGTTGGCGTCCTCCAGGACGATGTCGAAGCGGTCGTTGGCGATCTCGATGATCTCGCTGAGCGCCTGACGGTGTTCCTGCTCATCGGAGTTGTCCAGGCGGCGTAGGCCCTCGGCGACGACATCATCGACGGTGTCGGTGGTGTCGTAGTACGCGACATAGGGCATGCCGAAGCGGTCGCGGTAGTTGCTGGTGACGGTGAGGAGTTTGTCGCGATCGACGTCGTCAAGCTCCTCCAGCCCGATGGAACCGCGGTCGCGGGAGATCTCGGCGGCCTCGTCCTGGTCGGCCAGCAGCAGCTGCGCCATGTCGGGGTAGTCGTGGATGAGGTCCTCGCGTGCCTCGAGCGGTGCGGTGAGCACGGAGATCTGGATGGCCTCGCGCAGGGCGGTGACGTTGGCGAAGGGGCGGGACTCCCAGGCGATCTCGAGCGGCCAGGTGCGGCTGTTGAACAGCGGGGAGAGCGTGTCGACGAACTGTTCACGGTCCATCGCGTTGATCTGGTCCAGGGTCAGTTTCTCACCGGAGCCCGACACCGCAACGTTGGCCCCGGTCTGGCGTCCGACGTGGAAGAACAGCAGGTTGAGGATGATCGCGGTGATCGCACCCACGGACATGCCGGAGGAGACGAAGATGCGAGCCCACTCAGGGAAGGCCTGGGCGATGTCGGGGCGGAAGGTCACCAGCATGGCCAGACCCAGCGCGGAGGTGACGATGACGGCATTGCGGCTGTCCCGCAGATCGGACTTGGCGATGGTCTGCAGACCCACCCACGCGACGTTGGCGAACAGTGCCAGGGAGGCACCGCCGAGGACAGGGGAGGGGATGGATGCGACGATCGCGCCGGCCTTGGGCAGCACACCCAGGATGATCATGAACACGGCCGCGGAGGCGGCGACCCAGCGTGACTTCACCCCGGTGATACGGACCAGACCGACGTTCTGGGCGAAGCAGGTGTAGGGGAAGGAGTTCATGATGCCGCCGATGAAGGTGGACAGGCCGTCGGCACGCAGGGCCCGGGTGATGTCGTAGCGGCGGGTGCGTTTGCGCACGATCTCACCGGTGGCGAAGACGTCGCCGGTGGTTTCCACCATGGTGATGATCATGACGATGATCATGGAGAAGATCGCCACCAGGTTGAACTCGGGCAGGCCGAAGTAGAAGGGGGTGGTGATCCCGAAGGCGTCGGCGTTGGAGACTTCGTCGAGGTTGGCGTCGCCAAGCAGCAGGGCGGTGACCGTGCCCACCACCAGGCCCAACAGCACCGCCAGGGTGCCGAGGAACCCGCGGAGGAAACGCTGCGCCAGGATGATGATCAGCAGGGTGCCGAAACCGTAGGCGAGGTCACGGGCGGCGGGCACACCGTCGGCGTAGTTGACGAAGTCATTGGCCGACACGGACAGCAGGGAGGTACCCATGACCAGCAGCACGGTGCCGGTGACCACCGGCGGGAAGAAGCGCAGGAAACGGGTGAACACCGGCGCGGCGAAGAAGGTGAACAGGCCGGCGACGATGACAGCACCGTAGATGGCGGGCAGGGAGGCGACCCCGCCCTCCCCGTCGGTGACACCCAGCCCGATCGCGATGATGGGGGCCACCGCGGTGGTGGTCACACCCTGGACGATGGGGAGCCGCACACCGATGTGCCTGCCGATGCCGACGGACTGGATCAGCGTGGCGATGCCGCAGGTGAGCAGATCGGCGTTGATGAGGTGGATGGTCGTCGCGGCATCCAGGTTCAGCGACTGCGCGATGAGCAGCGGAACGATGACCGCTCCGGCGTAGAACGCCAGAACGTGTTGCAGGCCCAGGGCTGCCAGTTTGGGTGCTGGTGGCACCTGGTCAACCGGATGTACAGTCCGGATGGGGGTTTGAGTAGTCACGGCGGTTCGGGGGTGTCCCTTCGTCCAGGTTGGGTAATTTATCCTCCGCTATTGTGCTCCCATTTGTGGGGCCAGCAAAATAACCGCCCGGGTCAGGCCTTCCTCGGCTGTTAAATGTGGTATGGGCACTGGTAGGATCGAGGAACCTTGAAGCGCATGTTGTCAGCACCATGCTGACGCGCTCGTTTTACCTTGATCAGGAGTGACACCGAATATATGAACCGCTTTATCGACCGCGTTGTTCTTCATCTCGCCGCAGGCGACGGAGGCAATGGCTGCGTCTCGGTGCACCGTGAGAAATTCAAGCCCCTGGGCGGCCCCGACGGCGGCAACGGTGGCCATGGTGGAGACATCATCCTCGAGGTCAGCCCCCAGGTCCACACCCTCCTCGACTTCCACTACCACCCGCACGTGAAGGCCCCGCGTGGTGCCAACGGCGCCGGTGACAACCGCAGTGGCGCCCGCGGTGAGGACCTCATCCTCGAGGTACCCGCCGGCACCGTGGTGCTCAACTCCAAGGGGGAGACCCTCGCGGACCTGACCACAGTGGGCATGAAGTTCATCGCCGCCGCCGGTGGCCAGGGCGGTCTGGGCAATGCGGCCCTGGCTTCCCGTGCCCGCAAGGCCCCGGGTTTCGCCCTCAACGGTGAGCCGGGTGAGCAGCATGACCTCATCCTGGAACTGAAGTCCATGGCTGATGTCGGCCTGGTGGGTTTCCCCTCCGCCGGCAAGTCCTCGCTCATCTCCGTGATGTCGGCGGCGAAGCCGAAGATCGGTGACTACCCCTTCACCACCCTCCAGCCGAACCTCGGTGTTGTGGAGGTCGGACACCAGACTTTCATCATGGCCGATGTCCCCGGTCTGATCCCCGGTGCCTCCGAGGGCAAGGGCCTGGGTCTGGACTTCCTGCGTCACATCGAACGCACCTCCGTGCTCGTGCACGTGGTGGATACCGCCTCCATGGATCCGGGCCGTGACCCGATCTCTGATATCGAGGCGCTGGAGGCGGAACTCGCCGCGTACCAGTCCGCCCTCGATGAGGACACCGGCCTGGGGGATCTGGACAAGCGTCCCCGCGTGGTGGTGCTCAACAAGGCTGATGTCCCCGAGGCGTTGGAACTGGCTGAGTTCCTCAAGGGCGATATCGAGCAGCAGTTCGGGTGGCCGGTGTTCATCGTCTCCGCGGTGGCGCAGCGTGGCCTGGACCCGTTGAAGTACAAGCTGCTGGAGATCGTCCAGCAGGCGCGTAAGAAGCGTCCGAAGGAGAAGCTGGCGGAGAGCGTGATCATCAAGCCGAAGCCGGTGGATGGTCGTCGTCGCCGCGAGGAGTTCGAGATCAGGAAGGACCCGGACAACCCGGGTGGGTTCCTGGTCGTCGGTGAGAAGCCGGAGCGCTGGATCCTGCAGACCGACTTCGAGAACGATGAGGCTGTGGGATACCTGGCCGACCGTCTGGCCAAGCTGGGTGTGGAGGACAAGCTGCGCAAGGCCGGCGCCCAGACCGGTTCCGAGGTCACCATCGGTGGTGTCACCTTCGAGTGGGAGCCGATGACCTCCGCCGTGGATACCGCGGCCTCCCCGCGTGGCACCGACATCCGCCTGGAGAAGAACGAGCGTATCTCCGCGGCCGAGCGCAAGCGTGCGTCCCAGGTCCGCCGTGGGCTTATCGACGAGTTCGACTACGGCGATGGGGAAGAGGCCTCCCGCGAGCGCTGGGAGGGGTAAACCCACCGGTCCGGCTCAGCTCCGTCCGCCGGGTGCACGCTGCACCCTGGGACGGAGCTTTGTTCGTTTATGCCCGCTTATTCCTGTTTGTGCCCGTTTGTCCAGGTTACTGGCTTCCGGTGCCGTGTGGGAGAGGGAAACAGGGCCGGTAGCACCCTTCATGTTCACTGATGGCGAATACGGGCGGTAATATCCGCAGGAACCGCCCCGGCGTGTATACGATGGAATCGCTATGAATCACGTGACATCAGCTCAGCCAGAATCCGAACCACCCACTGACGAACCGGACGCGGTGACGCTCCGCGATGAACTGCCCACCCCCCACCCGGTGAGCCCGGTGACCGGTCTGCCCGTCACCCCCTACAAGCAGGAGGACAGCATCGGCGCCAGTTTCCCGGCGCCGTCACCGGGGACCGAGGACAGTGCTGCCTTCGGACATGAATCGAATATGCGTGAGCGTATCGCCACGGCGAAACGTGTGGTGGTTAAAATCGGATCCTCCTCGCTGACCAGCGATGAAGGTGGTCATACGGTGGATCCCAACCGCATCAACACCATCGTCAACGCCCTCCAGGCCCGGATGGAGGCCGGCTCAGATGTCATCGTGGTGTCCTCGGGTTCCGTCGCCGCGGGCATGGCACCGCTGGGTCTGACCACCCGTCCGACGGATCTGTCCATGAAGCAGGCCGCGGCCGCCGTGGGCCAGGTCCACCTCATGCACCAGTGGGGCCGGTCCTTCGCCCGCTATGGGCGCCCCGTCGGGCAGGTCCTGCTCACCGCGGGCGATGCCGGCCAGCGTGACCGCGCGAGAAACGCCCAGCGCACCATCGACCGTCTGCGCATGCTGGGTGTCATCCCGATCGTCAATGAGAATGACACCGTGGCCACCACCGGCGTGAACTTCGGTGACAATGACCGCCTGGCCGCCATTGTCTCCCACCTGGTCAGTGCCGATGCCCTGGTGCTGCTCAGTGACGTGGACGGCCTCTTCGACAAGAACCCCGCGGACCCCACCGCCCGGTTCATCTCCGAGGTCCGTGACGGCAATGACCTCAAGGGTGTGCTCGCCGGGGACGGCGGCAAGGTCGGTACCGGCGGCATGGCCTCCAAGGTCTCTGCCGCGCGCCTGGCGTCCCGCAGTGGTGTGCCCGTGCTGCTGACCTCCGCCGCCAACATCGGCCCCGCCCTCGAACACGCCCAGGTGGGCACCGTGTTCCACCCCAAGGAGAACAGGCTGTCGGCCTGGAAGTTCTGGGCACTCTACGCCGCAGACACCGCCGGCAAGATCCGCCTGGACCAGGGTGCGACGGAGGCCGTGACCTCCGGTGGCAAGTCCCTCCTCGCAGTGGGGATCACCGAGGTCATCGGTGATTTCCGCGCCGGGGAGATCGTGGAGATCCTCGGTCCCAACGGCGAGATCATCGGCCGCGGCGAGGTCAACTACGATTCCGAGACCCTCATGCCGATGCTGGGGATGAAAACCCAGGAACTCCCCGACGATATGCAGCGACCCGTGGTCCACGCGGACTACCTGTCGAATTACGCCAGCCGGGCGTAGACGGAGAGGGGGTGGGAGTTCGTCGACAAGCATCCTTGGCTACCGTGGTGGAAACCGTAACCGCAAAGGAGCACCCCAGATGAAGTTCACCTTCGCCCCCCACGTGTGGGAGGAAACCGTCGCCGAGATCGAGGCAGCCGGGCACGAATACGTCGATGATCTCCACGAGGCCGAGCTGTTGTTCTACAACGGTTCCGCCCCGGAGTTCCCGGACCTGCCCGACAACATCAAGATCGTGCAGGCCTCCATGGCCGGCATCGACGCCCTGGTGAATCGCGGTGTGGTGACCGCCAAGGCACGCTGGGCGAACGCCGGTGGCCTCTACGCCGATACCGTGGCCGAATCCACGGTGGCGCTCCTGCTCGCGCAACTGCACCGCCACAACGTCACCGCGCGCCGGAAGACGTGGGCACGTGGGGAGGTGCAGAGCACCAAGCAGTGGCTTTACGACGGCAAGACCATCGCCATCATGGGCGCCGGGGGCATCGGGGTTCGACTCATCGAACTGCTCAAACCCTTCGGCGTCCGAATCATCGCCGTGAACAACTCCGGCCGCCCCGTCCCGGGTGCCGACGAAACCCTCCCCATGTCCGCCGCCGACCACGTCTGGTCCGAGGCCGACTACTTCGTCCTGCTCATGCCACTGACCGAGACCACCACCGGCATCGTCAACCGTGACACCCTGGCGAAGATGAAACCCAACGCCGTGGTGGTCAACGTCGGACGTGGGCCCCTGGTGGTCACCGACGACCTGGTCGACGCCATCCGGAATGGCACCATCGCCGGCGCCGCCCTGGATGTCACAGACCCCGAACCCCTCCCGGACGGCCACCCGCTGTGGGACCTGGAGGATGTGGTGATCACCCCGCACACCGCCAACACCTACGAACGTATCCGTACCCTCACCGGTGCGCTCACCGTCCGCAACATCGAACTGTATGAGGCTGGCTAGCAGATGGAAACCGAGGTGGATGTGGTGGCGGGGTACTAACCCGCTGGCCCGGTGTCCAGGATGCTGCGGGCACGCTCGACGGCGGGCCGGGCATGACCGGTGGCGGCGGTCGACAGATCCTCGACCATGGTGCGCAGCAGTTTCGGAATCATCATGGAATCCGACCCATAGAAATGGATCTCACGGACCACCTCACAGAGCATGTCGCCGATGCGTTGCGGATAATGCACCACCCGGACCTGACCGTTGTCATCAGCGATGTAGGGGCTCGGTTCGGTGACAGTCACCAGATAACGGAACACCCGGTGGATCTCTTGGACACACTGGGCTGCGGTGGCCGGATCGTTGATGCTCGGGGACAGGGCGCGATCCGCAATATCGACCAGTTGACGCAGCCCGAAGGCCAGGTCCTGATGAAGCTCCCTCTCCGTTCGCACCTGCACAGCGGAACGCAGAACGCGCAGGTCCCGGTCACTGAGTTCCCCATCCCACCAGACCCGCAGCAACGGCTGACCCCTGATGAGGAAATCGCCTATCGACCGGTCGACTGTGATCACAGCCTCGTGCTCCGTGGCCCAGGACAGGAGTTTCCGGTAGTTGATCCACACCAGTGAACCATGGCTGTCCGCCCGGATCTCCTCCCGCGGGTCACCGGGCCTCGGTGACCAACCCGGACCCTGGACAGGACCCGTCTCACTGCTCTGCACGGGGTAGAGTCGCTCCGCCAGATCCATGGTCTCCTCCCCGATCTCGGAGATGGCATTGGCCACCCGCATCGAATAGGTGATCAAGCGGATGAATGCCAGGAATAACCCCAGGCACCCGAGCACCAGCAGGAACGCCACCGACACGGACGCGTGGGGGACGAATCCCGTGAGGTCATCCTCGTCGCTCCATACGTACCGGATGACCGTCAGCGAAAACGCGAACGTTCCCAGGAACATCCCGAGAGTTGCCTGCACGATACGGTTGCGGAGAAAACCGTTGAGCATTCTCGGACTGAACTGACTGCTCACCAGCTGCAGAACAACCAGGGTGATGGAGAAGATGAGACCGGTGACCGAGATGGTGGATGAAGCAATGGTGCTCAAGACCTCCCGGGCAGCGGTGGGGCCACCACCGAAGAAGACGCCCAGGGCAGGGCTGGAGGCTTCGCGTTCCCAGGCAGGAAGCAGGAAGCCGAGGGCTACAGCGGCGACCACACTGGTAGCTGGAACCATCCAGAAGGGTCGCCAGATCCGGTCCCATAACCTCTCCCGGGGAATTTCCGGGATCGACCCGCGGATCCGGAAACTCGTCGCCCCATTGTTGGTGTCATGGTCATTGTTCTTCACCACTCCATTGTGACACCGATCACTGCCCTGGGGGTGTGCTTCGTGGCCGGGCTCCGATGGAGGGCGAAACGGAACTAATAGGCGTACACCGCGGCGTTGTTGCCACCCGTGCAGCTCATGAGGATGTGATCCAGCTGCCTGCAGGTCAGGTCGTAGGTCAATCCCGTTGTCGGGCTGGTCACCCGGATATGTTGTTTCAGGTGCGCACGGAGATTGTCATAGGTGGGATTGAGACCCCTGGTGAGCTCCTCCTGCACCGCGGTGACAAACCTACAGCTGGTCTGCGCATTACCCGCCCACACATTGGTGCCCCACCCGTCGCCGTAGATACAGATGGTGGAGGGTTCGCCGTTGATGGTCACCTGTGCACCCCGTGGATCCTGCGGAAGCTCACTCCACTGTGGAACCAGCGGTGATGCAGGAGACCGAGCCGGGGGAAGAAACCCGGAGCTCAGGTTGCTCAGGTCGGTGGATGCCTGTGCGTAGTCCATCTCCGCGGTGGGTGTCGGGGTGGTGGGTTCAGTCGGCGCCGTAGACCGGGTGGCCGGTGCGATCAGTGCGATCAGCAACACGGCGACAGCGATGAACACCAGCGTGGCGCGGGCGATTCCGGTGCGTGTGGAGACCACGTCAGGCTCCTTCGTAAATAGGGTCTTTCTTGGCGGTATTTCTGTGTATATCTGCAGACTAACCCACTTGAAGAAGGCATGGTAGGGAGTTACCCAACCGTGAGCGCCGTGCAACCTCGGCGCGACTTGACCCCGCGGTGGGTGGGGTGTCGGATCTGTTTGTTGTCTTGTGAGCAGTCAGGTGCGCCCAGACCAACAGCTGTGGGGGTTCGGGCTTGTCGGGTGGGGTGTCGGATCTGTTTGTTGTCTTGTGAGCAGTCAGGTGCGCCCAGACCAACAGCTGTGGTGGTTTCGGGCTCCTGGGATGTGTTGTGAGGCCCATCTGTTGTCCTGTGAGCGACTGCCCGCTCACAGGACAACAAACAGGGCAGCTGCCGCCGCCCTGTAAGCCGGCAGCGATCCGGGTGATCAGGTGTGCTCCCGTCTGTATGCTAGGAACATATGACTGCACAGACTTCTTCAGATGTAACTGACCAGAAGACCGACCTGACCCGTGAGAGTGAGCGGGACGAGGTTCTAGCCAAGGCGACCCTCGCCAAGAAGGTTGCCCCGGAGATCGCCCAGCTGGGCACCGGTGTGAAGAACCAGATTCTCCTCGCCGCAGCCGAGGCGCTCCTGGAGCGTTCCGCAGAGATCATCGAGGCCAACAGCAGGGACATCGCTGCTGGCCGTGAGAGTGGAATGGCGGAGTCGCTCATCGACCGCCTTGCACTCGACGAGGGGCGCATCGAGGGCATTGCCGGTGGCCTGCGCCAGGTCGCTGGGCTGACTGATCCGGTGGGGGAGGTGCTGCAGGGCCGGGTCATGGAAAACGGTATCCAGATGCGCCAGGTCCGCGTGCCGCTCGGGGTGATGGGCATGGTCTATGAGGCCCGCCCGAATGTCACGGTCGATGCCTTCGGTCTGGCGTTGAAGTCGGGCAATGTGGCGCTGCTGCGGGGATCGTCAACCGCGGTGCATTCCAACACCACCCTGGTCGGGATCCTGCAGGATGTGCTGGCCACCTTCGACCTGCCCCGTGAGACCGTGCAGCTGCTGCCATGTGCCACCCGTGAATCCGTCCAGGATCTCATCACTGCCCGCGGCCTGGTGGATGTGGTCATCCCCCGCGGTGGTGCGGGCCTGATCAATGCGGTGGTCATGGGCGCGACCGTGCCCACAATCGAGACCGGTACCGGCAACTGCCACTTCTATATCGATGGGGATGTGGATGTTGATTCCGCGATCGCCATGCTCATCAACGGCAAGACCCGCCGCTGCAGCGTGTGCAATGCGACGGAGACGGCGTTGATTGACAGTGCACTTCCGGACGTCGACAAGCTCAGGGTTGTCCGCGCGCTGCAGGATGCCGGGGTCACCGTGCACGGCCGCGTCGCGGAGCTGGAGGCGTTCGGGGCGACCGATGTTGTCGAGGCAACCGAGAACGACTGGGATTCCGAGTACCTGTCCTTCGACATCGCTGTCGCCGTGGTCGACGGAGTGGATGCGGCCATCGAGCATATCGAGAAGTACAGCACCCACCACACCGAGGCGATCGCGACCAACAATGTCTTCACCGCCCAGCGTTTCGCCGACCACGTGGATGCCGCTGCCGTGATGATCAACGCCTCCACCGCCTTCACCGACGGCGAGCAGTACGGAATGGGCGCCGAGATCGGCATCTCCACCCAGAAGCTGCACGCCCGTGGGCCGATGGCACTGCCGGAGCTGACCTCCACCAAGTGGATCCTGCAGGGAACCGGCCACACCCGTCCATAACACCCTGCTTATCGACGCCCCACCCCGCCGTCCCTACACTGGTTCCCATGGGAAGAACCGCTCGTTCGCTCACCGGCATGATGGCCACCATGCTGGCTGCCGTCACACTGCCGGTGGCCCACGCCGGTGACATGGGCAGTGACCCGGGGGAGTGCCCGGCCACGGTCATCGTCGCAGCGCGGGGCAATGAAGCAGACCATGCCGCCAGCCCGGTTCGGTACAGCAAGGAATCCGACGCCGTTTCCAACGGCTGGGAGGGCCCCAACATTCAGGCGTTTCTGCAGTATGTGGAACAGCGCCATCTTGACCGGCACGGTGAATCCCTGTTGCGGGACACCCAAGTGCTGGGACTGGGCGCGGAATACCACCCGGCTGATATCCACATCCCGGAGATCACCGACGGCGATGGGCTCATGGAAATCCTGCCCCGGGCAGGTGAGCTGGTCACCAGCATGGTGGAGGGGGTCAGACGGACCCTTGATGTGGGTATCCCCGGGGCGCGTCTGGCCATCGAAGACTATGAGGCCGCCACGGGGTGCGCACCCCGCTACATCCTCATCGGGTATTCCCTCGGCGCCACGATGCTCTCCCAGCAGGAAGAGTGGCTGGCGGAGAAGGGACAGCTGGGCGGTGCCTTCTACTTCGGCACCGCACACCTGGCTCCCGGGGACCCCGGTGCCATCGGAGCCACCGCCACCGGTGGGATATTCGGGCAACTGCCCTCCAACTCGCTGGAGACCGCCCGCACTCCCACCCGGATGATCTACTGCCTCCCCGATGACTTCGCCTGCGATGTCACACCCACCGCGTTTCAACGGGCCCTCGATGAGGGCAGTCAGAGCCCCCACGCCCGCTATTTCCTCGATCCTGACACTCACAACACAGAGGTGACGGATAGGTTCATCAGCTGGCTGGTATGACCACAGCGCACCTGGGGTGGGTTTCCCCGCGTGACACCGGGTGGTGAGATAAATTGAACGCCATGTACCGACGAGCGTGTAGGACGAAGAAGATGGCCGCGGCCGTGCTGGCAGGTCTGGTCCTGCTCAGCCCCCTGATGGCCAGCCCAGCTGAGGCGTTCAGCAGCGGCTCCTCCGGCTCCTCCGGTTCGTCCGGCTCTTCCGGTTCGTCCCCGCTGGTGGTCAGCTCTGAACCCGGACTGTTGAGCAGTGCCGGCAGCAGTCTCCTCGACCGGCTCTTCCCGGAAAGTGAGGAGGAGTTCCTCGAGCGGATCACCAACCCGCTGGATCCGGATTACATCCCGGTGCACCCCGCGTTGCAGAGTGATCTCTATGAATCGGTCGTGGACCTGCCGCAGTCCGGGGAGTGCCCGGCTGTGACTGTGGTGGCGGCGCGGGGCAGTGAGCAGAACACCCAGATCCGCCCGGCCCGGTACAGCCCGGAGGCGCCGTGGACCTCCAATGGGTTTGAGGAACGCAATATCCGGATGATGTTCGGACGTCTGGAACAACAGCATGTCCGGGAGACCGGTGAATCGCTGATGAAGGATGTCTATGTCATGGGGCTGACCGACAACGACTACCCCGCGTTACTGCCGTTGTCCTCTGAGGGGTCCTCCGCCATCGATTTCGGTTCCTCCCTGCTCGCCGGGCGCCAAGGTGTGCTGACTTCCATCGACCGCTTCGAGGCAGAGACCGGGTGCAGATCCCAGTACCTGCTGGTGGGGTACTCCCAGGGCGTGTTGGTGATTGATGGTCAGGAACAGGAACTGATTGACCGGGGTCAGTATGTCGGCTCGGTGTTGATCGCCAACCCCAGTCTCCACCCCGATGACCCCACCGTCATCGGACACCAGCCGACCACCGGTGGGCTGATGAGCTCCGTGGTGCCACCACCTCTGGTGCACCCCAACCGCATCAACTACTGCCTTCCCGGGGACATCGTGTGTGACCGGTCCGCTGAGCAGTTGTCCACCGGCGGGTCCTCCGTCGCCTCGGCTCAGTTGAGCACGGGTGACATCCGCGCCGGGCGGATCCACCTGCACTACTTCACCAGGCCCCGGTCCTGGGATGGGGAGGTGCTGTCCACGGTGGCCGGGTGGATCAGCGACGCCATCCACATCTCCGATGGTGTCGACCCCACCGGAACCGCTGTGGATATACTTCCCTGATATGACTGCTCCCGAGGCAAATACACGCCGGAAAATCGGCATCATGGGTGGTACCTTCGACCCGATTCACCATGGTCACCTGGTGGCGGGGTCGGAGGTGGCCAACCGGTTCGGCCTGGACATGGTGATCTATGTGCCCACCGGCCAGCCGTGGCAGAAGGCCGACCGGGTGGTCAGCCCTGCGGAGGACCGGTATCTGATGACGGTGATCGCCACCGCCTCCAACCCGCGGTTCCATGTCTCCCGTGTGGATATCGACCGTGGGGGTGGCACCTACACGGTGGATACCCTCAGGGACATGCGCAGCCAATACCCGGATGCTGATCTGTTCTTCATCACCGGCGCGGATGCGCTGGCGCAGATCGTCACGTGGCGGGACTGGGAGAGCATGTTCGGCCTGGCACATTTCGTGGGTGTCACCCGGCCGGGGTATGAACTGGATGACGATATCATCCCGGAGGTACACAAGGACCGCATCTCACTGGTGGATATTCCGGCCATGGCGATCTCCTCGACGGATTGTCGTCAGCGGGCGGCCGAGGGGCGACCGGTGTGGTACCTGGTGCCGGACGGGGTGGTGCAGTACATAGCCAAGCGTGGGATGTACCAGGCGCACCCCGGCAGCTAGGCTGGGGACGCGCGCCCGGGTGGGCGTCGACAAGCGTCATGACAAGCACGCTGGCGGGACGACCGTCAACTCAACCCCCAAAGTAGGTGAAACCGCCCGGTTCGTGGAAAACTGGGAGGGGTTGACGCTCGGGAGGATACCTGAGTGTCGGTTCTCCCTGTTCGGGGTGGGACTACGACAGCAGTTTTAAGGATTTTTGTGTCTGCAACTAATGAGTCAATTCGCCTGGCCACCATCGCGGCCCAGGCAGCCGATGAGAAGAAGGCCGAGGACATTGCCGTCCTCGATGTCTCCGACCTGCTCGCGATCACCGATGTGTTCGTTCTCGCCTCCGCTGATACGGAGCGTCAGGTGGCGGCTATCGTCGAGGAGATCGAAGCCGAGATGACCGACGCCGGTTTCGAGCCGAAGCGTCGTGAGGGCAACCGTGAGAACCGTTGGGTGCTGCTCGACTACGGTGTGCTCATCATCCACGTCCAGCGTCACGCCGAGCGTGAGTTCTATGGTCTGGACCGTCTCTACCGGGATTGCCCGCTCATCGAGGTTGAGGGCCTGGAGACCATGCAGCGTCCGGCGTCCTGGTCGGATGAGGCGGATATCCGCACCGTGGATTCCATTGATGACCTGCCACCGGTCCCGGCAGAGTACGAGCCCGATTTCGAGGACGACTAGGCCACCGCCAGACGACTGCCAGACCACGCCCACACCCGGCCACCAGCAGGTACGAGAGGACCATCATGACGCGACGCCTGATTCTGCTTCGCCACGGACAGACCGAATACAACGCGACCTCCCGCATGCAGGGTCAGTTGGACACGGAACTGTCCGAGGTCGGTCGCCGGCAGGCGGAGGATGTCGCCCGTGT
The DNA here is from genome assembly GCF_000011305.1 of Corynebacterium efficiens YS-314. Lineage (NCBI taxonomy): Bacteria > Bacillati > Actinomycetota > Actinomycetes > Mycobacteriales > Corynebacteriaceae > Corynebacterium > Corynebacterium efficiens. The sequence continues at coordinate 2,399,416 of NC_004369.1, read as the reverse complement.
CCTCGCCAGGCAGAAGATTGTCCGCCTGATCAGCTCCGATCTCTCCCGCGCCCACAACACCGCGCTCGCGGTGGCCAGGCTTATCGACGCCGAGGTCTCCACCGACCGTCGCCTGCGTGAAACCCACCTGGGTGAGTGGCAGGCGAAAACACACCAGGAGGTGGATCTCCACTATCCCGGTGCGCGTGCGAAATGGCGCCACGACCCCCAGTGGGCACCGCCGGGTGGCGAGTCCCGCATCGAGGTGGCCCGCCGGGCCAGGCAGCTTGTCGACGAGCTCATGGTCGACCTCACCGAGTGGGACAACAGCACCGTCCTGCTCGTCGCCCACGGTGGCACCATCAACGCATTGACCTCCAACCTTCTCGACCTGGATTTCCACCAGTATCCGATGTTCTCCGGCCTGGGTAACACCTGCTGGGCGCAGCTGACCGCCCGTCCGCGCTATTACCCGGGCAGTGAGAACCCGGAGGATGACCTGAAGAATTCCGCCGTGAAGACCCCGGGTCCGGTGTTTGACCGTAATAATGTGGGTAACGCCCAGTGGTATCTTGACGGATGGAATATGGGCGTCACCACCACCTAGGAACGCAGGGGTGGGGGATGCAGGTCAATCCGAATGAAGAGGGAAGTTGAGTGCCATGGCAGTTCGCGTCATTACGGATTCATCAGCGTGTCTGCCGGACACGGTCGCGGATGAACTGGACATCACCGTCCTCGACCTGCACCTGATGCAAAACGGTGAGGAACGCACCACCTCGGGGTTGTCCTCCCTGGAACTGGCCGCCGCCTACGCCCGCCAGCTCGAACGCGGTGGGGACCAGGGGGTGCTGGCCCTGCACATCTCCAAGGAACTGTCCTCCACCTGGTCGGCGGCGGTGGCCGCGTCAGCGGTGTTCGTCGATGGTGCCGTCCGGGTCGTGGATACCGGTTCCCTCGGCATGGCTGTGGGGGCCGCCGCCATGGCCGCGGCGAGACTGGCCCGCGATGGGGCCTCCCTGGAGGAGTGCTATGACATCGCCGTGGACACCCTCCACCGCTCCGAGACCTGGGTGTACCTGCACCGCATTGATGAGCTGCGCCGCTCGGGACGGATCTCCACTGCCACCGCCGTGATGTCCACCGCCCTGGCCAACCGGCCCATCATGCGGGTGAACAACGGCCGTCTGGAGATTGCGGCCAAGACCCGCACCCAGTCCAAGGCATTCGCCAAACTCGTGGAACTCGCCCAGAACCGGGCAGATGGTGAACCGGTGTTTGTGGCCATCTCCCAGAACCAGGCCCGCGAGACGGCGAAATCACTGGAGACCATGCTCACCGACGCCCTCCCGGAGGGGTCCAGCTTCATGATGATGGAACTCGACCCCACGCTCGCGGTCCACGCCGGGCCCGGCGCGATCGCGGTGTCGTGTGTGTTCGCTGATGAGCGGGCTGACGGTTAAGGGCCCGTCGCCCACTGCGCGCGGGGTTTACGGGGTTTAACCGCAATACCGTTAAGTTAGTGGTGGGATGACGGTGACCACTGGGCCGAGTGGCCGACCACAATGATGGGATCGTTTCACCGGCCATTTCGACATCTTTCGTTTAATCACCCGCGGATTCTTCCGCCTTCGTCGCGGTGGGTTGAGGTACCTGGCCAGCCAAGACACTGCCCGATCCCATAAACTTCGGGCGGTGTGCGGGTCGTCAGGGGGGAAAAGAGCCCTGGATCACCGAACGACGGGTAAGCTTCAAGGCCTTAACAAATGACACCCGCACCGGAGGGTGCTCACTGGCAGTGGCCGCATCAGCCATCAGTGTCCTGATCGCGTAGTGGCAGCACAGATGCCCCCAGATCTCCTGACGCACCAACTCCGGGGACTTTGACCGCAACACCCTTTCTCGTCCACGCTGATGGGTTTTCAACTCATCGAAAGTGTTCTCGATCTCCCACCGGGCGTGATACGCCGCGATCAGATCCTCCACCGACACCTCATCAGGATCCAACAAGGTGGTCAACAACCGATGCTGCTGGTCGACAATGCCAGCCTCATCGTCACCGGTATCGATGTGGTAGTCCACCACCCGCACCATCCTTGGGGCAACCTGCCGCCACCCCGGCCCACTGCTCGGGGTAATCGTGGCCAACCATGTTCCATCCTCCAGGGTTCGCACATGGTGTGGTTTCACATTGTTCCGGATCCGCCACACCAGATCCGCACCACGGTCCTGGGCGGTAGCCCACCGGTGGAAACTATAAAACCCCCGATCAGCGACCAGTACTGAGCCTGGATCCAGCCGGTCGATCAGTTCATCAGCCAGGGTCGTTTCCCCGGTGCCCAGCCCGCCGATGACCGCGTCCAGGATCGCATGTGATCCACATTCCGCGATCGCCACGACACGGGCCTGCGGGTACCCGGCCTGACCACGTCCGGTGCCGGGACGCCCGAAATGCTCGACATTGGCTGGCGTATCCGGGACATCCAAGGTGGTGCCATCAACAGCCAACAGGCGTTTGCCCGCCAGCCAGGCCCCCTCCCACCCCGGCCGGGCCAATGGTTGGGCAACACGGGCAAACAACGCTGCCATCGGTTCATGTCCCAGCCTGACCCTGGCCTGGAAAATCGCGGAGCGTGACGGAGCAGGTACTGCCTGTTCCTCCCACCTGCAGGCCCAGGACAGTCCATCGGTGAGATCGGCGTAGATATCCTCATAGGATCCATCGGAGTTCAAAGCCATTGTGATGGTGTAATACACCATTACCCGGGAGGGCAGGATGCGGGATCGTTGCTGGGTACGACCGGCCTGCGCGACGACCTCGTCCACGACATCGGCCGGAAACACCCGGGTGAGCAGGCCCACCGAGATTAAATCCGATAACCGACGATCAGTATCAGGTTGTGTCCGTCCATGTCGAGGCATAGCACAACACTACACCCACTAACTTAACGGCATTGGGTTTAACCGATGACACCACAGGCCAGTCGGCTGCCCGCATCACCGGTGCCCAGCGTGTCCTCATCCGCCCCGTCGGGGGAGTAACGCTCCGGGATGTTCGCGAAGTTGTCCGCATCGGAGTGGATCATCAGGGCGGATCCGTCATCGTCCTCCAGGTCGGCCAGGGTGAACCGGTCGGTTTCAACGGTCATGACGGCAGTGCCGTCGTTCTTCACCAGCAGCTGCGGGAGATCCCCGGGGTGATCCGGGTGATCTGACTCCCCGGCCCCCAGGTGGCTTCCGGCGGACAGGAAATCACCGGTGTTGTCCGGGTTGTCCGGGGCGGCGCTGTCGGTTTCACACACCCCGATCTGGTGGATGTGCAGGCCGTAGAAACCGGGTTCCATGTCATTGAATCCGACGGTGATGCTCACGGCCCCGTCCTGCTCCCTGAATTCCGCGGTGCCGACCTCGGCGCCCTCGGCGGTGGTGACGGCCGCGGTCAGGTCTGGTTCCGACCCGGTGTCTGCACCCGTATCTGCACCGGTGTCCCCTCCGGCGGTGGTGGCTGTGGTGGTCTCGAGGGCGGTCTCGGTGGTGGTGTCCGTGGTCGTCCCGTTGTTCTGTGTGTCCTCCTCCGAGGCGCACGCGCTGAGGGCGAACAGTCCGGTGGCTGCCAGGGTGGCGATCACTGCCCGGGGCAGGGGCCCGGTGAACAGGGGTGTGGTTTTCATGATGTGCTCCTTCGTGTCTGATCCCGGTTCTCCCGACTCAAGGTGACCGGGGGATCTGTTGGTGCTCTTCGTCATGACTCGGGTGGTGTCTGCCAGTGTACGAATATCCGCAGGGACAGGTAAGACACCACAGGACTTATCCACAGCACGGGGTTCAGGGTCAGTGTTATCCACAGGTGGGGCACCCTGCGGCTTGGCCACCGGGAGCCGGCGCTTTATCGTCAGCGGTTATGAAGCCCGATATCGCAGCCAGGTTGAAGGACCTGACCCGTCCGACCGGGACGGAGGATCTGTTGGACGTGGAGTATCCCACCCCCAGATTCACCATCTCGCTGCGCCATGCCGTCCTCGTGGCGGCGGTCGCCGCAGTCGGGATGGGAGGGGTGTATCTGTTGCAGGATGACACCCCCGACCCGGTGACGGTGACTGCCCTGGCACAGCCCTCGATCACCACCACGGCCTCCGAGGCGGATGTGGGGATCGTGGTGTCGGTGATCGGGCATGTCGCCCGCCCGGGTCTGGTCACACTGCCCTCCGGTGCCCGGGTTGCTGATGCCCTCGCCGCCGCAGGTGCTTTTCCTGATGCGGAACTGACCACCCTCAACCTGGCGCAGGTGCTGGAGGACGGGGTGCAGATCGTGGTGGTGGCGCAGGGGACGGAACCACCCGCCGCAGCAGGAAGTCCCGGGGTGCAGGACCCGGGCGGAACACCGGGAATGACAGGCATCACCGGTGGCGGGACGGGGGAGGGTGGTCTGATCTCCCTGAACACCGCCACCGCCGCGGAGCTGCAGACGCTGCCCGGGGTGGGGGAGAAGACCGCCCAGGCGATCATCCAGCACCGGGAGGCCAACGGTGGGTTCTCCGCGGTGGATGATCTGCTGGAGGTTAAGGGGATCGGTCCGTCGAAATTCGCCCAGATCTCCGGGGCGGTGACCCTGTGAGGGAACTGCGCCTGTTGCCCGCAGCGGGGCTGGCCTGGGCGGTGGTGTTCTCTGTGATCCTCACCCGGGGGCTGATGGTGGCAACGCTGCTGGTGACAGCCGTGCTCGTGGGGGCAGTGATGCTGAGACAACCCGGCCAGGCGGTGACCACGGTGGCGGTGGGGATGGCGACCATGTTGGTGGCCCGGATGCGGGTCGGCCAGGCGGAGCGGTTTGTCTTCCCCGACCCACTGATCGGGACGGTGGGATCGTTCAAACAACTGGAGAGTGACCTGGCGATCCTCCGGCTGAAGGTGGAGGGCTACCCCGCGCTGATTCCGGTCCTACTACGCGGGGACCACGCAGTACCGCACTCCGCCCAGGTGGTGGTGGAGGGACACATCAGGGACAGTGACCGGCCAGGTGTGGGTACGGTGCTCGTCACCGCGGATCAGCTGGAGGTGGTCGAGGAGGCCACCGGATACGCCAGCTGGGTCAACCAGGTCCGGGACGCGTTCCAGGAATCTGTGCTGGCCACGGTCGGACCATCCTCCCAGGGATTACTACCCGGCATGGTGCTGGGGGACACCCGCCTGCAGGACACAGTCGAGGAACAGATCTACATCGACACCGGATTATCGCACCTGTCGGCGGTGAGCGGGTCGAATGTCTCCATCACCACCACCTCGGTGATGGTGGTGTTGGCGTTGCTCACCATCGGCCCCCGCATCCAACTGGCGGGTGCGGCCATCGCACTGGTGGTGTTCGTGTCCCTGGTGGGCACCGAACCCAGCGTGCTGCGCGCCGCGGTGACCGGGATGGTGGGTCTGCTCGCGGTGCTGAACTCCCGGCGCATGGAACCGGTCCACGGACTGTGTCTGGCGGTGATCGGTCTGCTGCTGTGGGACCCGGACCTGGCGGTGCAGTACGGATTCATCCTGTCGGTGGTGGCCACCGCCGGGATCGTCATGCTCTTTCCGCTGCTCTACCGGGTCCTGGCCAGAACGGGGTGGCCGGATATCCTGGTGCGTGCGGTGGCGGTGGCGGTGGCCGCCGATGTGGTGACCATGCCGGTCATCGCGGTGATGGCGGGTCAGGTGTCCCTCGTGGCGGTGCTGGCCAATGTGCTGGTGGCCCCGGCGGTCGCCCCGGTGACGGTGGTGGGGCTGATCGCGGTGGTCCTCACCCTGGCCCCCGGTGGCCTGGAGGTGCTGGCCTTGAGGATCTGCGAACCGTTCACCTGGTGGATCCACCAGGTCGGGTCCGTCTGCCAGGGGTTGCCCATCTCTACCGTCGGCACAGGTGAGGGACTGCTGGGCACATTGTGGGTGGTCACCGCCTGCTGCTGGATCATCGTGGGTATCCATCGCGGCCTGGCCAGGGTGATGGCGGTGCTGTTCACCGTGTTGTTGGCGTTCCACTGGTACGGTGGCCGCCTGCCACCGCGGGTGGACCCGGCAGACGTCGGGTACGTGGTCGTCGACAAGCTCCCTGGGACCGTGCCCCCGGGGACGGGGTTGATCATCGTCACCGACCCGGACGGGGCACCCGCGGACCGGCCCACCGCGACCCGGGAGGGGATACCGGTGATGTACCCCAACCGCGACGGGGAGGTGACCCTGCACACCGACGGTTCCCAGCACGCAGCCGACGGCCGGTTCTGACGATCAGGTGTGGCACGATGGATCCCGTGACCCCAGCATTGACCCCACCTGTACCACTGGTTCATCTCATCATCGGGGATGATGAATACCTGGCCGAACGCGCACGCTTGAACATCACCGCCCAGATCAGGGAGGCATCCCCGGAGGGGGAGGCCCTGCCGGTGACGGTGATGCGCGCCGGGGAGGTCTCCGAGGGGGAGCTCCTGGATCTGCTGTCACCGTCGCTGTTCGGGGAGGACCGCGTCGTGGTGCTCACCCACATGGACCAGGCCGGCCAGGAACCGGCGAACCTCGTGCTCAAAGCGGCGATCGATCCCGCGCCGGGTATCCACATGATCATCATCCACTCCGGTGGGGGCCGCACCAAACAGATGGTGCCCAAACTGAAGAAGATCGCCGTGGTGCACGAGGCGGCGAAACTCAAAGACCGCGAACTGCCCGCCTGGGTGATGCAGGAGTTCCGCAACCACGGGGCGAAGGTCACCCCCGACGTGGTCCACTCCCTGCTGGAGGGGGTTGGCTCCGACCTCCGTGAACTCGCCTCCGCGGTGGCGCAGCTGGTGTCCGATACCGACGGCAACGTCACCGTGGAGAAGATCCGGACCTACTACCGGGGCGTGGCCGAGGTGTCCGGTTTCGACGTGGCGGACCTGGCCTGTGCCGGACAGGTGTCCAAGGCGGTGGCCAGCACGCGCCGGGCACTCCAACTCGGGGTGAAACCGGCGGCCCTGTCCGCAGCCCTGAGCATGAAGGTGGGACAGATCGCGCGGCTGTACTCCACCCGCGGGCGGATCGATTCGGGGCGGCTGGCCGGTGTCCTCGGCGTGCCACCGTTCGTGGTGGAGAAGGTGGCCAAGCAGGCCCGCACCTGGTCCGGGGAATCCGTCAGCGAGGCGGTCATCCTCATGGCGGAGCTCGATGCCGCGGTCAAGGGGCAGGGTGGTGATCCGGAGTTCGCCATCGAGTTCGCCGTGCGCCGGGTCGCGGAGCTGGCGCGCAAGTAGGCACACCGGCAGGCGGGTGGCGGGCGGGGTGCTTATCGACGCCGACTCATGCCCGCTCCACCGGCCTGCTGCCCGCAGAGTAGGATGTCCTTCCATGACGGAATCACAATTGCCCGATGATGTCCAGGAACTGGTCAACCGCCTGTTCGGTTATGCCCGCCAGGGTGGCGAGGAGGCCGCCCAGGCACTGGATGCCTACCTCCAGAACGGACTGGACCCCAACCTGAGCAACCAGGACGGCAACTCCCTGGTCATGCTGGCCGCATACGCCGGCAACGCGGACGTGCTGGAGGTGTTGATCAAACACCGCGCCAATGTGAACAAGCTCAACAACCGCCAGCAGTCCCCGCTGGCCGGGGCGATCTTCAAGAAGGAGGATGAGATCATCGACCGCCTCCTGGCCGCCGGTGCCGATCCGACCTGGGGAACCCCCAACGCCATCGACACCGCCCGGATGTTCGGCCGTGAGGATCTCGTAGCCCGCTTCGAGTCATAACCCAGTGGACTGGGCTGCACTCGGAACCCTGATTCTGCTCAATATCGTGGGCAGTCTGTCCCCGGGTCCCGACACGTTCTTCCTCCTGCGTCTGGCCACCCGGTCACGGATCCACGCGATCATGGGGGTGACCGGTATTGTCACCGGTCTGACCGTCTGGGTGACCCTCACGGTGGTGGGTGCGGCCACCCTGCTCACCACCTACCCCGACATCCTCGGCGTCATCCAGCTGGTCGGCGGTGGCTACCTGACCTGGATGGGGTACCGGATGGGGCGGGGAGCGGTCAGGGAGCTTCTCGACGCCCGGGCCTTCCGCTTCAATTCCGCCACCCGCCCCATCCCCGATGCGGTGGCTGCACTGGGCACCCCGGGGCAGGCGTACCGGCAGGGGATGGCCACCAACCTGTCCAACCCCAAGGTGATCATGTACTTCGCGGCCATCCTGGCCCCGTTGATGCCGGCGAACCCCTCGTTGGCGGTTGCCCTGACCATCATCATCGCGATCTTGGTGCAGACCTGGGTGGTGTTCACCTTCATGTGCGTGATCGTCTCCACCGAGAGGATCCGCAAGGCGGTGCTGCGGGCCGGCCCCGTCTTCGACGGGGTGGCGGCGGTGGTGTTCATCGCGGTTGGTCTCACCCTCATCTATGAGGGTGCATCCCAGCTGCTCCTGGGGTAGGGCACCCCCGCGGGCCGACCGCTGGCCGCCAGCACGGGCCGCCAGCACGGGCCGACCGCGGGAAAACAAAAACCCAGGCCGGTGCGGACACCGGTCTGGGTTGTTGACTGCCTGGCGTGAATTAGCCGAGCTTGTTGAATGCACGTGCCAGGGAGGACTTCTTGTTGGCCGCGTTGTTGCGGTGGAAGACACCCTTGGTGACAGCCTTGTCCAATGCACGGGAAGCAACGCGCAGCTGGGACTCAGCTGCAGCCTTGTCGCCACCGTCGATTGCAGCGTGGAACTTACGGATCTCGGTGCGGACTGCGGAGCGGATGGCCTGGTTGCGCAGGCGAGCCTTCTCGTTGGTCTTGTTACGCTTGATCTGAGACTTGATGTTTGCCATCGGACTACCTCTTGAACTTTCTGATTAAAGTTGTGTACAAACCCAGGTCCGGACCCTTCTCCCACACCCACTTGACTCAGGGGATGTTCGACATGCCCAGCTGCGAACCCAAGGTCCTGCCCGCATGCATGCACATGTTGTTCCGGAAATGGACAACAGCCTAAAAGGTTATCACCCAGTGGGTTGAAACCGCAAAAACCGACGGTGGTAACTGTCCCGGGGCCTCAGGCCCAGCTGAACTCATTGCGCAGGCGGTTGGCGATGCGTTCGAAACGACCCCGCGGGATCACCACGCCCTGACGGCGGATGCCCAGCTCGGACACCTCGAGGATGCGATCGAGCCTGACCCAGCTCTGACGCCCCCGGGTATCCCACCCTCCGGCACCGATATCGATCCAGTCATCATCCCCCCGGTGTTCAGGGTTGGAGGAGATCAGCAACCCGAGGATCGTGTTGCGGGTGCGACCGACGACTACCATGGCGCGTTCGCGGGGTGGGGAACCGGGGCCGTCGGAGGGGGCCCAGATCCACACCACCTCGCCGGGGTCGGCCTGGCCATCCATGTCTGGGGCGTAGAACAGGGCCCGGGCCATGGACTCGGTGGGCAGGACATTGATCTCCGTCTGGACGGGGGCGGCCTGGGGCCCGATCATGGTGCTCAGCTTGTTCTGGTCGGGGTCCGCGGAGTGGTCCCGGTTCTCCTCGATCCCCAGCCCATCCCGGATGATGGCCAGACTCTCGTCCACCTTGGTTTTCTGTGGGTGGAGGATGAACCTGAACAGGCGTGTGAGCAGGCCAGGCTCACCATCCCGGGGGTCATCGCCATCGGAATCGCGTGCGCGCGGGGAGCTCATATGTCACCTGATCTTCGTACCTGTGCTCGGGGGGGGTGAGCGGTATATAACAAATTGCCAAAACCCGCCACCCATTGTGGGATTTCAGAAGAAATATCGCAAGGCTGCCGTATGTGTTACATCACACGGGGGTGGTTTGTGTGCGCTTGCCGGTGGGACCGGATATTTTCACTCCATCTCACTGCCCTTACTGCCGGGGGCCTCTGTTTTCGCAGGAAGGGGCGTATTCTGGAGTTGTTCAGACGTTGTTTAACAGCAGGCCAACCCTCAGGTAGAGTATGGGACGTTATTTAATCGAAGGGACCCCTGACGCATATGGCAGAGAAATTTGCAGAAAAGACTTTTACGGACCCATCCAGGATTCGTAACTTCTGCATCATCGCCCACATTGACCACGGAAAGTCGACGCTCGCCGACCGTATCCTCCAGCTCTCGAATGTTGTGGATGCTCGTGACATGCGTGCGCAGTACCTGGACAACATGGATATCGAGCGTGAGCGCGGTATCACCATCAAGGCGCAGAACGTCCGCCTGCCCTGGATCCCCCGCAGTGGTGAATACGAGGGCCAGGAGATCGTCATGCAGATGATCGACACCCCCGGCCACGTCGACTTCACCTATGAGGTCTCCCGCGCGCTTGAGGCCTGTGAGGGTGCGATCCTCCTGGTGGATGCCGCCCAGGGCATTGAGGCCCAGACCCTGGCCAACCTGTATCTGGCCATGGAGAATGATCTTGAGATCATCCCCGTCCTCAACAAGATCGACCTGCCGGCGGCAGACCCGGATAAGTACGCCCTGGAGATCGCCAACATCGTAGGCTGCGAGCCGGAGGATGTCCTGCGGGTCTCCGGCAAGACCGGTGTGGGGGTGCCGGAGCTGTTGGACAAGGTCGTGGAGCTCATCCCTGCTCCATCCCCCGGCCCCTCTGAGGATGCCCCGGCTCGTGCCATGATCTTCGATTCCGTCTACGACACCTACCGTGGTGTGGTGACCTACATCCGTGTGATGGAGGGCAGGCTCACCCCGCGCCAGAAGATCAAGATGATGTCCACCGGTGCCACCCATGAACTACTGGAGATCGGCATCGTCAGCCCGACCCCGAAGAAGTGTGAGGGGCTGGGCCCGGGCGAGGTCGGTTATCTGATCACGGGTGTCAAGGACGTCCGCCAGTCCAAGGTCGGTGACACCGTCACCTGGGCGCACAACGGTGCAGAGGAGCCACTCCAGGGGTACCAGGAGCCGACACCGATGGTGTACTCCGGTCTGTTCCCGGTCTCCCAGGCGGATTTCCCCGATCTGCGTGACGCGCTGGAGAAGCTGCAGCTCAACGACGCCTCCCTGACCTACGAGCCGGAGACCTCCGTGGCACTGGGCTTCGGTTTCCGTTGTGGCTTCCTGGGCCTGCTGCACATGGAGATCACCCGCGACCGCCTGGAGCGCGAATTCGACCTGGATCTGATCTCCACGGCACCGTCGGTGAACTACCGGGTGGTCGATGAGGCTGGCCAGGAGCACCGCGTGCACAATCCATCCGACTGGCCGGGTGGCAAGCTCCGTGAGATCTATGAGCCGATCGTCAAGGTGACCATCATCGTGCCGAGTGAGTTCGTCGGCCCGACGATGGAACTGTGTCAGGCCAAGCGTGGTCAGATGGGTGGCATGGACTACCTGTCCGAGGACCGCGTGGAGCTGCGCTACATCATGCCGCTCGGTGAGATCATCTTCGACTTCTTCGACATGCTCAAGTCCCGCACCAAGGGTTATGCCTCACTCAACTACGAGGAGGCCGGTGAGCAGGAGGCGGATCTGGTCAAGGTGGACATCCTGCTGCAGGGTGAGCCGGTGGATGCGTTCTCCGCCATCGTCCACCGTGACAATGCGCAGTGGTATGGCAACAAGATGACGGTGAAGCTGAAGTCGCTGATTCCCCGCCAGCAGTTCGAGGTGCCCATCCAGGCGGCCGTCGGTTCCAGGATCATCGCACGTGAGAATATCCGCGCGCTGCGCAAGGATGTTCTAGCCAAGTGTTACGGCGGTGATATCTCCCGTAAGCGCAAGCTCCTGGAGAAGCAGAAGGCCGGTAAGAAGCGCATGAAGAACATCGGTTCCGTGGAGGTTCCGCAGGAGGCCTTCGTCGCGGCGCTGTCCACCGACGAGGGTTAAGCGCCCACCAGGAGAGCTTCTCGACGCCCGTGCCTGCGCACGGGGAATGTCGGGGAGCTTTTTTGTTTCCGCCGGTGTGTGCTGCGTGGGTCGTCGACAAGCATTCCGGACACCAACGACATGAAGAATGATCACATCTAACCCTGAATTGGGGTGGGTGCTGTATTGATTCGGTTTCCCCTCTGTTAACCTTCTCCTAATCAATGGTCATTCCATTTCTGTTTCTGGGCGCGTCACCGAGGCGGCGACGCGCCCCGACGGAGCCATTGGTCCATGCGGTCATATGTTGTGGCGGGACAGGGACACCATGCCTCGATCGTGATCGACGCGGTGTGCACCCCCGGTCTTCTCCCCAACATCCCCGAACGATTTGGAGAAGCACCTATGCGAACCCGCGCTCCCGCACTGGTCAGCCTGCTGGCGATAGCCAGTCTCGGACTGTCGTCCTGCGCCGACCTTGGTGGCCTCGACCTGGAGTCAGTTGGTGATGAGGGGAAAACCACCTACATCAAACTGGCACTGAATCAGGCTGAGACCCACCCCAGCTACATTGCCCTGGATAATCTTTCCACCCGTTTCGAAGAAGCCACGGACGGTCGCTGGAAGATCGAGGTGTTCCCGAATGAACAGCTCGGCTCCCAGCAGGAGGTCCTCCAGTTTGTGAAATCCGGTGCCATCGAGATGGCCATCGTGTCCGGCACCCAGCTGGAGAACATGAACAAGGACTTCCAGGTTCTCAACATGCCCACCACCTTCAGTTCCATCGACCACCAGATGAGCGTCATCCGTGACCAGGACCTCATGGAACCGCTGTTCCAGTCCCTCGCCGAATCCGACAACATCTCCGTCATCGGTGGTTTCACCCAGGGCACCCGCAACCTCTACACCACCGATGGGGCGGTGGTGACCCCCGCTGACCTGTCCGGAAAGAAGATCCGCGTCCAGGAATCGGCCATGCACATCCGCATGATCGAGCTCATGGGTGGCTCCGCCACACCACTGTCCTACGGCGAGGTCTATACCGCGATGCAGTCCGGTGTCCTCGACGGCGCGGAGAACAACGAGGTCGGCTACGTCACCCAGAACCACCACGAGGTGGCCCCCTTCCACAGCAACACCGAGCACCTCGTGGGCCTGGACTACATGGTCATGCGCCACGATCTGCTCGAGGCCATGGACGCGGCAGACCGGGAGCTTTTTCTCTCAGAGTGGGATGCTGCGATGACCGAACACACTGAGCTGTGGAACACCCAGACCGAGGCCGCCTTCGAGCGCGCCGGGGCCGCCGGGGTGGAATTCGTCCAGGTGGATGAACAGGCCTTCGCTGAGGCGCTCGCCCCCATCCGCGATGAATTCCTCACCAGCGACTTCCAGCGTGACCTCTTCGAGGCTGTGCGCGCCGCCGACACCGGGGAGGAGGCACCATGACCGCCCTGAAAGCCACCATCACCAGAATCCTCGGTGCGGTCAGTGTCATCCTCTTCGCCGTGCTGGTGTGTGTGACCGTGTGGCAGGTGTTCACCCGCCAGGTAGTCCACAGTCCCTCCACGTGGTCGGAGGAACTGTCCAAGATCCTGTTCGTGTGGCTCGCGTTCGCCGGCTCCGCCTTCCTCTTCGGAGAACGTGGTCACATCGCCGTGGACTTCCTCGCCCGCAAACTTCCCGTCCCAGTCCAGCGCATCCTGCAGGTCATCGTGCAGGTGGTCATCCTCGTATTCGCGGTGCTCGCCATGATCTGGGGTGGTTACCTGGCTGCCTCCATCGCCTGGAATCAGCAGATGACCGCGCTACCGCTGACCCTGGGATGGGTCTATGTGATCATCCCGATCGCCGGTGTCTTCATCGCCTTCTTCGCTGTGGTTGATCTCATCGCCGTGGCCACCGGTCGTGAGCCCGCCTACCCGGAGATTGACGAGGGGGAGGAGCCCATCCACATGGAACAGCTCGAGGGGCATGACCCCGCGCACCCCGATGTCATCTCCCCTGAGAGGAGGGACTCCTGATGTTGTCCCCAGCTCTTGTTGCCGCCCTGATCCTGCTGATCGGCATCGTGGTGCTCATCATCGCGTCCGTCCCGGTGGCCATCGCCATCGGCCTGCCATCATTGTTCGCGGCCATGGCCGTGCTCGGTCCGGAGAACGCCGCCCAGGCTGTCACCCAGCGGATGTTCACCGGCACCAACTCCTTCACCCTCCTGGCCATCCCCTTCTTCGTGCTGGCCGGGTCCCTGATGAACTCCGGTGGCATCGCCACCAGGCTTATCGACGCGGCCAAGGTGCTCGTCGGTCGCATGCCGGCCTCCCTGGCCAACACCAACATCGCCGCCAACGGCATGTTCGGTGCAGTCTCCGGTGCGGCTGTGGCCGCTGCTTCAGCCGTGGGTACGGTCATGACCCCGCGGATGCGGGAGGAGGGTTATTCCCGGCCGTACTCGGCCGCGGTCAACGTCGCCTCCGCCCCGGCCGGCATGCTCATCCCGCCGTCCAACACCTTCATCGTCTACTCCCTGGTGTCCTCCACCTCGATTGCGGCCTTGTTCATGGCAGGTGTCGGGCCGGGACTGCTGTGGCTGCTGGCGGTGGCGATCGTGGGTACACTGCTGGCACGCAGGGAGAACTACAGGCGGGCCGTTGATCGTCCGAGTCTCGCCCAGGCACTGCTGATCATCTGGCGTGCCGCCCCCTCCCTGTTGATGATCTTCATCGTGGTCGGTGGTATCCTCCTCGGCTGGTTCACCCCGACCGAATCAGCCGCCATCGCGGTGGTCTACTGTCTGGTCCTCGGTTTCGCCTACCGTGCCATCCGGGTGCAGGACCTGCCGGATATCCTGCTCAAGGCGACCCGCACCACCTCGATCGTGATGATGCTGATCGCGGTGTCCTCGGCACTGTCCTGGGTCATGGCGTTCGCCCGCATCCCGCAGATGATCTCCGATGCGCTACTGGCGGTGTCCGACTCGAAGGTGGTCATCCTGCTCATCATGATGGTCATCCTCCTGCTCATCGGCACGGTCATGGACCCGACCCCGGCGATCCTCATCTTCGTGCCGATCTTCCTGCCGGTGGTGACGGAACTGGGCGTGGACCCGGTGCATTTCGGCGCCATGGTGGTGATGAACCTGTCGCTTGGCGTGATTACCCCACCCGTGGGCAATGTGCTCTTCGTCGGTTCTCAGGTTGCGGGTCTGCGGGTGGAGACGGTCATCGGACGCCTGTGGCCATTCCTCGCTGCCATCCTCGTCGCACTGTTTCTGGTGGTATTCATTCCGCAGATCTCCCTCTGGCTGCCCACCATCATGGGGTTGGTGGGCACCGGCTAGTCCCCGGGCACGCTGACTGCCAGCAGATTTGCTTAATAAAAACTGAGTCCGGATCCCTCTCTGTGAAGGGTCCGGACTCAGTTTTGTTGTAGATACCATCTCGACCAAATCTGCAAATGGTAGTACATGTGATAATAATCTCATTGCAACATGAGAGGTAAATAAACACGGGTCTAGCTGGGTAAATGCATTTCCTCAGCTTAATCCACCCGGTTTATAAAGGTTTGCGCCCTTTTACTTATCTCAAACTCAACTTATGCTTAAAAGTGTTAAGGAGAAACTCTCAGGATATAAACCGAACAGGAGAAGAGAATGTTCCCCTCCACCGCCAAGAAACTCGGCGCTTTCGCTGCGACCACCCTCATCGCGGCCACCGCAATCCAGGGGGCCGTCATGGCCCCGGCACATGCCTTCAGCTCATCCGGAATGGGCACCAGCGTCATCAGGGAGATGACACCGCCAGTCGCGGGTGTCCCGTATGCGGAGCCTGCCCCCATCTCCTCCGATGAGGCCTACGTCCTCGGTCTGATCAACGACTACCGTGCCGAGAAGGGCATCAGGTCGATCTCCTACGATACCGGATTTGCCAACGGTGCAGCTCAGTGGGCCCAGTACCTCGTCGATCAGGGTCGTGGACCGGCGCATCCCACCGGGGCTAACTTCTTCGAGAATGTCGCCTATGCGGGCTCTCTCGAACAGGCTGTCGCTGTCTGGAAGACCTCTCCCGCCCACAATGACAATCTGCTGGACAGGCGCATCACCCACGCCGGTATCGGCATCGCGCAGCAGTCCAATGGCGCCTACATGGTTGTCTTCCGTGGGCTGTGGGAGCCCGCCAACGCAGTGAACAGTAAGGGTGCTCCCAACTGGTAAACTTGGGTGGGGGAAGCTCATATTTCTAAGAGTTCTCTCAAGTTATGTAGCGTAAGGGCCTTATTCTTAGAATAGGGCCCTTTTACTCATCTTTATCCCTAAATATAAGAAGGTAACTTCTTTACCCACCCCGGAGGGGACGTCAGTCCGGTAGGGGAGGGCTGGGCTGCGCGGCGATCGTTCACCCGTCTCTCCTGAGGTGATCCTGAGGGTTTTCTTTAAGACCGGTATTGCCGGTAGCAATGGATAATGCCCCGGGCCTCCACGGTTGAGTGTGGGAGCCCGGGGCATTACCCAGTGTGTCAGCTCTGTATCAGAAGCGGATGTATGCCTTCAGTGCGGGAAACGCAGCGAGAAGCTGCTGGATGATTCCTCCCAGCACACCGAAGATGCCCAGGACGCCGAGCGCGCCGGTGGTCAGCGAACCCAGGGCGCTTCCTGCGGCGAAACCGGTGGTAGAACCGGTGGCAGAACCGGTGGAGGAACCCGTCGCGGAGCCAACAGGTGCGCGGTCCTCATCAACCGGCGCCCCGTCGGTCCGGCACTCGGCCGTATCCACGATCTCCTGCGCGGAACGCAGGCTGATGCCGTCAGAGACGGAGTCATCGGCCCACAGGTGGTTGACATAGGTGTTCTTCACACCGTCGGTGCACTCACCCTCCGCAGTGTAGGAGGCATAACCCTCGTTGGCGAAGTTGCCCAGGTTGGCGGGACGGGCGTAGATGTTGTCATCCGTGGACTCCAGTTGGGTGCCGTTCCAGGTGAGGAACTGCGAGGCCCCCTCGCAGACCTCATCACACAGGACATGGAGCTGGCGGGTGGTGGCGTTATAATCCATGGCCATGACCCCCTGGAATTCGGACTGGAAGGTCTGCAGGTGGACGGGGGTATCGGCGTCGAGATCCACGACGATGACCTCGCCGGTGCCCTCGACGCCGACGGCGAAGATGGAGCCCTCCAGGTGGGTGATGGTTTCCAGGCCGGAGTTGGCACCGATGGGTCCGGTGAAGTCGGAGAGGTTCCACTCGTGGGTGGCGGTGAGCAGCCCGGAGGTGCCGGTCGGGGCGTCGAAACGCAGGACGGAGGGGCGGGAGGTGGTCTTGTCGTCGTTGTTGCGTTCGGTGGCCAGGTAGATGGAACCGTCGGCAGTGACGGTGATGCCCTCACCGTCCGGGGTGCCGGTGCCCTCCGGGTAGGTGACCTGCCAGTGGCCGGCCGGGGTGTAGGTGTCGGTGTCCACATCATGGTCGAGGGCGTAGATATCACCCGCATCATTGTTGACCACCCATGCGCGACCGTCCGCGTTGAACTCCACCCCAGACATGTCCTCTACGACGAAGGACTCGCCGAGCTCCAGGTCGGTCACCGGGATGGTGTGGAACGGCAGCTGGGCGTTGGTGATCTCCTCGCGCTCACCGGTGGGAATATTGATGCCGTTTCGGGTGGGTTCACCGGTGACCGCCCACTCGGGGTCCTGCCCGGGGAAACGGCCCCAGGTGGTCTCCGCATGCCCGTTCCAGCCGAAGTGCTCGACGATGCGTCCCTCCGCGTCGAAGAGGGTTACGGAGTCATTGGCACCGAGGCCGAAGCCGCCGGTCTCCTCGGTGTAGAAGGAGATGTACCCACCGGATTCCACGATGGTGCCCTCCGGGATGTAGAACGGGGCATGGGTTGGATCATTGTCCACGAATGACCATCCGGAGATGTCGTAGGAGTTGACGGTGTCGGTGTTGTACAGCTCAATCCAGTCACCGACGGGATCACCATTGGACTCGATCTCACTGAGGATGATCGGATGCACGCCCTCCGCGGTGGCGGCGGTGTTGGCGGCGTTACGGGTGGGGTGTCCGGTGACGGCGAATCGGCCGGTCATGTCGGGGATCCGGCCCCAGGTGGTGGCGGCATGTCCGGACCACTGGGTGAAATCGACCTGGTTGCCGTCTGCATCGAAGAGGGTGACTGAATCATTACCACCCAGGCCGAACCCGTTGACGGGGTCGAGATCCGTGTAGAAGGAGATGTGGGCACCCGGCTGCAGGACGGTGCCGGCGGGGATCACCTGTGGGGTGTGGTCGGGATCGTCATCGACGAAGGACCAGCCGGAGATGTCCACGGCCACCCCACCGGTGTTGACCAGCTCAATCCAGTCACCCACCGCGTCGCCATTGGACTCCACCTCATTGATGATCACTGGGGAGGCCACATCGACAGGCTGGGCCGCGGCCGGCACCGGTGAGAGCGGGGTCAGGGTGGTAAAAGCCATGGCGGTGGCCATGGACAAGGCGATCAGGGGACGCTTTTTCACGTTCGCGCTACTTTCACAACATGCCCCCGGGTGGTATTCCGGGGGCCATATTTTCCTCGGACCCCCGAACGGTAGGTGTCCCAGGTAAGCGCTCTGTGTGATCTGGGTGAACAGATGATGAAAACGTCTGTCGATTGGTTGGTGGACGGTAACCGGGTACGGTTCCTCTCCTTATATATAAGAGGAGGAACGATAAGGTCAGCCCGCGGTGTCCTCGCCGTAGGCGGTGACCGCCACTGTATCGCCGCGCAGCAGGTTCTCCACCTGGTGTGAGGCCTCGAGGACCACATCCCACCGGAAGGCCGGTGACAGCGGATGGGTTGAGATGTAGCTGTTGGACCAGGCGGTGTTGCCGGTGCGGTCGGGGAGTCCGAGACGGGCGAGTGCGATGTAGGTTGCGGCCTCAGATTCCTGGATACGCAGTTTGCCGGAGGGGACGGGATCGCCGTCCCAGAACTGTGGATGGTACCCGGTGAAGATCTCGGCTACGCACCTGATGATCTCCGGTACCTGGTTCTCCCCGAGTTCCTCGGAGATCTGGATGTGGTACCAGCAGGTCTTCTCATCCATGAGGGGGAAGGGTTTGTCACCGGGTTCGGGGGTGTTCACCACATCGCAGAAACCGAGCTTGCTGCGGGTGTTGCGGGTGACCACGATGCCGTTCTTCCACAGGTTGCCCAGCATCTGGACCGCGCGTTCCGCATTGCCCGGACCGGTGAACTCCTTATAGATCAGTGTGTCCTCCGTTGCCGATCCCAGGCGGTTGCGCCACAGGGCCTGGTTCTCCTGGAAATCGGGGACGGTGGCCTCCGGATCCTCGGAGGCGACATCAGAGCGCAGATAGAAGATCTCGATCTGGGGGATGGCCACCATGAGGGGGTGTGCGGTCTCCACGGGGTGGAAGCCGAAGGAGCGCCATTCTGCGTCGCTGCGCACCTCCAAGTCGGTAGCCATCTCGGCGAGCGCGTTGAAGTCCTGGGCCTGCATGATGGGGGAGCTTGTCGACGGGCTCCCCGACGAGTCTGCGAACTGGAGGGCCTCCAGCAACTGGATGGACAGGGATGCCGCCTGTTTGGTGGTCAGGTTGGGCAGGCTGCGGACAACCTCCACGATGAACTGCTCCACCCGACCACGGGAGGAGGGGTCCTGTTCCCGGCGGATGCGGTCGATGGTGGTTTCGAAGGCGTGCATACCATCTCCTGTCACTCAAAAGGTCTCGACTGGCGTTCTGATGTACTGCCAGCCAGCTTAGATCCCACGCCCCGGGTGTGGGTTGAAACCCGCGTTCAGCCGGTATTATTCACGCCCGGGGGTGATGGTGATCACCTTACTTTGTTTTAGTGAGGAGCACATCACTTCACCCGAATAAAGGGGGCCTGAGCTGCATGTTTGTGGATGCGTCCACCTGAATAATTATTTTCGAACAGCCGATAGGGTGGGGGTGGTCGGGGAAAAGTCCACCTCAAACCCGCTGACAGTTCATATTGGGTTCTTGTATATTGCTCTTAGGTGAACTAAAGTTAACGTTAGGTAAACAGCCGGGGGTTGGAAAGTGAACTCCCTCGGACGAAGAAAGGATAACGACAATGGCTACCAAGACCACCGCACTCCGCGCGATCAAGGCCGATCCGCTGTGGAGCGTCCGCGAGGACCTGCATGCACGCTTCGACGGCCTCGTCGAGCCTCATCTCGTCGACAGGGTTCTCGATTCCATCGCTGCCAACCGTGATGCCAAGATCACCGTGTTCAGCAAGATCTTCATCGAGCGGGAGGCCACCGCCGCCCTCCAGAACATGGCGGGAACCGTCGATGGCGGTCTCCTTGACTTCATCGCCCTCAACCGGGGCGACATGGCAGCATAGTCGTATACGCCAGACAGACGTGGGCGGGGACACCATCATGGTGTCCCCGCCCCTTTGTGTATCAACGCCTGTGACCGGGATGGCTAGACTGGCCGCATGGCTACGACGTGGTTCACCTCCGACCTCCACCTGGGGCACCGCTTTCTCGCCGAGCTGCGCGGTTTTCCCACCACGGATGACCATGATGGGGTGATCCTTGACAACCTCACGGCAGCGGTGCGCCCGGGGGATACCCTCTGGGTGCTCGGGGACCTGTCCAGTGGACGCTCCGAGGCGGAGGAGCGGGCGTTGGGGCTTATCGACGAACACCTGCCCGGCATCGTCAAGCACCTGGTCCCCGGAAATCATGATTCCTGCCACCCGCTCTTCAGAAACGCCTACAAACGCCAGCGGCGCTTCCTGGAGGTCTTCGACTCCGTGCAGGCCTTCCAGAAGATGAGGTGGGACGGCGAGGACGTCTATCTGAGCCATTTCCCGCGCCCCGGACAGGACCATGTGGGGATGTCCTCCCGGTATGACGATCTGCGTCTGACTGTTCCCCATCTGATCCACGGGCATCTCCACTCCACATTCCCGGTCACCGGCCGGGGCCAGGTGGATGTCGGTGTTGAGGCATGGGGTCTCAAACCTGTTCCCCAGGAGATCCTGTGTGAAACCCTATGGGGCTCCCTGTCCCGGTATCCTGACTGACGCCACTGCCCGCACCACCTCATACGGGGAGGGCGGTCCGGGTGGGGGAGGCGTCGACAAGCTCCCCGGCCGGGGAAAATGGAAACACCGCGCGCCCCGCCTGCGAGGAGGTGGCGGGGCGCGCGGTGTGGAGATGGCCGATGTGCACAAAGGAGTACTGGAGTGCAAAGGGAGGGGCGGTGCCGTCAGGCCATACGGCACCGCATCAGGTGGTTCCTAGTGGAACTGGCCTTCCTCGGTGGAACCCTTCAGCGCGGTGGTGGAGGAGTTCGGGTCAACGGTGGTGGCGATGGTGTCGAAGTAGCCGGCGCCGACCTCACGCTGGTGCTTGACGGCGGTGAAGCCGCGCTCCTCAGCTGCCTTGAACTCACGGTTCTGCAGGTCGACGAAGGCGGGCATGCCTTCACGGGCGTAGCCGTATGCCAGGTCGAACATACCGTAGTTGAGGGAGTGGAAGCCAGCCAGGGTGATGAACTGGAACTTGAAGCCCATGGCACCCAGTTCCTTCTGGAACTTGGCGATCTCGTCGGCCTCGAGGTGTGCAGACCAGTTGAAGGACGGGGAGCAGTTGTAGGACAGCAGCTGGTCCGGGAACTCGCTGCGGACGCCCTCGGCGAACTTCTTGGCCAGCTCGAGGTCAGGGGTGCCGGTCTCCATCCAGATCATGTCTGCGTAGGGAGCGTAGGACTTCGCACGTGCGATGCAGGGCTCGAGACCCGGCTTGACGTGGTAGTAGCCCTCGGCGGTGCGCTCGCCGGTGATGAATGGGCGGTCGCGCTCATCAACATCAGAGGTGATCAGGGTGGCGGCCTCTGCGTCGGTGCGGGCGATGACGACGGTCGGGGTGTTGGCCACGTCAGCTGCCAGGCGGGCGGAGTTCAGGGTGCGGATGTGCTGCTGGGTCGGGATGAGGACCTTGCCACCGAGGTGGCCACACTTCTTCTCGGAAGCGAGCTGATCCTCCCAGTGGGTGCCTGCGGCACCAGCGGTGATCATGCCCTTCTGGAGCTCGTAGACGTTGAGGGCGCCGCCGAAGCCGGCCTCGCCGTCGGCGACGATCGGGACGAGCCAGTTGTCGACGGAGGTGTCACCCTCGACGCGTGCGATCTCATCGGCGCGCAGCAGTGCGTTGTTGATGCGACGGACAACGTTCGGGACGGAGTTCGCCGGGTACAGGGACTGGTCGGGGTAGGTGTGACCGGCGAGGTTGGCGTCACCTGCGACCTGCCAGCCGGAGAGGTAGACAGCCTTCAGGCCGGCACGGACCTGCTGGACAGCCTGGTTACCGGTAAGGGCGCCCAGTGCGTTGATGTAGTCGTCGCCCTCTGCGGAAACTGCATCCCACAGGATCTCGGCGCCGCGCTTTGCGAGGGTGTGCTCCTCGACGACGCTGCCCTGGAGCTCAGCTACCTGCTCAGCGGTGTAGTCGCGGGTGATTCCGTTCCAGCGTGGGTTGGTGTCCCAATCCTGCTGGATTTCCTGTGCGGTACGTGGCGTTCCAACGTTTGACATCTAAGAGTCACTTCCTTCTTGGTGCTGCTGTAAGGCGCATTCGGTAGAGGTGCCGCCCTGCACACTGTGTGATGCGAATCCCCCACATCATGGTGAGTGATCCACAACCTGTGTTCCGGTGGCGTGCTTCACACATTGCTTCATCGGGCATGGGTCCGTCAACGGATTTGGGTTTTTAAGTTTTGCGCGGGGGTAGTCACCCCTTTTGCAAATATTGCAAAGTGCAATCTCCACAATGTTCCCCGTGATCCTCATCACTAGTACGTTTGTACTGGGAAAACCTCGGGTGGCAAGGATTTGCCACTTCACGTGCATCTTCGGAAAAGCGACAGCCTTCGAGCTGGTGTGATCAAACAAAAGCGGGGGTAGCGTCACGGTAAAGTTCGCAAACCCATTGGCAAGGTGATGGTTATCACTTAACCTGGTCACATCGCCAGCTCCCCCTGGGGCGCAGCGAGGGCTTCCCCCGATAGGTGCCCGCACACACCCGATCTCTTGCTTCGAAGGAGCTTTGCATGAACCATCAGCAGATTGACGCCGCTGACAAGACCGAACGCGTGACCGTCGGTGGAATGCAGGTGGCGAAAGTCCTCCGCGACTTCCTCACCGAGTCCGTTCTGCCACGGGTGGGTGTGGACGCCGAGCGTTTCTGGAACGGTTTCGGGGACATCGTCCGCGACATGACCCCACGCAACCGCGAACTGCTCGCCCGCCGTGATGAGCTGCAGGCCCAGCTCGACGAGTACTACCGTGAGAACCCGGGCAAGCCTGATCCGGAGAAGTACGAAGCCTTCCTCCGCGAGATCGGCTACCTCGTCGATGAACCCGCACCGGCTGAGATCCGCACCCAGAACATCGATTCCGAGATCGCCACCACCGCCGGCCCCCAGCTGGTGGTCCCGATCCTCAACGCCCGCTTCGCCCTCAACGCCGCCAACGCACGCTGGGGTTCCCTCTACGATGCCCTCTACGGCACCAACGCCATCCCGGACGAGGACGGCGCCGAGCGTGGTGCGGAGTACAACCCGGTCCGTGGACAGAAGGTCATCCAGTGGGGCCGCGACTTCCTCGACGCTGTCCTGCCCCTCGATGGTGCAAGCCACGCTGATGTGGAGAAGTACAACATCACCGACGGCAAGCTGGCTGCCCACGTCAATGACGGCATCTACCGTCTCAAGGACCGGGATGCCTACCTCGGATTCACCGGCTACTTCGAGGACCCCACCTCCATCCTGCTGCAGAACAACGGCCTGCACATCGAACTGCAGATCGACCCGACCCACCCCATCGGCAAGGAGGACAAGACCGGTCTGAAGGACATCATTCTCGAATCCGCCATCACCACCATCATGGACTTCGAGGACTCCGTCGCGGCTGTCGACGCGGAGGACAAGACCCTCGGCTACCGCAACTGGTTCCTGCTCAACACCGGTGAGCTGACTGAGGAGGTGGCCAAGGGCGACCGCACCTTCACCCGCAAACTCAACGATGACCGGGTGTTCATCGGCAAGAACGGCGCAGAGCTGACCCTGCACGGTCGTTCCCTGCTGTTTGTCCGCAACGTCGGTCACCTCATGACCAACCCCGCGATCCTCGTTGACGGCGAGGAGATCTACGAGGGCATCATGGATGCCATCATCACCACCGTCTGCGCGATCCCGGGCATCGCACCGCAGAACAAGAAGAAGAACTCCCGCAAGGGCTCCATCTACATCGTGAAGCCGAAGCAGCACGGTCCCGAGGAGGTCGCCTTCACCAACGAGCTCTTCGCCCGCGTTGAAGATCTGCTCGACCTGCCACGCCACACCCTCAAGGTCGGTGTCATGGATGAGGAGCGTCGCACCTCCGTCAACCTGGATGCCTGCATCATGGAGGTCGCCGACCGCCTGGCGTTCATCAACACCGGCTTCCTCGACCGCACCGGCGATGAGATCCACACCTCCATGGAGGCCGGCGCCATGGTCCGCAAGGCCGACATGCAGACCGCACCGTGGAAGCAGGCCTACGAGGACAATAATGTCGACGCCGGTATCCAGCGTGGTCTGCCCGGTAAGGCACAGATCGGCAAGGGCATGTGGGCCATGACCGAGCTGATGGGGGAGATGCTGGAGAAGAAGATCGGCCAGCTGCGCGAAGGTGCCAACACCGCCTGGGTTCCGTCCCCGACCGGTGCCACCCTCCACGCCACCCACTACCACCGCGTGGATGTGTTCAAGGTTCAGGATGAGCTGCGTGCCGCCGGCCGCCGCGACTCCCTGGGCAAGATCCTCGATGTCCCGGTCGCACCCGACACCAACTGGACCGACGCCGAGAAGCGTGAGGAACTGGATAACAACTGCCAGTCCATCCTGGGTTATGTCGTGCGCTGGGTCGAGCAGGGCGTTGGTTGCTCCAAGGTCCCGGACATCCACGACATCGACCTCATGGAGGACCGCGCCACCCTGCGCATCTCCTCCCAGATCCTGGCCAACTGGCTGCGCCACGGTGTGGTCACCGAGGAGCAGGTCATCGAGTCCCTCGAGCGCATGGCCGTGGTCGTCGATGAGCAGAACGCCGGTGACCCGAACTACCTGAACATGGCACCGAACTTCACCGAGTCCGTTGCCTTCCAGGCCGCCCGCGACCTGATCCTCAAGGGCACCGAATCCCCGGCCGGCTACACCGAGCCGATCCTGCATGCCCGTCGTCGCGAGTTCAAGGAACTCCACGGAATCAAGTAATACCTCCCAGGGCACCAGCAGTGGAGATCCCACCCCTGGTGCCCTGATGCTGTAAGGCAGACATAGAGCAGGTGGCCACCCCACTACCCATGGGGTGGCCACCTGCTCTTTACGTGTCGCCCGGCGGTTAGTTTTTAGCTGTCACCTTCACCTCCATGCCGATGCTGATGGAATCACCGGGTTCAACCTTGACACCCTTGAGGTCCTCACCCAGCAGTGCCGGTTCGACGCAGACGAAGTCACGCCACTCGCCATCGCCCAGGTCGTCGAAGGAGGCACCCTTCTCCGCACCGGGGTTCCACACCACCGTCGCGTCATGCCCACGGCCGATGACCTCGATGGTGCGGGAGCCATCGTCGATAAGCATCTCCGGTGAGCCGAGTACCACGCGGTCGTAGAGACCGTCGAAGGTGATGGCACCGTCCTGGGTGCTGGTCTCATCGGTGACCCGGTCGAGGATCTGTGCGCCCTCCGCGCCGGTGACGGTGGTCTTCTCCACATCGGCGACGCGGAAGTAGGGGTGGAAGGCGAGCTGGACGGTTTCCGTCTTATCCGACTTGTTGGTCAGGCCGAGGTTCATCTCAAAACCCAGTTCGGTGCGCCACAGCGACAACTGCAGTTCCAGGCCGTCGCGGACCAGGCCGGCACTGAGCTTGTCACCCTCCATGACCTCCCACTCGGTGGTGCGCGCCCAACCGTGTTGAGGTTCCCTGCCCAACAGTGTGCCGAACCACGGTGCAATGAGCGGGATGCCCCCACGGATGGCGTTACCCTCACCGAACTTGCTTTCCGAACTGAGGAACAGCACGTCCCCGGAGTCGAAATCAACCGAGGTGAGGTGGGCTCCCACGGGGGACAGCGTGAATGGACCGGAAGTGATGAGTTCAGTCATAGTGCCAATGGTAGACACGAATCGCCTCCCGCGTTTCGAATGACTAAAGTATGT
Source organism: Corynebacterium efficiens YS-314 (assembly GCF_000011305.1). Taxonomy (NCBI): domain Bacteria; kingdom Bacillati; phylum Actinomycetota; class Actinomycetes; order Mycobacteriales; family Corynebacteriaceae; genus Corynebacterium; species Corynebacterium efficiens. The sequence goes on along the minus strand of NC_004369.1, from coordinate 2,373,371 downwards.
GCAGCCATACACCAGGGCAGTATTTTCCCCTTTTTTCTGTGCCCACCCATCAGCACGGTCTTTCCCCAACCAGATCCCATGCTTTGGAGTGGTTTCCATGACTCATGTCCCGTCCGGACATATTTCCCCCGCGCCCGTTCCGCCCGTCCCCGACCCCTCCGGGGAGGAGAAGGAGAACCGGTCCGCCGCGCTCATCGTGGTGGCGTTCCCCGCCTTCATCCTCATCGGTGCCATCGTGGCGTTTATGTTCCCGGCGACGTTCGCGCCGCTGACGAACTACATCAACCTGTTTCTCACCATCATCATGTTCACCATGGGCCTGACCCTGACGGTCCCGGATTTCCAGATGGTGCTCAAGCGCCCGCTGCCGGTGTTCATCGGTGTGGTCGCGCAGTTCGTGATCATGCCGGGCCTGGCGGTGCTGGTGGCCAAGATGATGGGCCTGAACCCGGCGCTGGCGGTCGGTCTGCTCATGCTCGGTTCGGTCCCCGGCGGTACCTCCTCCAATGTCATTGCGTTCCTGTGCCGCGGTGATGTGGCCCTGTCGGTGACCATGACATCTGTGTCCACGATGGTCTCACCGATCATGACCCCGATTCTCATGCTGCTGCTGTCCGGTACCGCCACCGAGGTCGACGGCGCGGGCATGGCCTGGTCACTGGTGCAGACCGTGTTGCTGCCGGTGGTCATCGGTCTGACACTGCGCGTGTTCCTCAGCCGGTGGATCAACCGCATCATGCCGGTACTGCCGTGGCTGTCCATCCTGGGTATCGGCGGTGTCGTCTTCGGCGCGGTGGCCAACAACGCGGAGCGCCTGCTCTCCGTCGGTCTCATCGTCTTCGCCGCTGTCATCGTGCACAATGTGCTGGGATATGTGCTGGGCTATTACACCGGTCGTCTGTTCCGCTTCAGCGAACCGGTCAACCGCACCATGGCCGTTGAGATCGGTACGCAGTCCGCCGGCCTGGCCTCCGGTATGGCCGGCCGGTTCTTCAGCCCCGAGGCGGCACTGCCCGGTGCGGTGGCCGCGGTGGTGCACAACATCACCGGCGCGATCTACACCGCGATCGTGCGCAACCGCCCCGTGGAGCCGGTCGCGGTACCCGAAAAGGTTGCGGTGGGCTGACCGGTTGCTTGTCGACGCCTCCCTCCCCATCGCCATGGCCGGGGTAGTGGGTGTACAAACACGATTTTGGGTCTATGATGATCTGCAATGATGAACGCACATGATTTCGAAGCTCAGGTCGAGTACCTGAACCAGATCTTCGAGGTGTCCGAGGAGCACGTGTTATCCCCTGACATTCTTCTGCAGATCACGTCCTCCTAGAATCCTTCTTCTCACCCCGCCCCGGGTTCCGGTGTCTCTACAGACCCCCGGCGGGTCGGCACCCCGGTATCCCCATGTGGATGCCAGGGTGCCCTTGTTCATTCCCCGGGGGTTCATTTCGGGCTGGTTCCCTGTAACTGGAGCCCCCGCTATCATGGGCACATGAGACTGTTCGCCGCGATCACACCGCCCCCGGAGGTCACCGAGCACCTGGTCCGGACCCTCCGCCCCCTCCACGGCGATCTGCGTTGGGGAGATCCCGACAACTGGCATATCACCCTGGCCTTCTATGGGGAACAGCCCAACGGTGTGGTCGAGGACCTCGTTGACCACCTGAGTGTGGCCGCGCGGATGAACGAGGACTTCACCATCCGGCTCAAGGGGGCGGGGTCGTTCAACAACAGGAACCTGTGGATGGGCGTGGGCGGGGATACCCGTGCATTGCGCACACTCATGGCGGACTGTCTGCTGGACCCGTCGGAACGCAAACGGCAACGCGCCCACCTCACCGTCGCCCGGCCCTCCCAGCGCATGCGGATCCGGGGGTGGGACCCGGTGATCCCCGATCTGGTGCGCGCCCTGGCTGTCTATGAGGGCCCCGACTGGCATGTCAGCGAGATCGAACTGGTGTCCTCCGAACTGGGCAAGGGCCGCAGTGGTGGACCCCTTCATGACACGGTGGCCACATTGGCGCTGGCATCCGCCGGACGGTTTGTCTGATCCTTTAAATCCCCCGCGCACGCCTACAACCGGGGAACCGCCTCCAGGAGGGTGCGGGTGTAGTCATGCTGGGGATCGGCGTAGACCTCATCCACCCGTCCGCGTTCGATGATGCGGCCCTGATCCATGACCACCACGCTGGTGCACACGTGCCGGACCACGGCGAGATCATGGGAGACGAACACCAGGGTGATGCCGTATTCCGCGACGAGGTCGGCCAGTAGATCGAGGACCTGTTTGCGCACGGAGACATCGAGGGCGGAGACGGGTTCGTCGGCAAGCAGGATCGCGGGTTTCGGGCCCAGCGCCCGGGCGATGGAGATGCGCTGGCGCTGCCCACCGGAGAATTCATGTGGGTAGCGGCCCAGCACCTCAGGTCCCAGCCCCACCTCACCTAGCACCTCCACCACACGGGCGTGTTTCTGTGCGGCCGACCACCCGATGAGGGGTTCGGCGACGATGTCCGCGATCCGCATCCGGGGATTGAGACTGGACAGTGGATCCTGGAACACCATCTGGGTCCCGCCCTGCACCCGGACGGTGCCGGAGGTCGGTTCATCCAGACCCGCCAGCAGCTTCAGCAGGGTGGTCTTGCCGGACCCTGACCCACCGACGATGCCCAGGCGTTCACCGGAACGCACCGTGAGCGACACCGACTCCAGCGCCGTCATCTTCCTGAACACCCTGGTGACACGATCGACCTCCACGACCGTCCCACCGTAGTTCTCCTCAATGACGGGGGTGTCCAGCCGGGAGGCAGACAGCAGGGTGCGGGTGTAGTCATGCGAGGGGGTCGACAGCACCTCTGCCACCGGCCCACGTTCGACGATCCGGCCCTGTTGCATCACCATCACCCGCTGACAGGTGCGCGCCACCAGGCCGAGATCATGGGTGATGAACAGCAGGGAGGTGCCCCGCTGGTCCGCCAGGCGCAGCAGCAGGTCAGTGATCTGCTGTTGCACCGTGACATCGAGTGCGGTGGTGGGTTCATCACAGATAAGTACATCCGGGTTGTTCACCATCGCCATGGCGATCAGGGCGCGTTGACGCTGCCCGCCCGAGAGTTCATGTGGGTAGGCACGTAGTGCCCGCTGGGGCAGCGCGACATCCTCCACCATCCGGGCGGTGCGCTCACGCGCCTCCCGCCTCCCCACACCGTGGATGCGCATGATCTCCTTGATCTGGGCACCCACCCGCATGAGGGGGTTGAGGGCGGTCATGGGTTCCTGGAAGATCATGGTGATCTTCCTCCCACGGTGTGTCCAGGAGGAGATGCCGTCGACAAGCGTGGTGCCGGACCGCGGCAGGTCGGTCAACCCCATGACCGCCAGCGCCGTCAGGGTCTTACCCGACCCGGATTCACCGATCAGGCCCACCCGTTCCCCGGGTGCGATGGTGAAGGAGACATCCCGCACCAGGCCGTCACCGATGGTCAGATCACTCACCTCAAGCACGGCCCACCTCACGTTTCGGGTCGGTGGCATCACGCAGGCCATCACCCAACAGGTTGAATCCCAGCACCGTCACGGCGATGGCCACACCCGGCCACACCGCCAGCATGGGGGTGACCCCCAGGGATGCCTGCGCGGTCTGCAGCATGCGGCCCCAGCTGGGATCCGGGGGAGGGGTGCCCAGGCCGAGGAAACTTAAGGCCGCCTCCGCGAGGATCGCCAGGGCGAACGCCACTGACGCCTGGACGATGAGGATGCTGGTGATATTGGGCAGCACATGGCGCACCGCGATCACTGGTTGTGTGATCCCGGCGCTGCGGGCCGCCAGCACGAAGTCGCGGCTCATCACCTGCAGGGTGCCCGCGCGGGCCACCCGTGCGAAAGCGGGGATCCCGGCAACGCCGATAGCCACCATCGCACTCAGCGTGGAGGCACCGAACACCGCACCCGACACGATCGCCAGCAACAGGGCGGGGAAGGCGAGCATGAGATCAGCGCCCCGCATGACAAAGGTCTCCACCCAACCCCGGCGCATGCCGGCGAGGATGCCCAACGGGGTGCCGAGCAGTCCGGCGATCGCCACCGCGACCAGCCCGACGAACAGGGTGATCCGGGATCCCGCCATGATCTGCGAGAACACATCCCGCCCGTAGCGGTCCGTGCCGAACAGATGCGACCACGATGATCCCTCCAGCCGTTCGGATGGGTAGACCTGGATGGGGTCATAGGGGGTCCACACCAGCGACACGACGGCCATAACCACCACGGTGGCCACAATCCCGGCGCCGATCCGACCCGACCACGGCAGACGGGTGAGCAGGGAGCGGGGGTTGTCCACTGCGTGTTGTTCCAGAGCCATCCCGGTCATCTCCTGATCCTCGGGTCGAGCACCTGATAGAGCAGGTCCACCGCCATGTTGACCACCAGCGTGAACACCACCAGCACCATGACGATGGACTGCACGGCCGTCAGATCCCGGTTGGACACCGACTCCAGCAGCATCGACCCGATACCGGGAAGGACAAACACCTGCTCGATCACCACGGCACCGATGACCAGGGAGGTCAACTGCACTCCGGTCACCGTCAGCACCGGCAGCGCCGCATTGCGCAGACCATGCACACGCAGCGCCCGGCCCAGTGACATGCCCTTGGAGCGGGCGGTACGCATGAAATCCTCACCCATCACATCCACCACTGCGGAACGGACATAGCGGGTGAGGATGGATGCCTGCACCGCCGTCAAGGCCAGCACCGGGAGGATGAGACGCTGGAGGAACCCACCGAAATGCTGATCCGGTGGGATCCACCCATTGGCCGGCAACCAGCCGAGACCCACCGCGAACACAGCAACCAGCAGGATGCCGGCGAGGAAACTGGGGATCGCAATGCCGATCTGGCTGGCCGTGGAGATCACCGTGCCACCGCGCCGGGCTGCCAGCACGCCGAGGGGTATCGCGATGAGCAGCGACAACACAATCGAACACCCCACCAGGATGAGACTGACCTGCAACCGGTCGATGACCAGTGGGGAGATGTCCTGCCCTGAGCTCAGCGAGGTCCCAAAATCCCCCGTGGTCATGCCCGCGATCCAGGACAGGTACTGGGCCGGCAGTGGACGGTCCGTGCCCAGTTGGGTCTGGAGCTGGGCGATGGCCTCCGGGGTGGCGGTGATGCCCAGCGCAACCGCAGCCGGATCCCCGGGGATGACCCGGATGAGTAGGAAGATGAGGACGCTGGCGACCCAGATGGTCACCAGGTAGCGCACGAGGGTGGTGGTGATGGTCCTGGTGAGCGTCACGGTTGACCCCCCGAGGGCTGGCCCCCCGCCGGTTCCCGGCCGATGCTACCCAGCGACAATGCCCCGGAGACCACATTGGGATCCACTCCGGTGATGGCCGGGTCCATGACCACGATATTGGCCATGTTCATCAGGGTGTTGGCCGCGGCCTGTTCCATGATGTTGTCCACCGCCTGGCGCATCAGTTCCACCTCATTGTCCGACTGGTCCGCCCGCGCCAGCAGCTCCTGGGTCGGTGCGTGGGAGAAACCCAGGTAGTAACCCTCACTGAACAGGGTGGGGACATCACGGGGTTCCACATGGGCGATCAGGGACATATCGTAATCCTTCTGACCCATCACCTGAGCCAGCCACACGGCGGGGAACTCCGTGGATTCGATGACCGGATCGAAACCCACCTCCCGTAACTGGGAGTAGATGATCTCCGAGGCATTCTGGGCGTAGGGCAGGCTGGGGATGGATAAGGTCACCTCCACGCCCATCGCGCCGGCTTCCGTCAGCAGTTGACGGGCCTGGTCGGGGTCGTGGGGGTACAGGTCTGATTCCTCGAACCACGGGTCGGTCGGTGGGACCGGGACACCCCCGGTATCGGTGCCGTAGCCTTCCATGGCGGTGTCGATGACCGCCTGCCGGTCGATGGCGAACATCACCGCCTGCCGCACCCGTACATCGTCGAAGGGGGCGCGCTGGTTGTTCATGGACAACAACAGCTCACCCTGGGTGGTTCCCACCGCCACCTCATACTCGTCCAGTACCGCCAGCTGCTCCGGTGCCTGCATGGCCCAGATCAGATCCACGTCCCCGCTCTGGAGAGCGTTGGTGGTGGCGGTGGCATCACTGAAATAACGGATGGTGGCCGCGTCATTGGCGGGGGCGGGCCCCCAGTAGTCCGCGCGCGCGGCGAACCCGATCGCGCGTCCGGGTGACCAGTGGGTCACCGTGTAGGGGCCGGTGCCCACCGGGTCGGTGGCGAGCTTGTCGACGCCATCTGGACTCATCATCGCCCCGATCGCGGTGCCCATGTTCCACAACCACTGATTCGACGGGCGGGAGAGTGTGACCTCCAGGGTATGGTCGTCGAGTGCCTGGGTGCGTTCCACCACATCCATCCCGGCTTTGAGTCCATTGGTCCAGTCGGTCTGGACGTAGTCGATGGAGAATTTCGCACTCTCGGCAGTGAACGGGGAGCCGTTGCTGAAGCGGATGCCCTCACGCAGGGTGAAGGTGTAGGTCAGGCGGTCATCGGAGATCCCCCACCCGGTGGCCAGCCACGGTTCCACCTCACCATCGGAGGTGATACGGACCAGTCCCTCGTACACATTCGACATCAATGCCTGGGGAATCGCGGCACCGGAGGTGTTGGTGAAATCCAGGGACGCCGGGGCGGAGGTGGTGGCCACCACGATGGAGGACTGATCCACCTCCGGGGGCACCTGGTAGGCGGTGGAACCCGCGGAACATCCCGCGACACCCAGACTGAGGGCCAGAAACAGGGTCACCAGACGCAGCAATGACACCTGGGGGCTCGCTCTCCTCATGAAGCAGAGGTTAGTCGGTGGGGTCCGTGAACATGTAAGGGGACCACCCCGGATGAGTGGCTGCGCACACCCCCGCGGGCCCATTGCACACAGAAGTATTGCATATAACATGTCACCCGACTGTGGGTGGGGGTCGGCGCCGGAGGAGGCTACACGCCGACCGTGTGCTGCTCCCAGATGATATCCACATCACCCTCCCCGGCTTTCTCCACCGCCTGTTCGAGGAGGAGCCTGCCGGTGACCTGCAGATGTTCCCGCATGGAGGCGCGGGCGATTTCCGCGGAGCCACGGCTGATCGCCTCCAGGATCGGCTCGTGTTCACGCAGGATATCGGCCAGGGTCCGTTTGGATCCCGCGGTGGATGCCCCCAATGTCCGGGTGTGCCCCCGCAGTTTTTCCACCAGTCCGGCACCGCGTTGGGATTGCCCCATGATCATGATCTGCTCATGGAGGATGCGGTCGTGGACGAAGAATTCCTCCTCGTCCTGTTTCTCCATCGAGGCGGTCATGCGGTCAACAGTCTCGTAGGCGGCGTGTAACTGCTCATCTGTGCGCAACAGTGCTGCGCGGTAGGCGGCCGGCGGTTCGATGCCCAGTCGGAGTGCGAAGATCTCGGCGACATCGGAGGGTCTGGTCTCCACGATCTGAAAACCCCGGTTGCGGGTGAATCGGATCAGGCCGGCCTCCTCCAGGCGGAGAAGAGCGTCGCGGACGGGGGAACGGGAGATCCCCAGTTGTTCGCTGAGCTGGTAGACGCTGTACCACTCACCGGTCACCATTGTTTTATCGAGCGTGGCCTCCCGGACATAGTCCATGACCTGTTCCGTGAGTGAGCGCTGGCGAAAGACCTTCCCTGCAGACATGTTTCTCAGTATCCCACATGCCCCGGACAGACCGACTAACATGTTACTGGCGGTTTCTTTTTCTTCCCTTCTACTCCGATCCTGTTCCATCGCCAGCCCGCCCACACCCCAGCGAGGTATCCATGACCCACACCATCAGGTTCAACCGACTCGACCCGGAGATCTATGCCAGACAATCCAGGGCCGGGTTGCGGACCGACATGACCACGCGTGCGGCCTACACCTCGGATGCCGGCATCTTCCGGCGGGTGCCGGCGGCGGTGGCGGAACCCAGGACGGTCGAGGACATCCGGGATGCCATCGCGGTGGCGGTGGCCAGGGAATGGCCCATCGTCGGCCGGGGTGGGGGTTCCTCGGTGGCGGGTAATGCCATCGGGGAGGGGCTGATCATTGACACCTCGCGGTATTTCAACCGCATCCTGGACATCGATCCCGAGAACCGCACCGCCACCATCGAACCGGGAGTGGTGTGTGATGCGCTCCGTGATGCCGTCGCCCCCCTCGGATTGACCTACGGGCCCGATCCCTCCACCCACAACCGGTGCACCATCGGGGGGATGGTGGCCAACAATGCGTGTGGGTCGCATTCGGTGGCCTATGGCACGGCGGCGGACAACCTCATTGATGTCACCCTCATGCTCGCCGACGGTAGGGAGGTCACGGTGAGTGAGGCCGGGTGTGATGATCCGGATATCCACGCCCAGCTCACCGCGCTGGCCACGGATCATGCTGACCTCATCGACCGGGAGCTCGGGCGTTTCCCCCGTCAGGTCTCCGGCTATGGGCTCCATTATCTGGCCACCCACATGGCCCGGGCCGTCGCGGGATCCGAGGGGACAATCGGCATCATCACCCGGCTGACGGTGAAGCTGGTACCCACCCCGAAACACACGGCGTTGGCGGTGCTGGCTTTCGGCACGGTGTTTGAGGCCGCCCGCGTCGCCCACACGCTCCGCCTGCCGGGGGTTTCCACCATTGAGGGCATGGGCGGTGATCTCCTGGCGGCGCTGCGGGCCAAGCAGGGACAGGAGGAGGCCGGTGACACCCTCCCGGGTAATCGTCGGGGTATCCCCACCGGTGGCTGGCTCTACTGCGAAACCGGCGGGGACACCCTCGAGGAGGCTCTCGACCGCGCGCACCTGGTGGTCCGCACTGCCTCCACGGCCCCCCTCATCGATCATCACATCACCCATGATCCGGGTGAGATGCGCGAGTTGTGGCGGATCAGGGAATCGTCGGCAGGCATCGTCACCAGGCTGTCGGACGGGGGAGAGGCGTGGCCCAACTGGGAGGATTCCGCCGTGCCACCGGAGCACCTCGCTGATTATCTCCGGGATCTGTACGCGCTGATGGATAAATTTGACTACCGGGGCATCCCCTTCGGGCACTTCGGGGAGGGATGTGTGCATGTGCGGATCAGCTTCGACTTCGCCACCCCGGAGGGGGTGGGCAACTTCCACGCCTTCATGAATGAGGCCGCCGACCTGGTGACCTCCTACGGCGGAAGCCTGTCGGGTGAACACGGCGATGGCCGCGCCCGGTCCGCACTGCTGGACCGCATGTACTCCGAGGAGATGCGCGGTTTGTTCCAGCAGTTCAAGCTCATCTTCGACCCCGAGCGCATCTTCAACCCCGGGGTGCTGGTGTGGGCTGATCCGATCACCCGGGGTCTGCGGATGGGCCCGGGCCAGCGTGCCCTGGCCATCACCCCGGTGCATAAACTAGGCGATGACCAGGGATCGCTGGTCAACGCCGTCAACCGGTGCGTGGGGGTGTCGTCCTGCCGTTCTGAATCAGGCGCCATGTGCCCGTCGTTCCAGATCACCGGCGATGAGGTGCATTCCACCCGCGGTCGGGCACGGGTGCTGTCCGAGATGTTCCGCGGTGAGTCCGTCACCGGCGGCTACCGCAGCGAGGAGGTCCATGAGGCCCTCGATCTCTGCCTGTCCTGCAAGGCCTGCGCCTCGGAGTGCCCGGTCAATGTGGATATGGCCACCTACAAGGCGGAATTCCTCCACCACCATTACCGGGGGCGCGTGCGCCCCGGGGCGCACTATGTGATGGGGTGGTTGCCGTTGCTGGCGCACCTGGCGCACAAGGTCCCCGGACTGCCCACGCTTATCGACGCCTCCCTCTCCTCCCCTCTTCTCACCCCGGTGATCAGACGCCTCGGTGGCCTGGCGGATCGCCCCCTCATCGGTTTCGCCCGCCGCTCCCTGCGCAGACACCCCCGCGCAGAGCGCCACGGGGAGACCGTGGTGCTGTGGCCGGATTCCTTCACCACCAACCTGGATACCGGACCGGGCCGGGCCGCCATCACCGTGCTGGAGTCACTCGGGTACACCGTGGTCATCCCAGAGGGTTTCGTCTGCTGCGGTCTGACCTGGCATTCCACCGGTCAGCTGGGCATGACGCGACGGGTTCTGGAACACACCGCGACGGTGATGAAGCCCTACCTGGATCAGAGGTTGACCGTGATCGGTCTGGAACCATCCTGCACCGTCATGCTCACCCATGAAACCACCGGCCTGGTGGACAACCCCGACCTTGCACGTCTGTCGGAACTGACCACCTCCTTCGCCGAGTTCATCGCCCCGGAGATCCGCCGGCTGGTCGGGGAGGGGGCACTGCGCCCCGCGAACACCACCGCGTTGACGCAGGTCCACTGCCATGAACAGTCCCTGGGGGATCCTCAGCATGCGGCCCTCCTGCTGGAGGCACTGGGGATCGATGAGGAACAGATCGCCACCGGATGCTGTGGGCTGGCCGGCAACTGGGGATTCGAGAAGAACCATGCGGAGATGTCGTTCGCCCTGGGGGAGCGGGAGTTGTTTCCGAAGGTCCGGCAGGCCACCGGCCATGTGATCGCCGACGGGTTCTCCTGCAGGACCCACATCGAACAGGGCACCGGCACCACGGCCACCCACATCGCGGAGATCATCCTGGACATCCTGCGCGAGAACGGCGTGGCAGAATAACCACCTATGCAACAGGTCCTTCTGGGTTTCACCGTCGTCTTCCTCGTCATCGGTGTCGGTGTCATCCTCGGGCGGACCGGGGCGCTGGGTAAGGGGGCGCAACGGCCACTGGGGTTGTTCGTCTATTACGTGGCCACCCCGGCGCTGCTCTTCGACAAGGTCACCGAGGCGGATCCGGCGGAGATCTTCTCCGCCAACTTCGCGGTCATCGCGCTGTCCGCACTCACGGTCGGTGTCCTGTTCTTCCTGCTCATGCGGTTCATCCTGCGCCGGCAGGTGGCGGATTCCATCGTCGGCATGCTGGCGTCCTCCTACGCCAACGCCGGTAACCTCGGTATCCCCCTGGCCGCCTATGTGCTGGATGATTTCACGGTCGTGGTGCCCGTCATCCTCTTCCAGGTGGCGTTCTACGCACCGGTGACGCTGACCGCCCTGGATATGGTCCACGGCCCGCGCAGCACCAACCTGGTGAAAAACCTCCTCCTCACCCCGCTGTCCAACACCATGGTGCTGGCGGCCATCGCCGGGATCGTGGTGTCCCTGGCGCAGCTCGATGTACCCACCGTCATCGCCCAGCCGGTGGCCATGCTGGCCGGGGCATCGGTGCCGTTGGCGCTGGTGGTCTTCGGGCTGTCGCTGTCGCACGCCCGGATCCTGCGCAAGGGTGAGGTGGCGCGCCGGGATGTGTTCCTGGCGGCGGTGTTCAAGAACATCCTGCATCCCATCATCGCCTACGCCCTGGCGCGGGCTTTCGGCATGGAGGGCACCGCACTCATGGCGGCGGTGGTGCTCGGTGCCCTGCCCACCGCCCAGAATGTCTACACCTACGCCCTACGATTCCGGACCGCGGAGACGATGGCCAGGGACACAGGGGTGGTCTCCACACTGGTTTCCTTCCCCATAATGGTGATTATCTCGGTGGTTCTGGGCTGACACGGATACGATAAATGCCCATGAAGGCTGTCAAGGTCCGCACGGGCACCAGGGCGCTCCTCACCTCGAGGGCGATGATGATCTGCGTGCTGTTCGTGCTCATGTGCCTGCCGTTCCTGGTCTATTTCCTCAACGGTTGGAATGAGGGGGCGGGGACGATGCGCACCCTGTTCGGTATCGCGGCTATTGCCCCGGCGTGCGGGCTGGTGGCCGCCCTGGGGTCGATGCTGGTGGTGTGGTGGCGGCGTCGACAAGCGGTGTTGGTGGTGGGGGACCGGGTCCACATCCCCCGGACCGGGGTGTCCTTCCCGATCGCCGAACTGGCCACGGTGCAGCTGTGGTCCGACCGGACCCCGCGGTCCTATATGGCACTGCTGCCCGCGCATGTCACCGAACGTGCGGACACCACCGGGGTGCGCTCCATCGAACCCTATGTGGTGGCCCTGCCCCAGGGGGCAGAACCACCCGCCTATGAGCTCGCTGATCTGCTGGTGGAGCGCAACTCCGGCGTCACCGTCACCCGCCTCGGCGCGTTGTCACACGGGTTGGTGAAACGGTGACCTCCGTGACCTCCCTGACCTAGTGATCAGGACTGGAACACCACCAGGTCCGCCTCAGTGATCTGCCCGTCGGTGACCCGGTCATTGCTGAGGATCGTGGACAGCACGGCAGCCAGGGCGGATCTGGGGTCCTCCACCATCCGGTGTGCACGCCAACCGATGTGCTTGTCGGGGCGGACCAGGATCGCCCCGTCCTCCTGCACCTCCCGCTGGCGCAGCCAGTCACCGTAGAGATCCTGGTGTACCTCGCCCTCACCGATGACCACGGCCCGGATCTCCATATCCCACTCCCGCGCCAGGTCCTCAGCGGCCTCTGCCCAGGCACGACCGGTGATGCCGGTGAACACGGTGAAACCCGTGCCCGTGGCGATATCGTGGGTCGACTGCTTGTTCAGGGTGTCACCGATCCACGCGTGGGGGAGACGCAGCCCCGGGTAGGTGGATTTCTGATGGTGCAACATGGGATCCTCGGTGACCTCGGGGCGGCCGAGACCGTCACAGACCACCGCCGAGGACTCATAGAACTGGCCGATCTCGGTGCCCTGGGCATTGAACTCGTAGTCCTTGTTGTCCAGAGCCGCACGCAGTGCCTTCCGACGCGCCGCGCCCTCGGCGGTCGGTTCCTTCCGCAGCCTGAGCTTCTCGACGAACTCCTCCTCCGTTGTCGCATCCTTCACGCCCAGCGCCTCGAAGATGGGTCCGTATTCCCGGCTGGAGTTGTTGGCACGCGTCACGATCTGCTTCGCGACGGGAGCGCGTTCCACGGAGTAGGTCTCCAGCAGTTCTTCACCTGCGTGGCCCTTGAGCACCGCGGCGAGCTTCCACGCCAGGTTGTAGGAATCCTGGATGGAGGTGTTGGACCCCAGGCCGTGGCTCGGCGGGTGACGATGCGCGGCATCACCGGCGATGAACACGCGCCCCTTCTGCATGTGGGTGGCGTACTGCTCGTTGTTGCCCCACAGGGAGTAACCGGTGATCTCCATCTCGAGATCAGGGATGCCGACGAGATTGCGCACAATGCGTTTGGCCTCCTCATCATTGAGCTCCGGCGGGGTGCCCGTGATGTCATATCCCCAGACCACGAGCCACTCATTCCAGGGACGCACGCAGCGGACCAAGCCGGCTCCGATGCCACCGATATTGGAACCCGGCGCGAAAACCCAGTAGAGGATCGAGGGGCGGTGGGCGACCAGGTGGGAGAGATCGGCCTTGAACTGGATGTTCATGGATCCACCGATATCCATCGCACCTTCGAAGGGGGTATCAATCTCCTCGGCGATCCTGGACCGGGCACCGTCGGCTCCGATGAGGTACCGCGCGCGGATGGTGTACTCATGCCCGGTCAGACGGTTACGGACCCGGACATTCACACCGTCTGCATCCTGCTCATGGGAAATGTACTCCGTGGAGAACTGGGTCTGCGTACCGCGCTTGGTGGCGTTTTCCACCAGGATCGGCTCCATCAGTGTCTGCGGCAGGTCACACGGCATGGAGGGCGAGGCCAGTTCGTAGTCAGCACGACGATCCGGGCGGAAACCCCAGGTGGGGCGACGGCCGATCTCCTCACCGGCGAGGGATTCGCAATAGATGGTGTCGCCCATCTGGTGGTGGGGAACAGCCTGGGCCAGCACCTCATCCTCGACACCGACATCCCGGAGGATCTCCATGGTGCGCTGGTTGGTGATGTGGGCGCGTGGGGTATTGGCGGTCCAGCGGTACTTGGTGATCATGATGTTGTCGATCCCGTGGGTGGACAGGAACAGCGCAGCTGATGCACCCGCTGGGCCCGAGCCCACGATGAGCACGTCGGTGGTGACCACGTCACTGTTTTCCGGGGTGGTGGTCTCAGCGATTCCGTCATTGAATACAGCCATGATGTTCTTCCTTCGTTCGGTGCGGACTGTCATGGGGGTGCCAGAGGGATTGGGGCACCGGGCCCGTCCTCCAGTTCTCTGCTCTGGCATTGGCACGAATGTATCCGGGATCACAAGAAGGAAGTGCGGTGGATTACAACATTGTCCGGTGGGGGACAGAAGATGTCCGGCGCGGGACAGATTGCCCTGTGAGGGCGGGAAAACTACGGACATCACCGGGGTTGGGGCAGTCAGTCACGGGACAGCCGGCTCAGGACGGGTGGGTGTTCTGCTGAGACTCTCTGCGTGCCTGGAGGGGTGTCATACCGAAACGCTCTCGGTAGGTCCTGCCGAAATGGCTGGGGGAGGCGAACCCGTAACGGAACCCGATCTCACTGACCGGCAGCGCATCCTGCTGTCCCGAGGTGAGCGCCTCGTGGGCAAAGGTGAGACGTCTGTTGAGGATGTACCGGCCCACGGTGGTGCCCTCCGCCGAGAAGATCCTGGACAGATGACGTTCGCTGACCCCGGCGGCAGCGGCAATCTCCTGTGGGGTGAGGTGCCGGTTGGTCAGATGGAGATCGATGTAACTTCGGGCCAGGCTGAACAGGCTCGCTTCCGTGTTCGGGGAGGAACCCAGGATGGGGCCGAGTAGGGAGATTACCTTGTCCTCACCGCCGGGGAGGGGGAGGTCGGTTGAGGTGACATGGGTGAGCTGCAGACGATGCAGTGTCGTCTTGACCAGTCTCCCCAGTGCCTGTTCCGCCGGGCTCCCGCCGGGTCCGAATTCGAACACCATGGGAAGCTTCAGGCCGGAACGGGGTGCGACGTCCCTGAACCGTTCCTTGGAAATGGTGAGCACGTTCTCCCGGAAACCATGGTTGAAGCCACGCAGGAACGGCTGGTCGGCATCATAGAGCAGGGCCTGACCGGGTCTCAATGAGACATGTCCCCCACGGTCGAAGAAGAAGGAATCACCCTCGGTGGCGAAGAAGATCGCCATCATGCCGGTGGGGTTGTCATTGATGAATTTCTCGGACCGTTCCACAATCTGGGAGGTGCCGAAGACGCGGGCGAGACGCATCGACGGCAGATGTAGATTGGTCTCTTCTGAATGCATGGGGCGGCCATCAATGGTTCGGATGTCGAGGGGGATCAGGGCGCGGGCATTATGCGCCTCCCACTGCTCTACGCGGTAGTCCGGGATCAGGCCGCGGGTGGTGAAGCGCAGGATCCTGGTGCCGGTATCGGAGGGAAAGTTAGACATGATGTAGACCACTCTAGGGTTAAAACGTGTCGACGGATACTCCCCGGACCTCGTCTTGCGTTGTCACTCTCTGACGGGGAGCGGTTCCGTGGCGGGACGGTGCCGGGAATGGCTCTCGTGGCCACCGCAGTGCAGTGTGAATATGGCGTCCTATAAGCTTTCATCTACTAATTTCTTTCCAGTCCCCTAGACGAAACCAGTGACATGAGCCAAAAGATAACACTTTCGCAGGACCCTGAAGAGAAACATTTTCTGGGTCTGAAGTCCGACCCTTTCATTTTCCTGCTGTCCGTGGGGATCATCGTGACCTTCGTGGTCGCCACCGTGATCCTGGGGGATACCGCCCGTGATGGTTTCAGTGCTATGGCCGGCTGGCTGCTGGAGAACCTCGGGTGGATGTATGTCGGTGGTGTGTCCCTCATCCTCGTCTTCCTCATCGGTATCTTCGCCTCCCGTTACGGGCGGGTGAAACTCGGTGATGATGACGATGAACCTGAGCACAGATTACTGGTCTGGTTTGCCATGCTGTTCGCCGGTGGTGTGGGGGCGGTGCTGATGTTCTGGGGTGTCGCCGAACCTATCAACCACGCCTTCAATGTGCCGATGGTCAATGAGGAGCCGATGAGCGAGGCCGCCATCGAGCAGGCCTTCGCCTTCACCTTCTATCACTTCGGTATCCACATGTGGGTGGTGATGACCCTGCCGGGTCTGGCGCTGGGATACTTCATCTACAAGCGTAAACTCCCCCCACGCCTGTCGTCGGTGTTCGCGCCGCTGCTGGGTCGCCATATCTACTCCACCCCGGGCAAGCTCATCGATGTGCTCGCCATCGTGGGCACCACCTTCGGCATTGCAGTGTCGGTGGGCCTGGGTGTGCTGCAGATCAACTCCGGCATGAACAAGCTCTGGGGCACCCCCATCGCCTCCTGGACCCAGCTGCTGGTCATCCTGGTGATCACCGTGGTGGCGTGTATCTCCGTGGCCTCCGGCCTGGAGAAGGGCATCAAACTGCTGTCCAACATCAATATCGCCACCGCCGTGGCACTCATGGTGTTCATCCTGCTCACCGGCCCCACCCTCACCCTGATCCGTTTCGTGGTGGAGGCCTTCGGCATCTACGCCGGGTGGCTGCCCGACATCATGTTCTGGACCGATTCCTTCCAGGACAACCCCGGGTGGCAGGGTAAGTGGACCGTGTTCTACTGGGCCTGGACCATCTGTTGGTCACCCTATGTGGGCATGTTCATCGCCCGTATCTCCCGTGGCCGTACCGTCCGTGAATTCATCGGCGGTGCCCTGGCGCTGCCTGCCATCTTCGGCGTGATCTGGTTCGCCATCTTCGGGCGTGCGGGTATCGAGCTGGAGCTGAACAGCCCCGGTTACCTCACCGATCCGGTCGTGGTGGAGGGTGATGTGCCTGCGGCACTGTTCAACCTCCTGGCCGCCTACCCGCTGACAGGGATTGTCTCCGCGCTTGCACTGGCGATCATCGTGATCTTCTTCATCACCTCCATTGACTCCGCGGCCCTGGTCAATGACATGTTCGCCACCGGTGAGGAGAACAAGACCCCCACCAGTTACCGCATCATGTGGGCCTGCACCATCGGTGCGGTAGCCGGGTCCCTGCTGATCATCTCACCGGAATCCGGTATCGCCACCCTGCAGGAGGTGGTGATCATTGTCGCCTTCCCCTTCTTCCTGGTGCAGTTCATCATGATGTATTCCCTGCTCAAGGGTATGAGTGAGGATGCCGCGGCCACCCGTCGTGTGCAGACACGCAAGTGGGAGAAGACCGACACCCCGGAGAAGCTCGAGGAGCACCAGTCCCGTCCCGCGCCGGGGTATGACGAGGACGGCAACCCGCTGCCGATCCCGGCACTCGAGCACGATGAGGACGGGAATATCCGGATCCCGGGCAATGTGGTCATCGGTGGTGATCTCGGTGTCGTGGGTGATGTTGTTGACGATCCCAACGAGGCCCAGGACATGGAGGACCGCTTCAAGATCGTTGAGCAGACCCGCCCACAGTCCAGGGACGATTACAAGGGCTAAACACCCGCGACATGCTTGTCGACGCCCCGCCGCCACCCATCGTGGCAGCGGGGCATTTATAGTACAAACTATTTATTGATAGTGGTTTCCACAATGAATTGTTACCCTGGTCATACCGTGACAGTAACGCCTGGGGCGCATGAGAACCTGCTTCGCCCCGCGGCATGTGCCTCGTCATTGGCCCGTGAATCGATCCTCCGTCGAATCCGCGGTCGGCCGACACGAAAGGTACAGACATGTCAATACCTACTCAGCCCGACACACGCACCACCTCCACCCAGCGCACGCCCGTCCAGATCGCCGCCCTCGTGGTGGGAGTTGTCTTCCTCCTGGTCGGTGTGGCCGGTTTCATCCCCGGCCTGACCCAGAACCTGGGTGACCTGCAGTTCGCAGGCCACGAGGGCCACGCCATGCTCCTGGGCATCTTCCATGTGTCCATCCTCCACAACGTTGTACACCTGCTCTTCGGTGTGGCCGGCGTGGCACTGGCCCGCACCCCGAACGCCGCCCGCCAGTTCCTGCTGTGGGGTGGTGTCATTTACCTGGGCCTGTTCGTCTACGGCCTGATCATTGACTTCGACTCCACCGCCAACTTGGTGCCCCTGAGTGATGCCAACAACTGGCTGCACCTCGCCCTCGGCCTGGGCATGGTGGCACTGTCCTTCCTGCCCCGCCACCGCGACTGACCGCGCTTGTCGACGCCCCGACCCCCGCCGCCACGCACCGTGGCAGCGGGGGTCGCGGTCGTCGGTGGTCTAACAGGCCCGGGTGTCGTGTAACCCGCACTGTGGAATGCCGATCGCCGAGGAGAGGATCGAGCTGCCGATGACCGGCACCGCGAACACGAGCCAGAGAACCTCACGGATGGGTTCCGGCAGAACCGAGGAGAGCATCTCCGTGGTGAACTGCGGCTCGGGGACTTCGGATTGTGCCTGGGCTGGTGTGGCTATGGCACCGCTGAGCAGGGCAGCGGTGGAGAGCGCCACCACTGCGGAACGGAAACGATGTGACATGGGGTCCTCCTTGAGGGGCATCGAGGTGCTATTACTTTCAAACCTATCAGTGAAATAGGGGCTGTCGGTATGGGTGGCGATCGCTGAAATAGGGCCACCACCGTGGTCGCGCGACCACGGTGGTGGGAAGGGGCTGAAGGGCGAGGGTTACCTACTGGACCCGGTGAAGAAAGAGGTGATCCAGTCGAAGAAGATCTTGAAGACGCCCCCGATGCCGGAAATCACGCTCACGATGCCGTCAAGGACGGAGCTGCCGGTGGAGGAACCCCCGGGTGTGGGGTCCGGGTCCGGATCCGGGTCGGGATCCGGGTCGGGATCTGGGTCGGGATCTGGGTCGGGATCCGTCGAGTACAGGGTCAGAACGAGATCAAGGTGCTCCGGCGGGACGGGCAGGACATCCGTCCAGGCCAGTTCGCTGCCATCCTGCGCGAGGTAACCCGGGGCCGAGGCACTCACACGGTAGTAACCGGGGACGGTGTCCCAGGAGAAACGTCCCTGGGCATCGGTGCGGTCGGGGTTGGTGCGGTTGCTCGGGGAGAGCAGTGCACTACCATCGGGGACCTGCTCGAAGGGGCCATCCGGATTGTCGGAACGGTAGATGATCACCTCGGCCCCAGCGATGGGCCGGCCGTTCTGGTCCACCACAGTTCCGGCAGGGTCGATGTAGATATCAAAGGTGAGTGGAACACCGTTGACGTAGATGACCACCTGTGCCAGGCCCGACTGCGCGCTCGCGGCCAAGAGGCTGGAGACCGTGGCGGTGAACAGCCCGGGCTGTGTGGAGCTCTCTGCGAAGTCACCGGTGAGCAGAACAGTGCCATCCTGGACGATCTCGAAGGTGACGGTTGCTCCGGGGGTTGCGGTGTGGGTGATCTCGAAGGGGTCATTCCAATAGACCGAAGGAATGCCGGATGTCTGGTCCACACCCTGATTAATGACGGTGCCCTCGGGGATGGTCCGCGGTCCGCTGAGGGTGAAGTCCACCGTCAGTGGGGTGCCGATGGCGGTGGTCACCGACCGTGCCGGCGCGTCCAGGGCGCTACCGCTCGGTGGGCTCACACGGACGGTGGCTGGCCCGGTGCCCAGGCCACTGAGGGCATAGGACCCATTCGGACCGGTGATGGTGTTGGAACTCCAGGATCCGTCCTGGGCGATGATGGAGACAATCGCACCGACGATGGGCTGACCCGAATCGTCGCTCACGGTACCCGTGACGTTACCTGCAATGACATCAGGCCCCTCGGAACGAATGGGGAAGATGTAACGGCCCGGGGTGCTCAGGGACCCGATGCTGTTGGTGAACAGGGCGCGTTCCCCACCATCGGTGAGGGCGGTACTCACACCGGATCCGGCGAGTTCGAAGAAGGTGCCTTCGATGCCGGTGCCCAGTGAGTACCCGACGCGGACGGGATTACCGCCGAAGCCGTCGGTGCCACCGGAGGCGTCGCCGGTTTCCCATTCGATGGAGCCGTAGTTGAAGGTGATGTCGAAGTCACCCTCGCGGTAGGCAGGTCCTGAGCGCTCGGTCAGGACAAGCTGCGCGGAGATCAATTTGTCGCTCCGGGTGGCGTAAAAACCAACATCAATCCAGTTGACCACGAACTGCTTGCCATCGGGGCTGGCACCATAGGTGACCAGGGCGGAATTCTCCCCGCGGGTGTCGATGTCGGCGAAGAACGGGGCGATGATGGGAATGTTGGTCTCACCAGTCAACGCGAAGGGCGTGTAGGTGCTCATCGACTCATTGAAGGTGACATTGCCGTTGTTGTTCACATAGAGAGCGGAGTACCGATTGTCGAAGAAGTTGATGGGAAACGGCAGGGGCACCAGTTCGGATGATCCATCATCATTGCGGGGGACCTCATCGAGAACCCAGCCGTCGGTGGACACCAGGGCGGGGGCCGCTGGCCGGGCCTGTACCACCGCAAAGGTGGACATCGTGTCGGTTTCAGGTGCCGGACCTCCGAAGGCCTCCAGCTCCTTGGGTGTCACCACATCAATGGTGGCTGGGGGTGAGACCTCATCCTCCTGGGCCATGGCGGGAGACGCCCCCGAGAGGATGAGGGCCACGATGGCGATGAGGGCGGTGATAGCCGCGGCGATGGAGGCGCGGAGGGTTGATGAGGGGGATTGTCGAATGGAGTTGGGTGGGGGATACACGGGGAATCCTTACTGTGAAAGCGCTGGCAAAACAGCGCGAGACAAGGGAAGAACTCAGGGAACAAGCAATCAATACCCAGGCAGGGCAATTGCTGTGCAGTGCCCTGCCTTTCTGGCTTGTTTCAATGGTAGATCCCTATTTCACGGCCCTGGCCGATTATCGATTTCACTACACCCGTATATATCTGCAGGTAAGAGCGTTATCTGCACGGCCACATCCCTGGACCACTGCCCTCTTAGATTATTTTCAGGAAGGCTCGGGCGGTACCCCACTGTTTCGGTATCCCTAGCTGGGATAAGGGAAAGCAGGAAGATGACGGATAAAATTCCGGGAAAATGCTGAATTCAAACTGTGAATACAGTACATTTGTCCTGGTGGGGGGTGTTTAGGCCCGGAACCATGCCTCCGCGAGAATCTCCATGCTGCGCGAGGTCGCCTCGGTGCCGGGGGACTGCAGCGAGATCATGAGCTCATCGGCCTGAGCTGTGCGTGTGAAATCCTCTAGGAAATCCCTGACCTCCGTTCCGGTGCCGATGGCGGTGTAGCGGAGCATGTCCACAATCTGGCGACCCGAGGGGGAATCCATGATGGCATCCAACTGCTCATCGGTGATGGTCGCACGGCCGCGGGCCGCCATGCTGCGCACCCGGGCACGCGCCACGGTGGCGAAGTGCTCGTGGGCAACATCGGTGCTGTCTGCGGCGGTCACGTTGACCGCGGCGATGACATACGGCTCCGGGTGTTGCTCCGAGGGCTGGTAGTTCTCACGGTAGGTGGACACCGCCTGCTCCAGGTGGGCGGGGGCGAAGTGGGAGGCGAAGGAGTATGGCATGCCGAGCTGGGCAGCAAGCTGGGCGCCGAAGAGGGAGGAACCCAGGATGTAGAGCGGCACATTGGTGCCCTTGCCGGGGATGGCCTCCACACCGGGCAGACGGGAGCGGCCAGCCAGGTAGGACTGCAGCTCGACGACATCCTGCGGGAAGTACTCCGCGGAGGAGGGTTCGCGTCGCAAAGCGCGCAGGGTGTTCATATCCGTGCCCGGGGCACGGCCCAACCCCAGATCAATGCGGTCCGGGTAGAGCTCCGCGAGGGTACCGAACTGCTCGGCGATCACATAGGGGGAGTGGTTGGGCAGCATGACACCACCCGCGCCCAGGCGGATGGTGTTGGTGTGCGCACCGATGTGGGAGATGAGCACCGCGGGAGCCGACGAGGAGATGGTGGGCATGTTGTGATGCTCGGCGTACCAGATGCGCTTAAAGCCCAGGGCCTCCGCTTTCTGTGCCATGGCGACGGAACGTTTGAAACTGTCCCCGGGGCGTTCACCCTCAAAAATGGTGGCAAAGTCGATGAGTGAAAGTGGCACAGACATTAATCGTTCCTTCTCAGGCTAGGTATTTACTGCAGCCTTCTCTTCAACCCGTGTACGCGTCCGGTTATTCCAATCCGCGACCATACCCAGAACGGACATGAATGCGACTGGGACAACCCAACCCAGCTGCATGCTGTGCAGTGGTGCCCATTCGATGAAGGGGACCAGGGCGGGCACGCTCATGAAGAACGCCCACACCACTGAGGTCCAGATTCCCAGCAGGAAGGTGTAGCGGAATCGGAACAACAGTGGTTCCAGCAGGGTGAGAGCCACCAAGGTGATGGCCGCGGGGTAGATGAACGTGATGATCGGTGCCGCGATGGACAGGACTGTCTCCAGCCCCAGAGTTGCGACAGCGAAGGAGATCAGCGAGAACACCACCGCCCACACGTGATAACGGATACCTGGGAACAGGGAATTGAAGAACTCCGAGGTGGCGGTGATCAGACCCACTGCCGTGGTGAGGCAGGCCAGCACTACGATGACGGCGAACACCCACCGGCCGGTTCCACCCATGGTCTGCTCGGCTGCATGATTGAGGATGGCGGTTCCGTCGGCGTGGTCACCACCGGCGACACGACCCACCGCCCCGAGTCCCAGATAGACCGCAGCCAGCAGGCCACCTGCGATGAGGGCCGCGTACACCGTTGCGGTGCGGACCTTCTTCACCTTCTGGTATTTGAAGGCGGAGATGACCACGATGCCGAATGCCAGGGCGGCAATCGAATCCATCGTCATATAGCCCTCAAACAATCCGGCACCAACAGCCTGCTCAGCGTAGGCGCCGCGTGGCTCACCGGGAGAACCGGTCAGCATGGACAGCGACAGGACCACCAGCAGCAGGATCAGGATCAGCAGGGCGGGCGTGAGCCACTTGCCCAGCTTATTGGCCACCCCGTTCGGGTTCCAGGACAGTGCCAGAGCGATGCCGAAGAAGACGAAGTTGAAGATGCCCGAGTAGAGAACACTGTCCGCACCGACCGCGGTGGAATAGCTCACCGCACCGGTGCGGGGCAGGGCGTAGAACGCGCCGATGGACAGGTATGCCAGGATGGGAAAGGCCAGCCCAAACACCTTGCCGGCGCGTGAGGCCATGTCCCGGGCGTCATTACCGGAGACCACCACCGCGATGATGGCAATCACCGGCAGCAGAACACCCGTGGACAGGAAGCCGATGATTGCAGGAAGGTACGCCGTACCTGATTCCTGTCCGAGCATCGGCGGGAAGATGAGGTTTCCAGCTCCGAAGAACATGGAAAACAACATCAGTGATGTAACAAGTACGGCTTTTTTCATTTAGAGAACGCTGGCGATACGGCGTAGACCCTCCTCCAGGGTTTCGCGGGAACATGCAAAATTGAGGCGCGCGCAGTTTGTGAAATCGCCGAAAGCCGCACCGTCATTCAGCATGACTTTACCCTCTTCCCGCAAAATGATAGAAGGGCTCTCTGCAATCTCAGTGTCTGAGAAGTCCAACCACATCAGATAGGTAGCATCAGGAACATAAACCTTGACACCTAGTTTCTCCAGCTCAGCGGCTGCATAGTCCCTGTTTTCCCGCAGGTATTGCAGGGACTCATCGAGGAAGGGCTCGCCCTCGTTATAGACCGTTTCTGCGGCGATCAACCCGAGGATGGACACGCCATCGCGTGTGATGCCAGACAGTTTCTTCCACGTCTTCACATCATTTTTATTGGTGAAGAAGATCTGGGCGCATTTCAACCCGGCAGTGTTCCATGCCTTCGAGGTTGCGGTGATGGTGATGCATGCCTCCGCGGCATTGGGTGAGACACCCGCGGCAACCACATGGGTTCCTTCAAAGACAAGTGGTGCATGGATCTCATCGACGATCACGCGGGCTTCATATTTCACCGCCAGGTCGGTGAGTTCACGGATGAACTCCTCACTGAAGACAGTGCCGAGCGGGTTGTGTGGATTACAGAAGAGAATGGATCCCGCGCCCTCGGCGAAGGCCTCCTCGATCTCATTGAGGTCGAACTTGTAGGCATCCAGGTAGATGATCTTGCGGCCGGTGACCTTGGGCAGCTCGATGAAGGGCGGGTAGGCGGGGATAGGAACAATGACGGCGGAACCCGGTTTGGTGAAGTGCTCGATGGCCAACTGCAGACCACGCACCACATCAGGGATGGCGAATACGTGGTTAGGATTCGGGGCGAAACCATAACGCCGTTCATAGAAGCCCACTAACGCCTCGGGTAGGCCGGTGCGGTCTGGTGGATAACCGAAGACTTCACGCTCGACGGCGTCGGCGAGAGCCTCCTTGAGGGGTGGGCAGGTACCGAAATCACTCTCGGCAACCCACAGGGGAAGCACGTCTTCGTCATAACGGGTCCATTTGAGGGTGCGACGATTTTGCAATTCGTGGAGTTCGGGGAAGCGCATAGGCTCTAGGCTAGTAAACTTTCCAAAAGTACCGATGAATTCTAAGGAGCCCGAAGTGAAGTTGAGGATTATTCCAGTGCTTGCAGCAGCTGCACTTTTGGCAGGTTGCTCCGGGGATAGCGCTGGTGAGGAGGGTGCTGCCACCCCCACTGAATCAATTGCCGTGAGCACTTCGGAGACCCCCTCCTTTGAACCGCAGCAGGTAGATCCTGTGTTAATGGATGAGGGGGAGGATGTTGCCGAAGACCCCGGTTTGAACATCCGCGTCCATTTCCAGGGCACCGGTTATGGTACCAACGGCGGCTCCATCATCTACGTGGCCGTCACCAACCTCAACGAGGTTCCCCTCCCCACCGACGCATTCGAACGACCAGTGCTGAAGATTGTCGACTACGACGGTGACCTCATGGAGATCGAACCCATCGAAGGCGACGACAACATCCCCCTCGATCTACCCCTGGGGGCAGGCGCCACCACCAACCTCCAGTGGGCCTACAACACCTCCAACGGATCCCTGTGGGCTGCTCAATTCCAGATCGGCAACATCATCTTCGACGGCAACCTGAACAACCTCTAGAAGAACTTTTCTCCCCGAGGGAACCTTCCCCCAAGTTCCGCAGTCTAAGTAAACGAGTACCTTCACCGTACTCACTCACAGACCACGAAACTCTGGGGGTTTCCCATGCACCGAACCGGCCCGATTCTCCTGGCCGCCGCCGCCCTACTGACAGGTTGTTCCCCGGGGAGCAGCACACCAGCCACCGACCCATCACCGGCACCTGCCGCAGCAACCTCACCCGCCGAATCTCCCACCCCTACCGATTCCGGTATCTTCGCCAGCCAGTTTCACCCCTGCGAAGTATTCACCGAAGAGCAATTCGCAGCGGCGGGGTTGGGGAAGCGCTTGATTGCTGCTGAAGATCCCGCGAGTCGAGTGAAATCCTGTGGCTTCGCGCATCAGAGAACAGATGTCTACGAAGGCTCTTTCTTGATTGCCACTGACACTATGGATAAATGGAAAATCTTGGAGCGCGAATTGGAACCAGTGGATTCGGCGGAGTCCGAGGTGGAAGGCATTTACACTCACCAAATGCCTACCGAAGCTCAGGGCTGTTCGGCAGCTCTAGATTTTGAATGGGGACGCTTCTCTGTGGATTATCGAGAACTGGGTGAGATCGCTGATCAAGAGTTCTTGTGTTCTGTTTCGGTCGCAATTCTGGAATCTTTAATAATCCAATCTGGGGGGAAATATGGAACTTAAAGTTGATCAAGGCTCAATTGAAACCGCTTTGAACCACTTGAGTGAATTGGCAAGAACGTCTATCAATAGTTCTCAATCTGCTGCATTGAAAACGATTGATAGTAGCTACTCACCTGTCACTGGCCTAGACCAGTTGGGGGCCAACCACGGCAATGTGCTTAATGGGGGCGCAGGATCCGCACGTACCGTACTCCTGTCTTATGCGGAACAGATCCAATGGCTCCGCAATGCGCTCAAGGCCTCGGTGGAGGCTCTGAATAGCCAGGATGAGATCTTCGCGCGGGGGATGGACATTGCGGATATCGGTGGGAGCGTGGGGGAGGAGTCGGTGTCGTTTCCTGAACGGCCGGCGCCGCGGTTCGATTCCTTCTCGTTCACACCGCCTGTGGTGACAGCACCGAATTCGCTTGATCAGCTGTGCAGTGACTTTTCCGGAACCAACTCGGGGGCGGTTTCGGCGGCACAGAGTTCGTGGACCACGATGGCGTCCACGATCTCGGAGGTGTCTGCGTCACTGGATCGCGTGGCGGGTGAACTTCTGGCGAGTAATGCGGGGGAGGTGTTTGAGCAGGCATCGGCACGCATAGCGGAGGTTGCTGAAGCCGGGTCGGTGTTTTCCCAGAATGCGCGGGAGATGTCGCGGTCGGTGGGGACCTTGAATCAGATCTACATGGGGCACAAGATGAGTGTGTTCATGGCGGCGGCGTCGATAGCCATGATCAAGGAACCGGCGGAGCGTGCCGCGGCGGAAAGCGCCTACCTGGCGTCGTTCCAGTCTGCTTTTCAGGGTGATGTCCGGGCGGGTGTGCCGGGTATCGACAATCTGATGCGCGTCAAGGGGGCTGACGGAAGCGGCGGTGGGCTTGCCCTGGGGATGTCGGATATCGCGGGTAGTGGTGCCGGGTTCACCACCCATGGTCTGACCCCTCAGGGGTTCTCGGCGGCCGGCGGTGGTGGCACAGCAGCGGCACATTCCGTGGGGGCGGGTGATTTCGGTGCAGTGGCAGACAACCTCGGTGGCCTGGATGTCGGTGATCTGCAGACATCCACCGCGTCGGTAGCGGGCGCGGGGTCCACGCTGAGCAACGCCTCCGGTCTGTCCGGTGTCGGTGGCATGAACGCTTCTGCCGGCGGTGGGGCCATGGCTGCCGCACCCTTCATGGGGATGAACGGGCGCCATGGTCCCACCGCCGGGCAGCGGTTCTCCAATGCCGGACTCAATCCGATGAATGCCCGTACCCAGAGTGCATCGGCGATGGGACCGATGGGATCCATGCTGGGCTCGGCGGGCGCAGGGGGTGGTGCGGGCGTCGGCGGTGTGGGTGCTGCGGGAAGCAACACCCACCGTGGCGGGATGCGGCAGGCTCTGGCACCACAGACCGGTAATCCCGCATCCGCGGCCGGGGCTCAGACACCCTCCGGGATGATGACGGGTGGGGTGGGTAAGGCGTCGCAAAGCACAGCACGCCCGATGATGCCGATGATGCCCATGGGCGGTGCGGGAGGCGCACAACCCAAGAACACCGGGAAGGTGAAAACGGTGACGTCTGCGGTGGAACAGGACGCCAATCTCGCGGCGCTGCTCGGGGATCGGGGGCCTGTCGTGCCCGGTGTCATCGGTGATTGGGTGAGGCGCTGACTTCAGGGTTGCTAAGCTGGTGGGCATGACAAATGAGGAAGAACTGGTCGTGCTCGCCGACGAAGAGGGCAATGCCATCGGCACCGCCCCCAAGGCGACGGTTCACACTACTGACACCCCGCTGCATTTCGCATTCTCCAGCTACATCCTCAACCCCCGGGGCGAACTGCTGGTGACCCGACGCGCACTGAGCAAGAAGACCTGGCCCGGTGTGTGGACCAACTCCATGTGTGGTCACCCGGCACCGGATGAGACGAATGCGGATGCGATCCGTCGTCGTGGTGTGTCCGAGCTCGGCCTGGACTTCGGGTCCTTCCTGGATATTCAGGTTGTTCTCGACGATTACCGTTACCGGGCTGAGGATTCCTCCGGCATCGTGGAATGGGAGATCTGCCCGGTCCACCTGGTGCGCCTCGCCGTGGGGGAATTCGTGGAGCCCCTGCCAGACGAGGTGGAGGAGTTCGCCTGGGAGGAGCCACAGAAGGTCTTCGATGCGGTGGATGCCACCCCGTTCGTCTTCTCCCCCTGGATGGTGGACCAGCTTTCCCATCCTGAACTGCGTCAGGCCATCCTTGAGGCCTTTGACCCGGAAGCCTAGACCCGAAAGTCTAAAGACGCTCGTAAAGCGATAGATGGGCCCGGGGCCGGTGTAGGTACGCGCCGGCCCCGGGCCCATCGCTGTCCTGTGGGCAGCGGTTTCTAGCCCAGGACCTGCTTCACCGCCGCGAGGGGGATATGCACCCAGTCGGGACGGTTGTTGATCTCATAGGCCACCTCATAGAGGGCCTTGTCCAGGAGGTAGACATCGAGAAGCTGCTGGTCCAACTCCATCGTCCCGTAACCCTCGAGGAAAGCAGCCGTGGCCTCGGCGCCCCACTGCTCGTGGGTGCCGTCGAAGTGGGCGGCGTAGTCGATGGACCGCAGCATGCCCGCCACATCGCGCAGGGGAGAGTCGGGGAGTTTACGCTCGGCCAGGGGACGGGCGGGTTCACCCTCGAAATCGATGAGGATATAGCGGTCCGCGGTGCATAACGTCTGACCCAGGTGCAGGTCACCGTGAATGCGCTGGAGATCGATCTCCCCGCGCAGCTCCCGGTACACCGTCACCGCCGCCTCCCGGTAGTCAGCCAGTTCAGGGGCTTGTGTGATCAGCCCGTCGAGGCGGGTGATCAACCCCCCGACCACGGTTTCCGCGGGTACGGAGGAGGTGCCGAACTCCCTGGCCAGTGCCGTGTGAACCGATGCGGTGGCCTCACCCAGCATGCGTGCATCCTCGGCGAAGCTACCGGCCACGGTGGACAGGGCATGTTTCCAGCCGTCGATGCCCGGGATGAATTTCTGGGTCATCACCAGGGTGTGTTCCTCACCATCGAGTTCGGTGGAGGCGTACCCCAGCACCGGGGCCACGTGTGGGCAGTCGGGGATCCGGCTGAGCAGTTCCACATCGGGGTTGAGGCCGGGTTCGATCTTGCGGAAGTACTTGACCATCACATCGCCTGCCACCAGGGAGGTGTTGGACTGCTCCCCACGCAGCGGCATGTAGGGGCCGTCAGGGAAGGGGGTCTCGGATCGCCAGACACCCAGGCCCTCGCGGATCTCGTCGACGTGATCAACGAGCCGGTCCCAGCCCTCGGAGTCCACGAACAGCTGGTACAGGGCATCGTTGACCCGGGCGAGCACGAGCATGTGCTCGCCGTACTTCTTCTCCAGGACGATATCCACATCGGTGATGGTCTGGGATTTTGCACCGTAGAAGCGTTCCTTCACTATGTGTTCTGCAATGCTCATTCCTCCTCCTCACCGGTGAGATCGAGCCAGAAGAACCCATGCGGTGCCAGGGTGAACACACACTGGCGCTCACCGATGGTGGGGAAGTACTGGCCGCCGGAGACCTCACGCGGGGTGATGCCGGCGAACTCGCTGAGATCCAGGGCCACCGCCTGTGGCAGCTTCGACATGTTGTTGACACACAGAATGGTCTGGCCTTTGTACTCACGGAGGAAGGTCAGCACCGCCTCGTTGGTGGAGTCGATCTCCCGGTAGGTGCCCTTGCCGAAGGCCTTGTACTGCTTGCGGATCATGATCTGGTTGCGGATCCACTGCAGCAGGGAGTTCTCCTGCTTGAGCTGGGTTTCCACATTGACCTGGGCATAACCGAAGCGGTCATTCTGGATCGCTGGCAGATAAAGACGCTCGGGATCTGCCTTGGAGAAACCCCCGTTGCGGTCATTGGACCACTGCATGGGGGTGCGCACGCCATCACGGTCCGGCAGCCAGATGTTGTCGCCCATGCCGATCTCATCGCCGTAGTACAGCACGGGGGAACCCGGGAGGGACAGCAACAGCCCGTGCAGGAGTTCGAGCTGGTTGCGGTCGCCGTCGACAAGCGTTGCTAGTCGACGCCTGATACCCACGTTCGCGCGCATCCGAGGCTCGGGGGCGAACTGCTGGTACATGTAGGCGCGTTCCTCTTCGGACACCATCTCGAGGGTCAGCTCGTCATGGTTGCGCAGGAAGATACCCCACTGGGCGGTCTTGGGGATGTCCGGGGTGTGCTCGAGGATCTCACTGACCGGGGTGCGGGACCCCTGGCGCACACCCATGAAGATGCGGGGCATGAGCGGGAAGTGGAAGGCCATGTGGCACTCATCGCCCTTCTCCTTCTCACCGAAGTACTCCACCACATCATGGGGCCACTGGTTGGCCTCCGCCAGGACGATGCGGCCCGGGTACTCCTCATCGATCACCCGACGGCACCGCTTGAGAAACTCGTGGGTCTCCGGCAGGTTCTCACCGTTGGTACCCTCACGCTCGAACAGGTAGGGCACGGCATCCAGACGGAACCCATCCAGACCCAGATCCAGCCAGAACCGCAGCACATCGAGCATCGCCTCCTGCACCGCCGGGTTGTCATAGTTCAGGTCCGGCTGGTGGGAGAAGAACCGGTGCCAGTAGTACTGCTTGCGCACCGGGTCGTAGGTCCAGTTGGATTCCTCGGTATCGACGAAGATGATGCGGGCTTCCTTGTACATCTCCGGATCATCCCCCCAGACGTAGAAGTCACCATAGGGGCCATCCGGATCCGTCCGGGACTGCTGGAACCACGGATGCTGATCGGAGGTGTGGTTCATCACCAGGTCGGTGATCACACGCAGACCACGGCGGTGGGCCTGGTCAACCAGCTCCACGAAATCCTCCACCGTGCCGAACTCCGGCAGGATCTCACGGAAGTTCCGGATGTCATACCCACCATCACGCAGGGGAGAGTCGTAGAAGGGCGGCACCCAGATGCAGTCCACACCCAGCCACTGGATGTAATCCAGCTTCTCCGTCAGACCCTTCAGGGTGCCCGAACCGGTGTTGTCCGGGTCGTAGAAGGCACGCACCAGCACCTCATAGAACACAGCGTCCTTGTACCATTCGCGGTCATGTTTCTCCCAGGGCTGTTCACCGGGGGCGGGGGTGGGAGTGTGGTACTCCTCCGACTCATGCTCAATGATGAAGCCCTCGGCATCGACTACCGGGCGGGCGGTGCTCTCTGGGATCAGGTCCGAACTCAACGGGGTAGTGTCAGTCATACCCACAAGGGTAGAGACATTTTCCACGTCTCGTCGACCCTGCATTTTGTGCTATAAGTGAACGCCAACCCACCTACAGCACCCGGCCACCGAGCCCCTCCACAGTGGTTCCCCGCTGCGGCAGGAACGAGGTGCGCACCAGATTCAACGGGTCGCGCACCACCTCCGGTTCGCCATGAACCAGCGACAACGCCGCCCTGTCCTCCGGCGAGTACTGCGGCCATGGTGGTGTCTCACCACGGGCGAAGGAGGCGATGATGCGGTGGGCTGCGGTGTCACGGACGAAGATCTCCGCGAGATCATCACAGTGCCTGCCCGGGAATTCAATCCACCAGCCCTTCTCCGTCTGGGCCACATAACGACGGATCATGGAATCACCGATCATGCGTCCCACCACACGGTCATCGATGCGCCGCGCCCGGGTGATATAGGACTCCGGAACCGAGACCCCCAGCATCCGCGCCGCCAGACGGGGACCGAACCTCCTGCGGTCCAGGGAGATGCCCGTGGCATGGTTGTACATCTCATCCCGGGTGGAGGTGATGATCAGATCAATGTCGGCGAGTTCATCGGGGTCATAACCGGTGGGGCCGAGCGCCAGGTCATGAAAATAACGACGCGCGAAACGCTGATAGGCACGATCCAGCCGCCGGGGGTCGAGTTTCGCCAGGGCGTCGCGGGTGACGGGGCGGCCGAGGGTGCGTCGTAAAGCTCCCTTACGCCTGGCAAAAGACCCGCGCGGGAAGCTCGGCGACAACGCCACCACCCGGCGGAACGCACCGCGGTAATGATCGCGCCGGGCCAGCCACAGCACCATGCCACCACCCGCGGACTGACCAATCAGCGTCACATTCGTGGGATCACCCCCGAAATGCTCAATATTCTTCTGCACCCACTCCAGGGCCAGCACGCAGTCATCGGTGCCCCGGTAATGATTCGGCTCATCATCATGGAAGGGCACAAACCCCTCCAGCCCCAGGCGGTAGGAAAGCTCCACCACCACAAACCCGCGACTGGTGAAGAACAACGGATCATGCCGCGGATCAAAACGCGTGCCCGAGTGGTAACCACCGCCGTGGATGAACACGATCACCGGATAATCCGCCCCGAATTTGACCTCCGGCGTGGACACCGTCAGGTGCAGACCATCATGGGTGCCCGTCGCGTCGATCTGCAGGGGCTCCAGGCGCTGCGCATCCTGGAAATGCCCCGCCCGGGCATAGGGGATGGAACGGAAATAGGGGATGCTGTAGGTGCCATCCGGTGCTGTGAAAGTGGCGAGTTCACCGGTGATGGTGCCGGCGGGGCAGGAGACCGTAACAGACATGGGTCCAACCCTAGCAACTGGCCGCGCGGGTGGGCGGGGTGCCGGTCTGGTCGCCTCTGATCGCCTTATGCGGGGCGGCTGTGGGGTGGGGTTCGATTTTTTCGACACAGCACGGGTGTTTCGGGGTGGCTGTGTCGAGTTTTTCGCGGTTCCCCGGCACCCGGGTTCGACTTTTTCGACACAGTGGCTTCTCCACCGTGGTGTGTGTCGGAAAATGCCAACCCCGCGCCAGGAGCCGCCCAATCGCCCCTAAAAAAGTGCCCTCCCAGAATCCCGCTCAAGCCCCTGAAACACTCCCGGGAAGGGTGGAGGTCATCCGGGCATATCCAACGCCTCTGATCGCCTTGTGCGCCCACATCGTCTCTCTTCGCCCCAACGCAGCTAGGATCAAGCCCTATGAGTGTTGATGCCCTGCTGACCGCAAGTACCCTGCCCTACCAGCTGCCTGATTTCGCCGCGATCGAGACCGCTGATTTCCTCCCCGCCTTCGAGATCGCCCTCGCTGAGCACCTGGCGGAGATCGAGGGTATTACCGCCAACCCGGAGCCTGTGACCTGGGAGAACACCGTGGAGGCCCTCGAGCGTGCAGGCCAGCCGCTCAACCGTGTGGCCGCGGTGTTTTTCAACCTGCAGGGCACCGATTCCTCCGATGAGATGGACGCGATCGCCCAGGAGATCGCCCCGAAGCTGGCGGCGCACTATGACGCGATCTACCACAACACCACGCTGTTCCAGCGACTGGAGTCGCTGACCGCCCCGGCCGATGAGGAGTCCGAGCGCCTGCTGGCCCACACCCTGCGTGCTTTTCGACGCCGCGGTGCCGCCCTCGACGCCCCCGGCAAGGCCCGCCTGTCGGAGATCAACCAACGCCTTTCCGCCCTGTCGGAACAGTTCGGCCGAAATCTGCTCAAGGACACCCGGGATCTCGCGGTTTCCTTCGAGGACACCGAGCTCGCGGGATTCAGTCCCGCGCGGGTGGAGGCGGCCGCAGCCTATGCCGAGAGCCTGGGCCGTGAGGGGTATGTGGTTCCCCTGGAGCTGCCCACCGTGCAGGCCGAGCAGGCGGTGCTGACCTCCCCTGACGCCCGCGCGAAACTGTATGAGGCCTCCCAGAAGCGAGGGCAGGAATCAAACACTGAGGTGCTCCTGGAAACCGTCCGCCTGCGTGCCGAGCGTGCCCAGCTGCTGGGTTATCCCACGCATGCCGATTATGTCATCGAGGAGGAGACCGCCGATGATGTCGACGCCGTGCGCGGACTCCTCTACGATCTGGCACCCAGCGCCGCCTCCAATGCACGGGCGGAGTACAAACTGTCAGCCGAGGAGGCGGAGGCCGCGGGGGAGAAGGTCGATGCCGCGGACTGGCCGTTCTGGGAGGCGAAGGTGCGCGAACGCGATTACGCCCTCGATGATGCCGAGCTGCGCAAGTATTTCCCCCTGTCCCGTGTGCTGGAAGATGGCGTCTTCTACTCCGCCAACCGCCTCTACGGCATCACCGTGACCAAGCGCCCCGACCTGCAGGGGTACGCCGAGGGCGTGGATGTGTGGGAGGTGAAGGACCACGACGGGTCCGGCATCGGCCTGCTGCTCACCGACTATTTCGGCCGCCCCTCCAAGCGCGGTGGGGCCTGGATGAGCAGCTTCGTCGACCAGTCGCACCTGCTGGGCACGAAACCGGTGGTGGTCAACGTCATGGGCATCACCAAACCGACCTCCGGCGAGGCGTTGCTGTCCCTGGATGAGGTGACCACCCTGTTCCACGAGTTCGGTCACGGGCTCCACGGTCTGCTCTCCGATGTGCGCTACCCGAGTTTCTCCGGCACCTCGGTGCCCAGGGACTATGTGGAGTTCCCCTCCCAGATCAACGAGAACTGGGCCTTCGACCCGGCGGTGGTGCGCAACTACGCCCGCCACCATGAAACAGGTGAGGTCATCCCCGATGAGATGCTCGCCGCCATTGAGGCCTCCCGCCAGTTCGGGCAGGGGTTCGCCACCTCCGAGTACCTGGCCGCCTCCATCATCGATCTGGCCTGGCACTCCCTGACCCCGGAGGAGGCCGCCGCGGTCACCGACATCGAACAGTTCGAACAGGATGCCCTGCAGCACGCCGGCCTGGACGTGGACCATGTCGCCCCGCGCTACCGTTCGACCTACTTCAACCACATCTTCGCCGGTGGGTACTCCGCCGGCTACTACTCCTACCTGTGGGCTGAGGCCCTGGATGCCGATGGTTTCGACTGGTTCACCGAAACCGGTGCCGCCGGGGAGGAGGCATCGCAGGACACCGCCCGCGAGGCCGGTCAGAAGTTCCGGGACCTGGTGCTCTCCCGCGGTGCGGCCGCCGATTACTCCCGTTCCTTCGAGACCCTGCGCGGCCGGGCAAAGGACATCCAGCCGCTGCTGCGTCGCCGTGGCCTGGCAGGTGCGATCTAGACTCCCGGGATGGTGTTTGGGCGGTGTATGGTTTTAAGCCATGACCGCCTTCCTCGACTGGATCTCCCAGCACCTGACCACGGCACCGCTGTGGATCCAGTCGCCGATCGTGATCCTGGGCGCGGTGCTGGTCTGTGCGCTGCTGGCCGTGCCACTGCTCGCAGCCGTGGATTTCCTCTGGGCCTGGACGGTGCGTATCACCAGCGGCGACAGCACACCAAGGCCACACCGGGGGCAGGGCCCGCGCAGGAAGCCCGGCGGAACACACATCATCAGCGAAACCCGACCTATCTAAAGGACACCAGAGAAACTCATGGCTAACCCAGAAGAGCTCCGCAAGCGCGACCAGGAGCTGCCGAAGCGTAAGCGCAAGTACCCGCAGTCGCGTGTGACCCAGGCGCTGGTGCTCCTGCTGGTCATCGTGGTTATCGCATGGCTGGTGTCCCTGTTCTAGGTACCCGGCATCCTGCTCCCGGGGTTCGTCTCCCACCTTCCCAGGTGAGGGAGGCGGGCCCCTTTTTTCAGTTGTCGCGAAGGGGGCTCAGGACTCCAGGCCGGTGACCAGCTCGAGGAATTCCTCGGCGTAACCCAGTTGCTTGAGGAGCTTCTCATAGCGGTTGCGGGCCTCCTCGCGGATGTTGGCCAGGGTGGCCTCCGCCTGTTTCCGTTCAGCAGCAGGAATGTCATCGGGGTTCTGGATGATTTCGGCGGCGTCAAGAAACTCGCGCATCTGGTCGAGGGTGAAGCCCAGTGGTTTCATGCGCCGCACCAGCAGGATCCGGCGGAGGTCGTCCTGGCTGTAGAGGCGGAAGCCTCCGGGGCTGCGGGCGGAGGAGGTGATCAGTCCGTGGCTGTCGTAGTGCCGCAGGGTGGTGGCGGATAATCCCGTGAGTTCGGTGACCTCACCGATCTTCAAGCCGTTGTCGTCCATGACTGTTCTCCTCCACTGTGACCCTGGCCATAAATCTGGGTTGGTGCTTTGACGTGCAAAGGGGCTCCCGCTACGGTATTCACGGTCACCAACCTTAAAGTTACTAGAGGGTTGGATTTCTCCATCGGGCGTTGCGCCCTCCCCCGTCCTCATGATCGGATACCCATGACTGAAACTAACACGGCGGGTTCCAGACCCACACCCGCCTCCCCGGAAGCGCTGCCGCCCAACGGGGTGGTGGCGTCCTTCCGTTACGCCTTCTCCTCGCCGGCGCGTCTGCGGATCGAGGTGCTGGCAGGGCTTGCCGTCTCCCTCGCCCTGATCCCGGAGGCGATCGCCTTCTCCATCCTGGCAGGTGTGGATCCCTCCATGGGATTGTTCGCCTCGGTGGTCATGGCCATTGTCATTGCCTTCACCGGTGGGCGCCCCGCGATGATCACCGCGGCCACGGGGGCGGTGGCACTGGTGATCGCACCGGTCGCGCGTGAGCATGGAATTGACTACTTCATCGCCACGGTCCTGTTGGCCGGTGTGCTGCAGATCGTGCTCGCCGCACTCGGTGTGGCCAAATTGCAGCGGTTCATCCCGCGGTCGGTGATGCTCGGTTTCGTCAATGCACTCGGCATCCTCATCTTCACCGCGCAGCTCGAGCATCTCATCGACGTCCCGTGGCTGGTCTACCCGCTGTTCGTGCTGGGCCTGGTCATCATGATCTTCTTCCCCAAGATCACCACGGCGATTCCCGCCCCGCTGGTCACCATCGTCGTGCTGACCGCCCTGGTCATCATGGCCGGGATCAACGTGCCGAATGTCTCGGACATGGGGCAGATGCCGGATTCACTGCCGTCGCTGTTCATCCCCGATGTGCCCTACACGCTGGAGACGCTGCAGATCATCGGCCCCTACGCACTCGGTATGGCGATCGTCGGCCTCATGGAGTCCCTCATGACCGCCAAGCTTGTCGACGACATCACCGACACCCATTCAGACAAGACCCGGGAATCCTGGGGCCAGGGTGTCGCGAACATTGCCTCCGGTTTCTTCGGTGGCATGGGCGGCTGCGCCATGATCGGCCAGACCATGATCAACGTCCGCGAATCCGGGGCACGCACCCGTCTGTCCACGCTGCTCGCCGGTGTCTTCCTGCTCATCCTCATCGTGGTCCTCGGCGACATCGTCGGCCTGATCCCGATGGCGGCCCTGGTGGCCATCATGGTCCTGGTCTCCCTCGGCACCATCGACTGGCATTCCGTGCACCCGCGCACCCTGAAGTTCATGCCACTGTCCGAGACCGCCGTCATGGCAGTGACCGTCATCGCCACCCTGGCCACCAACAACCTGGCCATCGGGGTGGTGCTCGGTGTGCTCACCGCGATGGTCATGTTCGCCCGTCGGGTGGCACACCTGGTCACCATCGAGATGGTTGAGGCACTCGATGTGGATAAGGACGGCACCATTGATATCCGCACCTACCGCGTGCACGGCCAGCTGTTCTGGGCCTCCTCCAATGACCTGGTCTACCAGTTCGACTACAACGACGAGGCCGATCACATCATCATCGACATGTCAGCAGCGGAGATCTGGGATGCCTCCACGGTGGCCACCCTTGATTCCATCACCCAGAAGTTCCAGGAACGCGGCAAGACGGTGGAGATCACCGGTCTGGACGGCCCAAGCCGGGAGCGTCTGGCAAAGCTCTCCGGCAGATTGAACTAGCTGCTACACCTCGAAGTACAGCGGGGCGTGTAGGGAGCATCCCGGGTTGAACAGGTGGTCACAGGCCGGGCACGCCGATGCCTGCGAGTACACGTGGTAACCCATGACGTGTCCGCAGGCACCACACAGCACCGAATCGGGGGCGTCGGTGCTCATCCGCCCGAAGGGGTGATCGGTCAGTTCATCGTGGCAGCGGTGGCAGGCGAAGAAGCCACCGCAGGTGGCGCACCGGTTGGCGACCACATCGCGGGCACCACCGTAATGGGCGCAGCGGCCGCGGGCGTCGATAAGCACACCCTGGATCTCGCTCATGCGAGACAATCCTACCGTCCGAGCAGGCTGCGCAGCTTCCCGAAGACCATGCCCGCCGGGCGGGCGGCCTGGCCACCGAGGCGCCGTGCCGTGGGCAGCAGTGCGCGCTTGTTCTTCGGGATGGCCCGCAGGACATCATCCTCGGGGAGGAGATCGGCGTCGGCACGCGGTGGGTGCAGGGTGGAGACCACCTGGTGTGGGCCGTCGGTGCTGGGTCGGATGTCGAAGTCGAAGATATCGGTGGGGAGATAGAGCGTGGCGCAGGCATTGGGGATGTCCACCACACTGGACAGATGCCCCTCGATGGGGGCCGCACCCAGCAGGAGGAAGGCCTGCTCGCGGGAATAACCGAAGGCGGTCAGGTAGTCGATCGCATGCAGACACGCCCGCTGGTAGGCGAGGTAGGGGTCGAGATAATGCTGCTTGTCGTCCTCGGTGACGGAGATCCCGGAGAACGAGATCCAGTCCTCGCGGCGGGGTGCCTCATCGCCGGGGACGAAGATGGCGTTCTCCGTGATGTTATAGGTGTCCATGCCGCCCGGGATGATGCCAACGTGTAGGTCGATGTGACCGCCCATCTCGATGGCACCACACAGGGTGATCTCGCCGTCGCCCTGGGAGAAGTGCAGGTCACCCACCGAGAGGTTCGCGCCCTCGACGAACACCGGGTAAAAGACCCGGCTGCCGCGGGTGAGGTCCTTGATGTCCTGGTTGCCGCCGTTCTCCCGCGGCGGGGTGGTCTGTGCGGCCACGCTGGCCACCAGGGCCGCCTTCGCATCCGACAACTGCCCCAACAGGGCCCCCTTCGGCAGCGGGGGCAGCGCATAGGGTGGCACCCGCAGCGGACGCCGAGCCACCAGAGTCGCCTCGCGTTTGTTCCACCTCGCCAGCAGCTCCGGCGAGGGGGCCGTGCCCATCACGCCGGGGTGCGGTGCGCCCTGGAAGGACACCCCGGGGATGTGGCGTGAGGTGGCGCGTCCATCACGGAAATCCCAGATCGCCTTATGGGCATCGGGGAAATGCTCGTGGAGGAAACCACCGCCGTGGGAGGGAGCGAAGATACCGGTATATCCCCAGCCCTGCCCCGCCAGGTCACCGGGTGCTGAGGCATCGGACATCGGGGCCACATCGACGATATCGACCACCAGGAGATCCCCTGGTTTGGCACCCTCCACGCGGAACGGTCCCGACAGTGGGTGGCCGATGTGGAAGGGGGCGGTGAGGACGTCCTCGGCGGATTCGTCGTTACGCACCGCCCCGTCGAACCAGTCGCGACAGTCCACCCGGAAGGTCTCCCCGGGCCGGATGGTCTCCACCGGGGGGATATCCGGATGCCACCGGTTGTGGCCCAGGCGATCCTGATGATGGAAGGGTCTGGATGGGTCCAGTTGGAAGAGTTGCTTGGTCATGGCGCCCAGGATAGGCAGGGTATGTGACATGGGACACCGGGATCGGGTTCTGTTACCCTCGGGCGGTTACCTGCCGTGGTGTGTCAGTCCGTCTCCTCCACCGGTGCATCGCCGGTGAAACCGAAGGACCGCAGGCGCTCACGGTCGGCCTCGGCGGTGGACTGGGTCAGGCGCAGCAGCTCGGCGTAGATACCACCGGAGACCGCCAGCTCAGCAGGGGAGCCGATCTCATCAACCTCACCGTCGCGGATGGTCACGATGGTGTCCACATCGGCGATGGTGGACAGTCGGTGGGCGATCATGAGGGTGGTGCGGTTGGCCATCAGCTGTTCCAGGCCTGCCTGGACGGCGCGTTCGGATTTGGTATCCAGGGCGGAGGTCGCCTCATCCAGCACCAGCACGGGGGCGTCCTTGAGCATGGCGCGGGCCACGGCCACACGCTGTTTCTGCCCACCGGACAGCTTCAGGCCACGTTCACCGATGACGGTGTCATAACCGTCGGGGAAGGCCTCGATGAACTCATGGGCGTTTGCTTTCTTCGCCACCGCCACGATCTCATCCAGGCTGGCACCGGGACGGCCGTAGGCGATATTCTCCGCGATCGAACCGGAGAACAGGCTGGCATCCTGGAACACCACGCCCACCGAGGCACGCAACTTCTCCGTGGTCAGGGACGACACATCCTCACCGCACACCAGCATCCGGCCGGCACTGGGTTCATAGAGCCCCAGCAGCAGGTTGACCAGTGTGGATTTACCACCGCCGGATTCACCGACCAGTGCGATGCGTTCGCCGTGCCGGGCCTCGATCGTGACATCCCGGATCACCGGTTTGTTCTCCTCATAGGCGAAGGTGACGTTCTCAAATTTCAGGGC
The DNA here is from genome assembly GCF_000011305.1 of Corynebacterium efficiens YS-314. Lineage (NCBI taxonomy): Bacteria > Bacillati > Actinomycetota > Actinomycetes > Mycobacteriales > Corynebacteriaceae > Corynebacterium > Corynebacterium efficiens. The sequence goes on along the minus strand of NC_004369.1, from coordinate 2,333,599 downwards.
GGGCTCAGCCGGGGGCAGGGGCTCGGGCACCGTCAGCGTCAATGCCGGGGTGTCGGAGGTTTCTGTCGTGCGCACCAGTTCCTTGTTCGCGGTGGGTTCGACGGGCTCGCTCATCACATCGAAATAATCACGGGAACCGGCGACGGCGCGCTGCGCGGCATCGACGATGAAACTCATCATGAACACCGGCTGCTTGGCCATGTTGACCAGCTGGATGAGCAGGACCATGTCACCCAGGCTGAAGAAGCCGTTGAGGGTGCGGTAGAAGAGCATGAGGTAGATGCCCAGGAAGATGAGGTTCAGGGCTGCACCACGCAGGAAATCCATGCGGTGCCACCAGTTGGACTGGGGGCGGGCAATGGTGACCACCTTGCCGTAGCGGCTGCCGAAGTCATCGAGCTCCCGGGTCTCCGAGACGAAACTCTTGACCACCTTCATCTGACCGACCACCTCGGCGAAGCGGCCGTTGGCCAGGTCGATCTGGGCGTTCTTCTCCCGTTCCATCTTCTGCCAGCGCACCGAGGTCAGCGCCGTCACCCACATGTAGATGGGGAACAGCAGGGCCAGCAGGATGGTCAGCGGCCAGTAGAAGATGGCGGTGATGATCAACACCGCCACCATGGTGATGATCATGGGGAAGAAGTTGTTGGAGAACCCCTTCATGAACTGGGTGATGCCCGTGATCGACCGGTCCAGGCGCGCGATGATGGTACCGGTGACCTGGTTGTCGAAGTACTTCTGCGGCAGCGCCAGCAGTTTGGCGTAGTAGCGGGTGGACAGGATCTGCCGCATCCGTTCGGACATGATGTCGCCGAGGTAACCACCCACATTCGACATCAGGGTGTTGAGGATGTCGGCCACGAAGAGGGCCACCGCCAGCACCAGGATGGTCTGGGTGACGGACTCCACCGTGACCTCGCCCTGGAGGGCCGCGACGATCGTGTCGGTGGCCTCACGCAGGATGAAGGGGGAAACCAGCGACAACCCGGCCACCACGATGGAGGCCAGCACGATCCCGAGGTAGTAGGGCCACAGGGCGGACGTGGATTTGAGGATGCGTCCAAGCAGTCGCATGACAGACAGGCCTTCTTCTCATCAGTACTTTTTCAGTTCGATCAAATAGTCGACACCATTGTCTATCACACGCACCGCTGCCCCCAATGCCAGACGCCCGGGAGGAGGTCACCCCCGGGCGTCGATAAGCACATTCCTAGTCGCGCCTGGCCGCATCCGAGACGACGCGGTAGAGCGGATGCTCGCGCAGCGCCTCGATGGTGACCGGGGTGCCGTCGTTGTCGCACAGCGGGATGCACCAGTTGGGGTACATGTCGCGGGTGGTGCCGGGCTGGTTCTGGGCGCGCTTGTCACCGACCATGTCCACCAGGGACACGCACGTCAGGGCGGAGGGGGTGCCGGCCACGAAGCGTTCCAAACCGGCCAGCAGGTCCGCGAGCTCACCACGCTCGGACCGTTCGAGGCCCACGTAGGTGCCACCCTCGGGCATGGGCAGGGCACCGGCGGCGGCGACCACATCGAGGATCTCAGCCTGCCACTGCAGGTCCTCCTCGTGCTCGATGGCCGGGTCGCGGGTGAGCACACCGAGGCGGTCGCGCAGGTCGATGTGTTCGCCGGCGAGGTAACCCGCGGTGGGCGGCAGATCATGGGTGGTCACCGAGGTCAGCGCCAGCGGACGGTACTCCTCCTGGCGACGGGGACCCTCGTGTGTCGGGGAATGCTCGAACCACAGGATGGAGGTGCCCATGATGCCACGGCTGGCCAGCACGTCCTGGACCCAGGGCTCGAAGGTGCCCAGGTCCTCGCCGATGACGACGGCGTCGGCAAGCTCGGCCTCCAGGGCCAGGATGCCCACCAGCGCGTCGTGGTCGAAGTTGAGGTAGGTGCCGGTGGCGGGTGATTCCATGCGGGGCATGACAAACAGACGGAACAGACCCAGGACGTGGTCCACGCGGATGCCACCGGAGTGGCGCAGGACGGTGCGCAGCAGATTACGCCACGGGATGTACCCCTCCTCGGCGAGCCTGGTCGGATTCCATGGTGGCTGGGACCAGTCCTGGCCCTGCTGGTTGTAACCGTCCGGCGGTGCGCCCACCGAGATGTCCGGCGCGAGCACATGCGCCAGGTTCTGGGAATCGGCACCACCGGGGTGCACACCGACGGCGAGGTCGGCCATGATGCCGATCGACATGCCTGAGTCCACCGCGCGCTTCTGGGCGGCGGCCAGCTGCTCATCGCACAGCCACTGCAGCCACATGTAGAAGGTGGTCAGCTCATCGCGGTCCGGTTCGGCGTGGTGCGCGGAGGCCAGCTGGGTGATCTCCCGCTCGGCGCACCAGGACGCGAAATCAACCAGGCCCTGACCCTCCTGCTCCACGAAATCGCGGAAGGCCTGCTCGCGCCCGGGGGAGCGCTCGACGCGGAAGATCTCGTGCAGCACCTGCAGCTTGGCCTCGAAGACGGGGTTGCGTTCGATGATGTCGGGGGTGAAGTTCTCCTCGCGGAACTCGTCGGCAAGCTCGGCGACATCGTCGCGCAGCTCCACCGGGAGCTGGTTGAACTCCGGCACATCCTCCACGCGGAGGTAGATCGGGTTGATGAACCGCCGGGTGGTGGGCAGGTACGGCGAATCCTCGGTGGGCGGCAGTGGCTCCGCGGCATGCAGGGGGTTGATGAGGAGGAAATCGGCACCGTCGACGGCCAGCACACTGGCGAGGTGACCCAGGTCGTTGAAATCACCCATGCTCCACGACAGATTGGAACGCACGGAGTAGATCTGCGCCATGACACCGGTGCGGGGGGATTCCAGATACTTGTCCGCGGTGGACAGACGTTCCGGGGTGATGGTCAATCCGCAGGTCACGGTCATCTCCCCGGAGGTCAGGCGCAGCTGGTGCCAGCCGAGCGGCAGGTCGGCGGGCAGCTTGAAGCTCGCCTCACCCCAGGTGGTGCCGTCCACCTCGCGCGGCGGCGTCCAGTTCTCCACCTGGTGTGCTTCTCGACGCTCGCCCGATTCGAACTCAATATGCACCTCGGCGGGCGCGCCATCGTGCACATGGACGGGGAAGACCACCTCATCACCCTGCACCGCCACCACACACGGTGGCAGGGGACGGGAGAACTCCCTGTCGTGGAAACGTTCAATGGCGGCGTTGATGGTCCCATCCGACGGCTCACCCTCACCCAGATCCACATCAAGGGCGCGGAGAACCTTGATCAGCGTGTCATCACTGACCTCAATGTCGGCGCCCTTGTAATCCGTGTATGAGGTGGAGATGCCGTACAGGCCGGCCAGGTCTTGTAAAGGTCCTCGTGCAGTCACAAGTTAACATCATGCCACTCAAATCCACTTTCGACAGGCTAACTGCTTTGAAATGATCATTACTTTCCTAAACTCCTGTTCAGGTCCCGCGGTGGATGAAAAGAAACAGGTAGATTTGGTGACAAATTGATATGGTGCCGGTCGTTCAACGAGGTGACCCTGGTTGTCCCGGCCGGAGCCGGTACTGAAACACTATGGATTAATGAACCGATAGGCCCGGGGGAACACACTCCGGGCGGAAGCCGGGGCCCACACACCCCAAGGGCTCCGATGCCCCGTTGGATCCGGGGTGAACCGACAACACACGGAAGGCGAGAACACGAAATGACTTCAGCGTCCCAACCCAGGGAATTCACCGTCGAGGCCGAATACACCATCGGGGAGAACGAAACCTGCCTGACCGCCCTCATCGACCAGGTCAAGACCCGCCCCTACGGTGTGCTGTTCACCCGGCCCGCGAACTTCGAGTGGGTCAATGTCACTGCGCAGGAATTCCTCAATGAGGTCTTCGCCGTGGCCAAGGGCATCATCGCCACCGGCGTGGAACAGGGGGACCGCGTGGCCCTGCTCGCCGACACCCGCTACGAGTGGTCCGTTCTCGACTACGCCATCTGGGCAGCCGGTGCCGTGAGTGTCCCGATCTACAGCTCCTCCTCCCTGTCCCAGGTGCAGTGGATCATCGAGGACTCCGGTGCGGTCCTGGCCATCACCGAGACCCCCGATCACACCGACCTGATGAAACATCTCGTGCTCACCGAGGACGGCACCCCGGCGCTGAAGGGGTCCACCTCCAAGCTGCGTCGCATCCTGGAGATCAACTCCTCCGCACTGGACACCCTCAGGTTTGAGGGCCGCGAGCTGTCCGACGACCTGGTCCGGGAACGCATCGAAGCCACCCGCTCCGCCGACCTGGCCTCCCTGGTGTACACCTCCGGAACCACCGGGCGTCCCAAGGGCTGCGAACTGACCCACCACAACTGGCTGGCCGAGGTCCGCGCGCTGCTGACCCACCCGATCGGCGCGATCGCGGTACCCGGCTCCCGGGTGCTCACCTTCCTGCCACTGGCACACGTCCTGGCGCGTGCGGTCTCCCTGGCGTTCACCATCGGCGGCGCCACCCAGTCCCACTGGTCAGACTTCTCCACCCTGGCACTGGAACTGCAGCGTGCCCGCCCGAACTTCATCCTCGGTGTACCACGTGTGTTTGAGAAGGTCCGTAACTCTGCTGCCACCAATGCCGCTGACGGTGGGCCGGTCAAGGCCGCCCTGTTCGCCCGCGCGGAGAAGGCCGCCATCGACTACTCCCGGGCCCAGGACACCGAGGAGGGGCCGAGCAGGGTCCTGGCTGCCGCCCACAAGGTCTTCGACCGTCTCGTCTACGCCAAGATCCGTGCGGCCGTGGGCAACTCCGTGCAGTACGCGGTGACCGGTGGATCCGCGATGAGCCATGATCTGCTGCACTTCTACCGTGGCATCGGCATCCCGATCTACGAGGGTTATGGTCTGACCGAAACCGCGGCGGCGGCCGCGATCGATTTCGAGGACCAGAAGATCGGCACCGTGGGCAAGCCCCTGCCGGGCATGACCATCCGCATCAATGACCAGGGGGAGATCCTGCTCAAGGGGCAGATGCTCTTCCGCGGTTATTGGAACAACCCGAAGGCAACCGCGGAATCCATCGTCGATGGTTGGTTCAACACCGGTGACCTGGGTGAACTGCTGGATTCCGGACATCTGGTGATCACCGGCCGCAAGAAGGATCTCATCGTCACCGCCGGCGGCAAGAATGTCTCACCCGGACCACTGGAGGACATCATCCGGGCGCACCCGCTGATCAGCCAGGCAATGGTGGTCGGCGACGGCAAGCCTTTCGTCGGTCTGCTGGTGACCCTGGATCCGGATGCACTCAAGCGGTGGAAGCTCAACCGCAACATCCCGGAGTCCCGGACCATTGAGGAGTTGGCCACGGAACCGGCCCTGCGCGGTGAGATCCAGGACGCCATCAACAACGCGAATGCCACCGTCTCCCACTCCGAGGCCATCAAGCGGTTCTACATCCTCGACCGCGACCTCACCGAGGAGGACGATGAGCTGACCCCGACCCTCAAGGTCAAGCGCAATGTGGTCTACCGTCGCTACGCCGACGCCATCGAGCACATCTACCGCGGAAAGTAGACGGTTGAACACAGTAGAAGAAATCCAGTTCAACTGGGATGGTGTGGCCTGGCAGCAGGCGGAGGTCGGTTCGGAGCCTGAACGGTTCGCCCTCGGGATCATGGATGAATTCGCCTACATCGCCGCCACGGGTTCCGCGGGGGACCCTGAGTTCTTCACCCTCGGGTCCAACCCCGGCCTGGCCTTCGGTGACCCGGAGTGGTTGTTTGCCCAGGATAATCCCGGTTATGTGGCGGGCTGCCTCGGGTTGGCGGAGGCGCACCGGGATGCGGTGACCCGGGTGGTGGACCGGTACCTCTCCCGGTTGGATGACACCGAGCGCAGGGGGGAACCACGGGAGATCCTCGAGCAGCTGGTGTCTGCTATGGGGCTGCCGGCACTGCCCAGGTAGCTGCCGGGTGGTTCAGTTGACGGTGTTCCACAGGAAGGTTCAGGTTCCCCCGGCGTGCCTGCCGACAATTCCAAGCGAATTCACATAGAGTCGGAACCCGTTAGAGAAACTCTCAAGTGTTACTTGAGGGTCTCGTGTGATTCCTGAGGCTGAATGCAAGAAAGGATGTGTGCTGGAACGTATGGGCACCACCACCGCGCAACTGCGCCACCGCGAGCTCACCCAGGAGATCTACAACATCGGTGATGAGGTCGCCGACTACATTGAACACATCATGGAAGCCATCTCGGACTGGGATGCCGAGCTGGTCGATGACTGCCTCGCGGAATTCGAGGAGATCATCGCGGAGGCCCGTGATGATTCCCGAACCGTGGTAGCCGAACTCCTGGGACTGCGTCACGCACTGACCTCGGGTCTGCGCCAGGGGACCGTCAGTGCACGCTCCGCGGTCAGGGTGGGGCTCACCCAGCCGGAACGCATCACCGCCTCGCAGCTTGAGGATGCCCACCCCATCGGTGAGATCGTCATGGTGGGTGAGATGGCGGCGGCACTCAACGCCCGCACCGAGGCGGTCATCGCGCACCTGGAACAGGTGGTGGACTGGGTGCTGGCACAGACCGCCTGTGTGGCCGACGACCTTGATGCGGTGTCACTGCCCATGGTCTACGGGCGTGTGGCCGACGATGTGTGCACCTCCACCCGCGCCTGGCTGCACGTGGTGGCAGACGCGCACCCTGATTATGTCTGGACCAAGCGGGGCTGTAACCCTCCCTCCTTCCTCCTGGAACGCGCCCGCATCGATTCGGTGGTGGCGCGTGTGGCGGAGCGGATGCAGAACGAGCGGGGCCAGGTGTCCTAGGCGGACTCCAGGGCGGATTCCAGGGGTCGAACCCAGAAAGCCACCTACCCGGGGATTAGTTCCGACAGGGAGGTGGCTTTCTTCTTTCGCCTACAGGCGTCAGGACTTGAACAGGTGGCTGATGAACGGCAGCTGCGGCAGGCGGAAGGCGATGTCGGAGATCAGGCGTGCCAGCGGGGAATCGGGTTCAGTCTCCGTGGTGCCGGACCGTGGATACTCCACCGTGACGGAGAAACTGTCGAGCTGGCCGTGTGCGTCAGAGACGGTGAAGACCGGGGTGATGGTGGCGCCGGTGGTGAAATCAGAGGGCACGAAGACGATGATCGACTGGTCCTGCAGGATCAGCGTGCCGAAGGTTGCGAACTGCGCGGGGACCTCAATGCTGAGATCGCGATAGATGCGATCCCCCTTGAACTTCACGTGCAGTGCCTGCCCGGGTTCCGCCACGGCATCATCCCACAGGCCCCGGTCGGTAGCATCCCGATCTGTTCCGGTGCTGTCAGCAACCTGGGCGCCCTGTGTGGTACGGAGGGTCGGCTCCGTCCCGGCCTCGTGGGAGGGGGTGGCGGAGGGACTGGATTCGGCGGCGGCATCAGCCACGGCCTCAGCGACGGAACGCGATGACGGATTGACACCAGCCGGACTGACTGTAGTGCTCTGAGCTGCGGTTTCAATGATGACGGGAGATGCGGCCTCATGCGCATAGCAGGGGGTGACACCCGCCAACAAAGCTGTTGTGAGTGTCGCGACCACCGTCATGCGTTTCATGCTCTGCACTCTACTACTTTCTTGGCAATTCCGTATAGTCCACCTTGGTTCCGCCTGTAGATTCTGTCGAAAAAGACCCACCCACTACTGTTGGGTGCTATGTCAGTTCCTCGCTCCGTCTTCGGTGTCTATGTCCATGTCCCATTCTGTTCCACCCGGTGCGGGTACTGCGACTTCAACACCTACACGGCGGGTGAACTGGGCAGCACCGCCGGGCCCGATACCTATCTCGATGCGCTCGAGGTGGAATTGGAGATGGCTGTCGCCCGCCTCGCCGCGGCCCATGAGGCCGATTCCGACCAGCCGGGCCCACGTCCCGCGGAAACCGTCTTCATCGGCGGCGGCACACCTTCACTGATCGGGGCGGATGGGCTCAGCCGGGTGCTCTCCGGCATCCGCAATACCTTCGGCCTGGCGCCGGGGGCGGAGATCACCACCGAATCCAACCCGGAGTCCACCTCGCCGGAGTTCTTCGATGCCCTGCGCGAGTCCGGGTACAACCGCATTTCGCTGGGGATGCAGTCGGCGTCGTCAAGCGTGCTTAGGGTGCTGGACCGCCGGCACACCCCGGGCAGGCCGGTGGCCGCCGCGAAGGAGGCACGCGCGGCCGGTTTCGACCACGTCAACCTCGACATGATCTACGGCACCCCCACCGAAACCGACGAGGATGTCCGTAAAACCCTCGACGCCGTCCTGGAGGCCGATGTTGATCATGTCTCCGCCTACTCCCTCATCGTGGAGGACGGCACCGCCATGGCCCGCAAGGTCCGCCGCGGCGAATTGCCCGCCCCCGACGAGGATGTCTACGCCGACCGTTACGAGATGATCGACCAGCGCCTGCGTGCCAACGGCTTCGACTGGTATGAGGTGTCCAACTGGGCCAAACCCGGCGGGGAGTGCCGCCACAACATGGGGTACTGGGTCGACGGTGACTGGTGGGGGGCCGGCCCCGGTGCCCATTCGCACATCGGCGACCACCGCTTCTACAACGTCAAACACCCCGCCAGGTACTCCGCACAGATCGCGGGCGGGGAGCTGCCGATCATGGATACCGAACTCCTCACCGCCGATGACCACCACACTGAACGCGTCATGCTGGGCCTGCGTCTCAAACAGGGGCTGCCCGCCGGGATCTTCTCCCCATCGGCGCACCGGGTCATCGACCGCCACATCGACCGGGGTCTGCTGCACCGGGTCGGCGGCAACATCGCGGTCACCGACGCCGGACGCCTGCTTGCCGACGGCATCATCGCCGACATCCTCCTCGCCGAGGACGATGACCTTCCAGGCGCCTGAGTGGGTGCGGATTTAAGGGCTTGGGGATCGCCGGATGGGCGCGGGTATGGCTGAGCGCGGTTCAACCGCTCAGACGGCGATCTGGTGCGTCGGTTTTCCCGGCGGTGTTCTCGGGGTGGGGAGGTCTTTTCGACTTTTTCGACACATCCCCGCGGCCACACCGCCCTTGTGTCGGAATAGTCGAACCCGGGGACTGCGTACACGTGATTTTTTCGACACATCCCACCCGGAGGCCTGTGCCTGTGTCGAAAAAGTCGAACCCGCCCACCTGCCACCACCTAGCCGGGGTTCTCCCGCCGGAGTCTCATTAATAATCAGCAAGTCCAGTAAGGTACTGGTTATGGCTAGTGCAACGGAGAAACGCAGATATGAGGTCCTGCGGGCCATCGTCGCCGACTACATCGAATCCCAGGAGCCGGTGGGTTCCAAGGCGCTGTTGGAGCGCCACAAGCTCAATGTCAGTTCTGCGACGATCCGCAATGACATGTCAGTCCTTGAATCAGACGGTTACATCGTGCAGGAGCATGCCAGCTCGGGGCGCGTGCCCACGGAGAAGGGCTACCGCCTGTTTGTCGATTCCATCCATGACATCAAGCCGCTGTCGCTGGCGGAGCGTCGGGCGATCCTCGGTTTCCTGGAGGGCGGCGTGGATCTGGAGGATGTGCTGCGCCGGTCGGTGCAGTTGTTGTCGCAGTTGACGCACCAGGCGGCGGTGGTGCAGTTGCCCACGTTGAAGACTGCCCGGGTCAAACATTGTGAGGTGGTGTCGCTGTCGCCGGTGCGTCTGCTGTTGGTGCTCATCACGGATACCGGTCGAGTGGATCAACGCAATGTGGAGCTCGATGAGCCGTTGGAGGCCGATCAGGTCACGGTGCTCAAGGATCTGCTCAATGGTGCGCTGGCGGAGAAGACGCTGACCGATGCCTCGGAGGCGTTGCAGGAACTCAGCCGCAATGCCCCGTCGGATATCCGCAGCACCATGGAGAAGTGCAGTGGTGTCCTGGTGGCCACCCTGGTGGAGCAGCCCTCCGACCGGCTCATCCTCGCCGGTGCCAGCAACCTGACGCGCCTGACGCGTGAGACCGCCGCGAGTGTGCCGATGGTGCTGGAGGCGTTGGAGGAACAGGTGGTGATGCTGAAGCTGTTGTCCAATGTCACGGATCTGGATCATGTCACGGTGCACATCGGTGAGGAGAATGAGGATCTGCAGTTGCGCAGCGCCTCGGTGGTGACAACGGGGTATGGTTCTGCGGGTAACACCCTGGGTGGGTTGGGAGTGGTGGGGCCCACATACATGGACTATCCGGGAACAATCTCGAAGGTGTCGGCCGTTGCTAGATATGTTGGCCGGGTACTGGCTGGCGAATAAGCGCGCTATACTAGGCCATTTGTTCACCTATTCGCGATAAATCTTCACTCATAAGGGAGAATCACCGACCGTGGCACGTGACTATTACGGCATCCTCGGAGTTGACCGCAACGCAACCGACTCTGAAATCAAGAAGGCGTACCGCAAGCTTGCCCGCAAATACCACCCTGATGTGAACCCCAGTGAGGAGGCGGCGGAGAAGTTCCGTGAGGCCTCCGTGGCCCATGAGGTGCTCACCGATCCGGATAAGCGCCGGATTGTGGATATGGGTGGCGATCCCATGGAGCAGGGTGGTGGTGCCGGACATCCGGGTGGTTTCGGCAGTGGCGGTCTGGGTGACATCTTCGATGCCTTCTTCGGTGGCGGTGCGGGTTCCCGTGGGCCACGGTCGCGTGTACAGCCCGGCAGTGACACCCTGTGGCGCACCTCCATCACCCTGGAGGAGGCGTTCACCGGTGTGAAGAAGGATCTCACCCTGGACACGGCTGTGCTGTGTTCCAAGTGTCATGGTTCGGGTTCCGCCTCCAATGCCAAGCCGAAGACCTGTGGCACCTGCCATGGTTCCGGTGAGATCCAGGAGGTGCAGCGCAGTTTCCTGGGCAATGTCATGACCTCGCGTCCGTGCCACACGTGTAACGGCACCGGTGAGGTCATTCCCGATCCGTGTGATGAGTGTGCCGGTGATGGTCGTGTGCGTGCGCGCCGTGACATCGTGGCCGATATCCCGGCCGGTATCCAGTCGGGTATGCGCATCCGGATGGCGGGTCAGGGTGAGGTCGGCGCCGGTGGTGGACCCGCCGGTGATCTCTACGTCGAGGTGATGGTCCGTCCGCATGCGGTGTTCACCCGCGATGGTGATGATCTGCACGCCAGTATCCGCGTGCCCATGATCGATGCGGCACTGGGGTCGGAGCTTGAGGTGGAGTCGCTGACCGGTGAGGAGATCACCGTGGTGATCCCGGCCGGCACGCAGCCGAACCAGGTTATCACCCTGGAGGGTGAGGGCATGCCGCGTCTGCGCGCCGAGGGTCGCGGGGACCTCATGGCACATGTGGACCTGTTCGTCCCGACCGAGATCGATGACCGCACCCGTGAGCTGCTGGAGCAGATCCGGGATTACCGCAGGGACAATTCCTCGGTGCACCGTGAGGGTGAGGAGCATGGCGGGTTGTTCGATAAGCTCAAGAGCAAGTTCCGCAACCGCTGATGTCTCTTCCCGTCTTCATCTCCGATACGGTCGCCGCTGCCGGTGAGCATGTCACCGTCACCGGCCCGGAGGGGCGCCACGCCGTCACCGTCAAGCGCATCACCCCGGGTGAGCGCGTGATGCTTATCGACGGCCACGGCACCGCCCGCACCTGTCAGGTCACCGCGGTCAGTGGCAGGGACCGCATGGATGTGGTGGTGGAGAGCGTGGAGGAGATCCCACCTCCTGATCCCCGCGTCACCATCGTTCAGGCCATCCCGAAGTCCGAGCGCTCCGAACTGACCGTCGACCTGCTCACCCAGGCCGGTGCGGACCGGATAGTGGCGTGGCAGTCGCAGCGCACCATCGCCAAGTGGGCGGGCAAGGAGGCCAAGTCACTGACGAAGTGGCAGGCGGCCGCGGAGGCGGCCGCGAAACAGTCGCGGCGCGCAACCATCCCCGAGGTGGTCGGGGTGGTGGATACGGCGGGCGTCGACAAGCTCATTGAGGAGGCGGACCTGGCGATCATCCTGCATGAGGAGGCCAGCCAGCCGTTCCGGGAATTGAATTTCACCGGCGATGTTGTAGTGATTATCGGGCCTGAGGGCGGGGTGTCACCGGAGGAGATCCACCGGTTCACCGCCGCCGGGGCCCACACCGTGAAACTGGGCCCAGAGGTGCTCCGGACAGCATCGGCGGGGATGGTTGCCCTCGCGGCGATCGGCGTGCTGTCCAACCGCTGGTAAACTTCTCGCTAATAGTCGGAAAATGACCTCCCCTGACCAAACCAGAAAGCAGGCAGATACAGCACTGTGACTACCCCGCGAAGCACACGCACCGACGTTGTGTCCACCGTCTACAACCTCCAGCGCGATCTGGCGCCCACGGTTCTCGGCGTCACCGACGACAACCTGAGGGTGTTGGACAATCAGGTGGATGCTGATTTCCACGCCCGGGGTAGCCGCATCGAGCTGACCGGACCGGCCCATGAGGTCTCCCGCGCCGGGAAGATCCTCGACGAGCTGCAGGCCATTGCCCGCCGCGGCCATGTGATCAGCACCGACACCGTCAAGAACGTCATCAGCATGATCAATGTCGAGACCCCGCAGTCGGTGTCCGAGATCCTCACCGGTGACATCATCGCCCGCCGCGGCAAGGTCATCCGCGCCAAGACCCTCGGCCAGAAGGAATACGTCGATGCCATCGATGAGAACACCATCGTCTTCGGCGTGGGTCCCGCAGGTTCCGGCAAGACCTACCTGGCCATGGCCAAGGCCGTGGCGGCGCTGCAGTCGAAGCAGGTCAGCCGCATCATCCTGACCCGGCCGGCCGTGGAGGCGGGGGAGAAGCTGGGGTTCCTGCCCGGCACCCTCAATGAGAAGATCGACCCGTACCTGCGTCCCCTCCATGACGCCCTGCGCGACATGGTCGAGCCCGAGGTCATCCCGAAGCTGATGGAGGCCGGGATCGTCGAGGTCGCCCCGCTGGCCTATATGCGTGGCCGCACCCTCAATGATGCGTTCGTGATCCTCGATGAGGCCCAGAACACCACCCCGGCCCAGATGAAGATGTTCCTCACCCGACTGGGTTTCGGGTCGAAGATGGTGGTCACCGGTGACATCACCCAGGTCGACCTCCCCGGTGGACAGAAGTCCGGCCTGCGCCTGGTGCGCCACATCCTGCGTGATGTGCCGGATGTGCACTTCACCGAGTTGACCTCCGAGGACGTGGTGCGACACCAGCTGGTCGGCCACATCGTCAACGCCTATGACGAGTACGAGGAGCTGCAGGAAAAGCGCGAGAACGAGCGTCGCCGCGCCCGCGAGGAACGCGAGGAAGCTTTACGACGCGCAGTCGAGGCCGAAGCACGCGAGCAGGAGGGTCTCCAGTCATGAGCATTGAGGTTTTCAACGAATCCGGTTACGACGGCGTGAATGAGGAGATGCTCATCGATGTCCTCTCCTTCGCCCTCGGTGAGATGGACATCCACCCCGATGCGGAGGCCTCCATCCACATCGTGGACTCCGACACCATCGCGGAACTGCACGTCAAGTGGCTGGACCTGGAGGGCCCGACCGATGTGATGAGCTTCCCCATGGATGAGCTCACCCCCGGTTATTCCCGCCCCGACGGCGGAGCCCCCGGCCCGGCGATGCTCGGGGATATCGTGCTGTGCCCGGAGTTCGCGGAGAAACAGGCCACCAAGGCCGGGCATGACCTGTCCCATGAGTTAGCGCTGCTCACCGTCCACGGGTGCCTGCACCTGCTGGGATACGATCATGTCGAACCGGCGCAGGAACGCGAGATGTTCGCCCTGCAGAATGAACTGCTGGCCGACTGGTATGACGACGTGGACCGACGTGGGGTGGTCTACCAGCCCAAACCCACCGGACCCGGTGCCTTCCCGACAGCGGCGGACCGCCTCGAACTCGATCAGACCATGATCGCCGAGGAACAGGGCGAACCCGGCGAATCTGGCGCCTCCGCCCGTTAACCCACCGCGGATGGAGAACCAGGAAAATTTATGATCACCGCTCAGATGGATGAGACCGTCCTATGGCTGGGGCTGGCCACCGTCGTCTCCCTGTTGTTGTCCGGACTGCTCGGGGCCATCGAATCCGCTGTCTCCACCGTCTCCCGGGCCCGCGTGGAGCAGATGCACAAGGACGAAGTCTCCGGCTCGGCGGCCCTGCTGCATGTCATCGACAACCGGGCCACCAACATCAACATCCTGGTGATGCTGCGGACCCTGCTGGACACTTCCGCGGCCGTGCTGGCCGGTGTCATCGCGGTCCATCTGGTCACCAGCGATGCCTGGGCGATCTTCCTGGCCATCGTGGTGGTCTCCCTCATCACCTTCGGCGTGGTGGGTGTGTTCGGCCGGACAGTGGGGCGGAAGAACCCCTATACCGTCTCCCTGCGCAGTGCGGTCGTGCTCACCGGCGTGGAGAAGGTGCTCGGCCCCCTGGCCAAACTGATCATCTGGGTGGGCAATGTCATCGCCCCGGGCCCGGGCCTGCGCAACGGCCCCTATGCCACCGAGGTGGAGCTGCGCGAGATGGTCGACATCGCCCAGGAACACGGGATCGTGGAGGTGGAGGAACGCCGTATGATCCAGTCGGTGTTCGACCTCGCCTCCACCACAGTCCGACAGGTGATGGTGCCCCGACCCGAGATGATCTGGATTGAATCCGGCAAGAGCGCCGGCCAGGCCACCGCCCTGTGCGTGCGGTCCGGGCATTCCCGTATCCCGGTCATCGGTGAGAATGTCGATGACATCATCGGTGTGGTCTACCTGAAGGACCTGGTCAAACAGACGTACTACGCCACCGATGGTGGACGTTCCGTCACCGTCGACGAGGTCATGCGCCCGGCCAAGTTCATCCCCGATTCCCGCCCCCTGGATGCCCTGCTGCAGGAGATGCAGGAGGAGCAGAACCACATCGCCATCCTCATCGACGAATACGGTGGCGTGGCGGGGTTGATCTCCATCGAGGACATCCTGGAGGAGATCGTCGGTGAGATCGCCGATGAATACGACAATGATGAGGTCGCCCCGATTGAACAGATCGCCGAGCGTACCTACCGGGTGATGTCGCGCCTGTCCCTCGAGGACCTCCGGGACCATCTGCAGGAGGAACTCGAGGTGGACATCGATTTCACCGATGACATCGATGATCAGGTGGACACCGTCGGTGGGCTCATCGCCTTCGAACTCGGCCGCGTCCCGTTGCCCGGGGCCACCGTCGAGACCTCGGGCCTGCGGTTGACCGCGGAGGGTAAACGCAACCGCCGTGGCCGACTGCGCATGCATTCGGCCGTGGTTGAGGTGCTGCCCGCGGTGGAGCAGGCTGAGAACTGAGTCGGGGCGTCGTAAAGCCGCATCGCCGGATAGCTACGGGATAACTACAACCGGGCCGGGTGGGACTATGCTGGTTAGTCACACTTCCCACGAGAGACCCAGTTAGAGGATCAATGAGCTTTACCGACACCCCGGAAGGTTTCCGTTCAGGCTTCGTCAGCTTCGTCGGCCGCCCCAACACAGGCAAATCCACGCTGACCAACGCCCTGGTGGGTGAGAAGATCGCCATCACAGCCGATCAGCCTGAAACCACCCGTCACCCGATCCGCGGCCTGGTGCACCGCGAGGACGCCCAGATCATCGTCGTGGACACCCCCGGCCTGCACCGCCCACGCACCCTCCTGGGCGAGCGTCTCAATGAATCGGTCAAGGACACCTACTCCGATGTGGATCTCATCGGCCTGACCATCCCGGCCACCGACAAGATCGGCCCCGGTGACCGCTGGATCCTCGATGCGGTGCGCACCGCCGCACCGAAGACCCCCATCGTGGGTATTGTCACCAAGATCGACAAGGCATCCTGGGACCAGGTTGCGGCCCAGCTCATGGCGGTCCATGAGCTGCTCGGGGGCGAAAGCGAGGTGGTTCCCGTGTCCTCCGCCTCGGGTGAGAACATCGACACCCTCGCTGCTGTCATCGCCGGTCTCCTGCCGGAGGGCCCCAAGTACTACCCGGATGATCACATCACCGATGAGGACATCGAGACCCGCATGTCGGAGCTGATCCGTGAGGCGGCCCTGTCCGGTCTCAAGGATGAACTGCCGCACTCCATCGCCGTGGAGATCGACGAGGTCCTCCCGGATGAACCCCGTCCCGGCATGCTTACCGTCCATGCGATCATCTACGTGGAACGCCCGGGCCAGAAGGACATCATCATGGGCCACAACAACCAGCGCATGGGGCGGATCATCCACAATTCCCGCCAGCAGCTGACGAAGCTGCTCGGCAAGAACATCTACCTGGATCTGCGCATCAAGATCCTCAAGAACTGGCAGTCCGACCCCAAGGCACTCAACCGCCTGGGGTTCTAGACCACGTCGGTGGGGATTGGTGTAACCGGTGCGCAGGGAGAGTTACCGGGACCGTGCCCTGGTGGTGCGGACCCACGACTTCGGTGAGGCCGATCGCATCGTTGTCCTGCTCACCCGTGACCACGGTATTGTCCGGGGGGTGGCCAAGGGGGTGAGGCGGTCGAAATCCCGGTTCGGTTCCCGGCTCCAGCTGTTCGTGGAGCTGGATGTCCAGCTGTATCCGGGGCGTAATCTGTCCACGATCTCCGGTGCGGACACCGTGGGGTACTACGCCTCCGGCATCATCGATGATTTCAAACGCTATTCCGCAGCCTCGGCCATCCTGGAGATCGCCTCCAGCATCGCACCGATGGAGCAGGGGCCGTACCTGTTCGATGCCACCACCGCCGCACTGCAGCGCATGCAGAATGCAGAGCACCCGGTGCTGCTCCTGGATGAGTACATGCTCCGCGCGATGGATCATGCGGGGTGGGCCCCCAGTCTCTTCGACTGTGCGCAGTGCGGACGCCCCGGGCCCCACACCGCCTTCCATCCCGGTGCCGGTGGGGCGGTCTGTCTCTACTGCCGCCCCCAGGGTAGCGCGAAGATACCCGCGGAAACGCTGCATATGATGTGGCTGCTCGCCCACGGGCAGGGTGGGCGGGTGCTGGCGGAGCACCCCGGGTTGACCGGGGCTATCCACCGGCTGACCACAGCACACCTGCAGTGGCATCTGGAACGCAAACTCCCCACGCTGGAGGTCCTGGATCAGGTGTGAGAGCGGGTGTTGGTCCGGGGATGTGCGGTGGGCGTGGCACAATGATGGATTGTGAGTGAACTTGTACCCCCCAACATCCCTGCTGAATTCCTGCCCCGGCATATCGCGCTGGTCATGGATGGAAACGGCCGCTGGGCCACGGAGAAGGGCATGAAACGCACCGAGGGCCACCGGCGTGGTGAGGCGGTGCTGCTCGACGTGGTGGATGCCTGCCTGGCACTCGGTGTTCCGTACCTGTCCGCCTATGCCTTCTCCACGGAGAACTGGCGCCGCTCCACCGAGGAGGTCCGTTTCCTCATGGGGTTCAACCGGGATGTGCTGCGTCGACAGCGTGATGGCCTGCATGAGAAGGGCGTCCGTGTCCGGTGGGTGGGGCGTCGTCCCCGTCTGTGGCGTTCGGTGATCCGTGAGCTGGAGGCCGCGGAGGAACTGACCAAAGACAACACCAACATGACCCTGGCGATGTGTGTGAACTACGGTGGCCGCGCCGAGATTATCGATGCCGCCCGCGAGATCGCCCGGCAGGCGGCTGCCGGCCAGCTGCGGCCTGAGCAGATCAATGAGAAGACCTTCCCGGATTTCCTCGATGAGCCGGACATGCCGGATGTCGATCTCTTCCTGCGTCCCTCGGGGGAGAAGCGCACCTCCAACTTCCTGCTGTGGCAGTCGGCCTATGCTGAGATGGTGTACCAGGACAAGCTCTTTCCTGATTTCACCCCGCAGGATCTCTTCGACGCGGTCGAGGAGTACGCCCGTCGCGACCGTCGCTTCGGCACCGCCTGACCCCCTGGGAGACATGACATGAGTGAGGATCCCGACCCCGACCAGCCGGCCACAGCTCCACCCACCCCGGATCAGGTGCGACGGTGGCAGCGTTACCTGGCCAATGAGCGTGCCGAGGCGGAGGTCTACCGTGACCTCGCCCGGAAACGCACCGGGGAGGAACGCGAGATCCTGTTGAAACTCGCTGAGGCGGAATCCCGCCATGAGGCGCACTGGCGTGGTCTGCTCGGGGATGCCGGGGGAGGACCCGTCAAACCTGATCTGCGCACCAGGGTCCTGGGGATGCTGACACGGCGTTTCGGGTCGGTGTTCTCCCTGGCTCTGATGCAGTCGGCGGAGTCCCGCAGTCCCTACAGCTCCGATGATGATGCCACGGAGCAGATGAGTGCGGAT
This sequence comes from Corynebacterium efficiens YS-314, assembly GCF_000011305.1. Taxonomy (NCBI): domain Bacteria; kingdom Bacillati; phylum Actinomycetota; class Actinomycetes; order Mycobacteriales; family Corynebacteriaceae; genus Corynebacterium; species Corynebacterium efficiens. Next base: position 2,315,392 of record NC_004369.1, on the reverse strand, counting down.
GAGCGCATCCACGCCGAGGTCATCCGCGGTCTTGCCACCCGTGGCCGGGAACGGATGAGCGGCAATTTCCGTGCCGCGGTCTTCGGCGTTAACGACGGGTTGGTCTCCAACCTCGCGCTGGTCATCGGCGTGATGGCCAGTGGCGTCGCCCCGCAGATCGTGCTGATCACCGGCGTGTCCGGCCTCCTGTCAGGGGCGTTGTCCATGGCGGCCGGCGAGTACATCTCCGTGCGCTCCCAGCTGGAGCTTCTCGACGCCTCAACCCCCGACCCGGAGACCCGCACCGCCATCCCGGAGCTCGATGTCGATGCCAATGAGCTGGAGCTGGTCTACCGCGCACGTGGCATGGGGGAGCAGGAGGCGGCAGCCAGGGCGGCCGCTGTCTTCGGGGCCCTGGTTTCCAGCAGGGGTGAGCTTGACGACGCCCACCTCATCCCCACCACCGACCGTGAGGAGACCGGCTCAGCCCGATCTGCGGCGCTGTTCAGCTTCCTCAGTTTCTCCGTGGGGGCCTTCATCCCGATCATCCCCCTGCTCTTCGGTCTTGCCGGTGTGGCGGCGGGAGTCCTGGCACTGGTGCTGGTGGGCATCTCCCTCCTGTTCACCGGTGGTCTCACCGGGGTCCTGTCGGGCAAACCACCGCTGTACCGGGCGATCCGTCAGTTGCTGGTGGGGTTGGGGGCCGCCTCGATCACCTACGTCCTGGGGTTAGCCTTCGGCACCATGCTCTAGACGTGTCAGGCCTGCCCATCGACGGTATCGGGGCGGCATGCCGGACAGAGTCCGAAGATCTCAGCCTCGTGGCTGCTCACACTGAATCCGTGGGTCCGGGCGACCTCCCCGGCCCACCTCTCAACCGGGCCACCGTCGATCTCCTCGGTGCGGCCACACTGGGTGCACACGAGGTGGTGGTGGTGTCCCTCATCGTGGCACTGACGGTAGAGGGTTTCACCCCCGGTGACCGTGAGCACATCCACGGCGCCGATCTCGGCCAGCGACTGGAGGGTGCGGTACACGGTGGTCAACCCCACGGAATGCTCCCGCGCGTTGAGTTCCGCGTGGATGGCTTTGGCAGAGGCGAAATTGTCGATCTCCTCCAGAATGTCCACCACCGCCTTGCGCTGCCGAGTGCTGCGCACGCCGAGCTTGGGTGTGGACTTCTCTCCGTGTCGATTCAGGCCCATGCCACCCTCCTGAGAATCTGGGAAACAGTGGTTATTTCCCCTGATCCTACTCCGAAGTGGTCTCGAGGGCTTTTTCAGCAACCCGTAGGGCGAGTTTGAGGATGTCGATGATCATCGGTTGGGCAAGCGAATAGGACATCTGCCTGCCCCGGCGGTCGGCATGGACCAGACCGGCAGCTTTAAGAACCTTGAGGTGCTGGCTGACCAGGGGCTGGGAACTACCCACGAGGGCGACGAGTTCCGAGACATAGTGCGGGCGCTCATGCAGCGCCACCAGCATCTGGATCCGGAGTGGGGAATCCACGGCACGGATAATGCCGCTGAGTGCGGCGATATTGTCTGCGACGCTGAGCTCAGCGGAATCCACGACCTTGTCCGGGGATAGGTAGATCGCGGTGGATGGATTCTCGTCATCGTCTGGTGGCGTGATCATCCTGTTAGTGACGTCTTGGACCACGAGACGCCTCCTTCCTGTTTCAAAACCGGTGGCTTCACCACCGGCATATTTAGCACAATTGCTAGAATAACTGCTTATGATGCTTCTGGTGGGGTATATGGGGAAATAAAAGAAATGTCCTATAAGTGATTTTTATCCAATTCACCGGCTGTTATATCTCAATCTCTAATGTTAACTGTTGGTTATAACATCTGGTTGACTAATCGAGTGTGACCTTGGATAAACGGGCCCAGGTCAACCCCGCTTGTCAGGTGGGCTAGGATTGGAAAGGTCTGTCCTTAATCTGGGGACTAGTGAACTGCCCATCGACCTGGAGGAGAGCATCCGACGTGGCTCAGCAATCGATCATCGACACTGTTGTGAACCTGTGTAAACGACGTGGACTGGTGTACCCCTGTGGTGAGATCTACGGCGGCACCCGCTCGGCCTGGGATTATGGTCCGCTCGGTGTGGAGCTGAAGGAGAACATCAAGCGTCAGTGGTGGCGTACCATGGTCACCTCCCGACCCGATGTGGTCGGTGTGGACACCTCCGTCATCCTGCCACGACAGGTCTGGGTCACCTCCGGGCACGTCGAGGTCTTCACCGATCCGCTGGTGGAGTCCCTGCACACCCACAAGCGTTACCGCGCCGATCACCTGCTCGAGGCCTACGAGGAGAAGCACGGCCACCCACCGGCCAACGGTCTCGCCGACATCAACGACCCGGAGACCGGCCAGCCCGGCAAGTGGACCGAGCCGAAGGCCTTCTCCGGCCTGCTCAAGACCTTCCTGGGGCCTGTTGATGATGAGGAGGGCCTGCACTACCTCCGCCCGGAGACCGCGCAGGGCATCTTCGTGAACTTCAAGAATGTGATGAACTCCTCGCGCATGAAGCCACCGTTCGGCATCGCCAACATCGGCAAGTCCTTCCGCAACGAGATCACCCCGGGTAACTTCATCTTCCGCACCCGTGAGTTCGAGCAGATGGAGATGGAATTCTTCGTCAAACCGGGCGAGGATGAAGAGTGGCACCAGCACTGGATCGACGCCCGCCACCAGTGGTACATCGATCTCGGCGTGAACCCGGACAACCTGCGTCTCTATGAGCACCCGCAGGAGAAGCTGTCCCACTACTCCAAGCGCACCGTGGACATCGAATACGCCTTCAACTTCGCCAACTCCAAGTGGGGTGAGCTGGAGGGTATCGCCAACCGTACCGACTACGATCTCCGCGTCCACTCCGAGGGTTCCGGAGAGGACCTGTCCTACTTCGATCAGGAGACCGGCGAGCGCTGGATCCCGTATGTCATCGAGCCGGCCGCCGGCCTGGGCCGTGCGATGATGGTCTTCCTCATGGATGCGTACCACGAGGATGAGGCACCGAACTCCAAGGGTGGCGTCGACAAGCGCGTTGTGCTCAAGCTGGACCGTCGCCTCGCGCCGGTCAAGGTCGCGGTCCTGCCGCTGTCCAAGAAGCCCGAGCTGTCCGGCCCGGCCGAGAAGCTGGCCGCCGAGCTGCGCCAGTTCTGGAATGTTGAGTACGACACCTCCGGTGCGATCGGTCGTCGTTACCGTCGTCAGGATGAGATCGGCACCCCGTTCTGTGTCACCGTCGACTTCGACACCCTCGAGGACAACGCAGTGACCGTCCGTGAGCGTGACACCATGGAGCAGATCCGTGTGCCACTCGATGAGCTCCAGGGGTACCTGGCACAGCAGCTCATCGGCTGCTAATGGCACCGCTGTCGACATGATGGGCAGCACATGAGGGGTAGCACCGGTTGGAAACGACCGGTGCTATTCTTATGTCCATGACCACGAAGGATCTCGCCGTGACCGAGTACACCTCCTGGGGCAAGCGCACCAGGACCGAGGGCCAGCTGTCCACCGACCTGCTCCGCGGGGAGGAACAGGAACGGATCGCCACCTTCGGTGATGCCACCTCCAAGGCCTTCACCTCCACCGCCACGGTGGGGGACCGGGAATGGCAGCTGTCCTTCGATATCGACGGAACCGCCTCCGCGACCCTGCCCGATGGCCGGGTGTTCACCGCCGATCCCGGTGAGAAGGGGTTCTCCAAGTCGAAGAACATCCGGATCGACATGGACGGCACCCACATGGAAGCCATCAACGAGAACAAGAACAACTGGATCATCGATGATGCCGCATCCCAGAAGGTGGCTCAGTTCACAGGGGTGAACAATGGCATGCGTCGGGCCATCCTCGAGTTCGACAAGGGGGTGCGTCTGCCGGTGGATCAGGAGGTCTTCCTCTCCTGGATCACCCGCAAGACCCTGGAATCGAGGATGTTGGGAACCAGTTGGGCCCTGACGCTCTTCCTGGTGGTGCTCACCCCGATCATCATCTTCCTCATGTTCACCTAATGCACCCGCCGAGAATGTCAGTTCCCCGAGGTAGATGAAGCCAGAGGATTCCGATATGGACAGCAGCAAACGCCCGAAGGCGGGAATCTTCGGAGACCACACCCGCGAGACGTGGGTGTGGTTGGGTAATGAGCTTTTCGACGAGAGCGGCGAGATCATCGCCGATGTCCGATCTGATGTCCTCTATGTTGCCAACGAGCGTCTGCTCATTGAATCAACACCGGGAACAATGCGGTTCAGGTGCCGGGCCACCACCTCCGATGGTTCCGTGTTCACCATCAACCAGCAGTCCTTCTCCGTGGCTGAACTGGTGGCACGGTGCGGGACCCGCCGTTATGAGCTCCGTCGGGTCTCCCCGTGGCGTAAGGAACGGGTGATCCTCAATGGTGGGGTGGAGGTGGCGCGCATGCGCCCCATGACCAGTGGGCGGGTGGAGTTCCACGTCGGTACCGTCGGTGGTGACAAACTCCCCTTCGTCGATGCGGTGTTCCTCAGCTGGGGGTGTGTCCTGGTGGATTCCTCGGTGCGCCGACCGCGGATCTAGAACCAGGACCGGTGTTTAGAAGCGACCTCCGCCGCCGAAACCGCCCCCGCCGCCGAAACCACCGCCGCCACCCCCGAAGCCGCCCCCGAATCCTCCACCGCGGCCACCGCTGTTGAGGATGGAGTTGATGACCATGCCGGCCACGAGTGCGCCGCCGGCACCGCCACCGGGCCTGTGCTGGCGGTTCATCCGGTTCTGGTAGTCGTTGATATCGGACTGTGCGGAGGATCTGGCACGTTTGCCCGCCACCGCGGCCTGACGTGCGTAGTCGATGGCGGCCGGGGTGTCAGAGGTCCGGTGCTGGGTGGCCATGGCGTGCAGTTTCTTGGCGTTGGCCAGGTGTGTGCGGGCCTCTGACTTCACAATGCGACCACGGGTGGAGATCAGGTCCTCTGCTGCCTGGATCTGGCTCGCCGCAGCGCGTAGCTGCTGGTCGAAGACACGCAGCTGACGCTGCTGATCGGCGGCGGTGGACCGTACCGCATCGAGCTGGGTGTCCAGGGCGGAATCGATGTCGGTGAGTTCGGTGTAGGTACCCAGGGGGTCCCTCTCGGCGTCGGCACGCGCGCTGGACAGCGCCTCGACGGCGCGTCGTACCGCCTCGTCGAGGGCGTTCCAGTCCGCCCGGGTTCCGTCACGACCCGCCTGGTTCTTCAGCTGTGCGGCCTCGGCGATCTCCTCCTCGATCTCGGTGATCAGGTCGGCAACATTGGCGCGTGCCACCGCGATGTTCTCATCGGCATGTTCGATGCCCTCGAGGAGACGGTCGGCGGTGGACACAGCGTGTTCCGCCTCGCGGATGGCCTCCACCAGCCCGCCCTGTTGTCCGGCGGGTTTGGCCTGCAGGTCACGTGCACGCGACAGCGCCTTCTCGGATTCCTCCAGGGCCGCGGTAGCCAGGTCCGCATTGTCGTCGATGCTCTCCAACACTGTGCTGCCGTAGCGGGTGCGCAGGTCGGACAGGGTCTGTTCCACACGGGGCAGGCGGGCGCGCACATCAATGGTCTTCTGGGTGATCTCATCCAGTTTGGAATCCGCATTGACCAGGAGGTTGCGCATCTCCGCGAAGTTCTCGGCCTCCGCGTCGAGGGCATCATCCGCCTGTCCGCAGGAGGAGACGATCTGCACCAGCATGGCGCGTTTCTCGGCCTCGGTCTCGGGAATGGAGTCGTTGAGGCGTTGCTGCAGTTCAAAGGCCTTCTGCAGGGTGGCCTGGGAGTGGTTCATCGCCCGGGTGAAGCTGCGGGTGCGTTCCGGCCCGAATTCCGCCATGGCGATATCGAGCTCCTCCCGACCCCGTCGGATGGACTCATCCGTGGAGGACAGCTCCTCCTCCGCCAGGGTCTCCAGGGTGTCAATGGGCAGCTGCATGAGACGGTTGGTGTCGCGTGGGTCGATGTTGCGGGCATCGGACAGGGTCTCGGCGCTCTGCTTCTTCTGGCGTTTCCGGTTGTAGGCCCACAGACCACCACCGGCGGCCACGGCACCCACCCCGGCCACACCCAACCAGGCTGCGCCAGAACCGGAATCACCGGAACCACCACCCGCGCCTGTGACAGCCCTGGCCGCGGCCACGGCGGACTGGGCGAATTCATCATTGACCAGCTGCGCATAGGCGGCGTCGATGGTGTCGTTGATCTCCGACTCCGTCCACTGCGAACCACCCCAGACCCCGAACAATCCCTCCTCCGGGGAAACCGCGTAGACCATGACATTGCCGCCGCCGTTGATTGCCACGGCCTGCTCGGTCCACTCTTCCGGGGTCACACCGTCGAAGGAATTGAGGAAGACCACGAAAACCTCCCGCTGTTCCTCCACCTGGGCCTCATTGATGGCCTCCTCGATGGCGGCGATATCAGAGCCGGACAGGGTCCCCGTGTAATCGGTGACGTGGTCACTGTAGAACTCGGGGGCCTCCGCAACGATGAGGGTTTCCGCCGCCACCGCGTGACCGATGGGCATCACACCGGTGAGGATGATGCCACCGGCCCCGACTGCCAGGGCGGCGGACAGACGGGCAGCGATCAACCGGATATTGTGCACACGCGTGTTCATGGGCACCACATTACCGGCATAATCCCCCTGAGCCCTGGCACACTGGTGAAGGTGAGGAGAATATCCAGAGGGACTGTCTACGCCGCCGTCATCGTGGGGGTGGTGGCGCAACCTGTCCTCCGCAGCCTGCTGTATTCCCTGTGGCGCCCCGGGAATGATCGGAGGGTGATCGAGTCAATCCTGGTGCTCGGCACCGCGCAGTATGACGGTCGCCCGTCACGGCAGTTCGCCGCCCGGTTGCGGCACGCCGCGCAACTGTGGCGTCAGCATGAGAGCCAGCGGGTGTATGTCGTCGGTGGGAAACTGCCCGGTGACCGCTTCACCGAGGCAGAGGTGGCTCGGGAGTACCTGATCCGGGAGGGGGTGGAACCTGATCTGATCATCTCCCAGCCCACCGGTAATGACACCCGCGGTTCCTATGCCCCGCTTGATCCGGCGGACGTGGGACGTGTTTTGATTGTCACAGACCCGAACCACTCCTACCGTGCGGTGCGGATCGCACGCCGCATGGGGTTCGATGCGTACCCGGCCCCGACGCCTTATACGCCGGCCACCTTCCCGTCGAAAAGCTTTTTCACCACGCTGTCCCACGAGTGGGGCGGGGTGCTGGTACTGGATGTCGCTGCGGTGGCGGGGGAGCGGGCGGCGGAGCACGTGGAGGATGTCATGAGAGCGGTGCAGGGATGGCTGCGGCCGTCGCGGCGCGCCCGGCACGAGGAATTGCGGAGGTTGAGGAAATAAGATGTACCCCTATTCGGAGTCCGATGCGCAGCGCCTGCACCAGGAGGCGCCCAAGGCCAGCCAGTTGGCCCACAGCGAGGTGGATCTGCGCAGCGACTTCTCCCGCGATCGTGCGCGCGTGCTGCACTCGGCTGCTTTACGACGCCTCGCCGACAAGACCCAGGTCGTCGGCCCCCGCGACGGGGACACCCCGCGTACCCGTCTGACCCACTCGCTTGAGGTGGCGCAGATCGCGCGTGGCATGGGCAGCGGCCTAGGCCTGGATCCGGAATTGTCAGAGCTGGCGGGGCTGTGCCATGACATCGGTCATCCCCCCTACGGCCACAACGGTGAGAAGGCCCTCAACGAGGTCGCCGCCGCCTGCGGTGGATTCGAGGGTAACGCCCAGACGCTGCGCATTCTCACCCGCCTGGAACCGAAGGTCGTGTCCGCCGATGGCACCAGCTTCGGTCTCAACCTCACCCGTGCCGCACTGGACGCCGCCTGCAAATACCCCTGGACCAAGACCAGCCCGGACGGCACCATCAACCGGAAATACGGTGCCTATGACGAGGACGCCCACATCCTGGAGTGGGTGCGCCGGGGACACACCGACCTGCGGCCCAGCCTGGAGGCGCAGACCATGGATTTCTCCGATGACATCGCCTACTCCGTCCACGACGTGGAGGACGGCATCGTCGCCGGACGCATCGATCTCAAGGTGCTGTGGGATCTGGTGGAGCTGGCGGCGCTCGCGCAGAAGGGGGCGCGAGCCTTCGGCGGTGACCCGGAGGAACTCATCGAGGGTGCCGCCACCCTGCGGGAACTGCCCGTGGTGGCCGCCGCCGCTGATTTCGATGCCTCCCTGAGCTCCTATGCGGCGCTGAAGGCCATGACCTCCGAACTGGTGGGCCGGTATGTCGGATCCACCATCGCCGCCACCCGCGCCGCCGCGCGCCTGGGGGAGTATGAGTTCGGCCGCATGCACGGTGAGCTGGTCATCCGCCCCGAGGCCGACCGGGAGGTGCGCCTGCTCAAGACCCTGGCGGTGCTCTACGTCATGGATGATCCCGGGCACCTCGCCCGGCAGGATCGCCAACGTGACCGCATCTTCCGGGTCTTCGACTACCTCACCCTCGGGGCACCGGGATCCCTCGATCCGATGTACCGGCAGTGGTTCCTCGAGGCCGACGATGATGCCGGGCGTGCCCGTGTGGTGGTGGACCAGATCGCCTCCATGACGGAATCCCGCCTGGAGCGTCTGGCCCGTAATGCCTCCGGGATCTCGGGTTTCCTGGGGTAGCCCACCGGCTGGACAACCACGCCGGAACGGGACGGTTTTTCTTCCCGGAAATGCGCTGATTTCTTTCCACTGACAGGTGCTGTTTGAGCAGATAGACACCTGTTTGTAGTGGTCAGAAACACGAGGAAAAAAACTGCCCAATTCAGGTGGTGCAGCAGATAAAACCTGATGTACAGTTTCGGGAATGTGTGGAATTGTCGGATACATTGGCCAAGCGGGTGACACCCGCAATTACTATGCGCTGGACGTGGTCTTAGAAGGACTGCGTCGCCTGGAATACCGCGGGTATGACTCCGCCGGTGTCGCGGTGTACGCGGACGGGGAGATCAGCTTCCGCAAGAAGGCGGGCAAGGTCGCAGCCCTGGAGACGGAGATCGCCCGCGCGCCGCTGCCGGATTCGGTTCTCGGCATTGGACACACCCGGTGGGCCACCCACGGTGGTCCCACCGATGTCAACGCGCACCCGCATGTGGTGGCCGGGGGCAGGCTGGCTGTGGTCCACAACGGCATCATCGAGAACTTCTCCGAGCTGCGCGCCGAGCTGACCGCCAAGGGGTACAACTTCGTCTCCTCCACCGACACCGAGGTGGCCGCCACCCTGCTGGCGGAGATCTACAAGACCGAGGCCGAGGGCGATCTGACCCGGGCCATGCAGCTGACCGGTCAGCGCCTCGACGGTGCCTTCACCCTCCTCGCCATCCACGTCGACCACCCCGACCGCATCGTGGCCGCCCGCCGCAACTCCCCGCTGGTCATCGGCCTGGGCGAGGGGGAGAACTTCCTCGGTTCCGATGTCTCCGGGTTCATCGACTACACCCGCAGCGCGGTGGAGTTGTCCAATGACCAGGTGGTCACCATCACCGCCGACTCCTACGAGATCACCGACTTCCACGGCGCCCCCTCGGAGGGTAAGCCGTTCGCCGTGGAGTGGGATGCCGCCGCCGCCGAGAAGGGTGGTTTCCACTCCTTCATGGACAAGGAGATTCATGACCAGCCGGCCGCCGTCCGCGACACCCTGCTGGGTCGCATGGACGAGGACGGCAAACTGATGCTCGATGAGCTGCGCATCGATGAATCCATCCTGCGTTCGGTGGACAAGATCATCGTGGTGGCCTGTGGTACCGCGGCCTACGCCGGCCAGGTGGCCCGCTACGCCATCGAGCACTGGTGCCGCATCCCGACCGAGGTGGAGCTGGCCCATGAGTTCCGCTACCGCGATCCGATCGTCAATGAAAAGACCCTGGTGGTGGCGCTGTCGCAGTCCGGTGAGACCATGGACACCCTGATGGCTGTGCGCCACGCCCGCGAGCAGGGTGCGAAGGTCGTCGCCATCTGCAACACCGTCGGCTCCACCCTGCCGCGTGAGGCCGATGCCTGCCTGTACACCTACGCCGGCCCGGAGATCGCCGTGGCCTCCACCAAGGCCTTCCTCGCGCAGATCACCGCGTCCTACCTGCTGGGTCTGTACCTGGCGCAGCTGCGCGGCAACAAGTTCGCCGACGAGGTCCGCGTCATCCTGGATTCCCTGCGTGAGATGCCCGCGAAGATCCAGGAGGTCATCGACAATGAGGAGCAGATCAAGCAGCTCGGCCGCAGCATGGTCGATGCCAAGTCGGTGCTCTTCCTCGGACGCCACGTCGGCTACCCGGTGGCCCTCGAGGGTGCACTGAAACTCAAGGAGATCGCCTACCTGCACGCCGAGGGTTTCGCTGCCGGTGAGCTCAAGCACGGCCCCATCGCACTGGTGGAGGACGGACAGCCCGTCTTCGTCATCGTCCCGTCCCCGCGCGGTCGTGATTCCCTGCATGCCAAGGTGGTCTCCAACATCCAGGAGATCCGCGCCCGTGGTGCCGTCACCATCGTCATCGCCGAAGAGGGCGACACGGCTGTTGATGAGCACGCCAACTACATCATCCGCATCCCGCAGGCTCCGACCCTGATGCAGCCCCTCCTGGCCACCGTGCCGCTGCAGATCTTCGCCTGCGCGGTGGCCACCGAGAAGGGCTTCGACGTGGATCAGCCCCGCAACCTGGCCAAGTCCGTCACCGTGGAGTAGAGAGCTTTACGACGCGGGGTCAGTCCCCGCCGGCAGCCTCAGCGAGACACCGAGATCCCCACAGATCCGGTTGATCGCCGAGGCTGTTTTCTCGTCCACCGCCCAGGTGCCCTGGATGATGATGCTGCGCAGACCGGTCTCCTTGATCAGGTCGGCCAGCCCGTCGAGGTTGGTGGGTGCGGGCCGTTCACTGCCCCAGGCGGCCCGGCCGATGAGCCCCAGGACATCCGCCCGGGTGCGGAAGGACCCGCGGATCACGATGTGCATGGTCTAGCCCTCCGCATCGGTGATCTCGCAGAAGGACTCATAGTGGTCCCCGGTGAAGTACCAGACATCGGGATCGGTGTCCTCGCTGCCCCCGGTGACGATGCGCAGCGGACCCCGGTGGTTCAGCCCCGGGGTGTCCACGGTGTATTCCCGGTAGTAGCCTGCGGGCTCCTCCGGCAGGATGCCCTCGTAGTTGCCGAAGCGGGTGCCGTCATTATCGGGGTAGGCGAAGGGGCCGCCGGTCAGGATGTCCTCCACCACGGGTTCGGTCTGATCGGGCAGGCTCTCCAGGGAGCAGGCGGGCAGGCCGCTGATGGTGCGCTGTGGGGCCACCGAGGTGGTTGCTGTGGTGGTTGCCGTGGCCCGTGTGGTGTCCGCCTGGTCCTCACCGGAGGCGTTGATCCCCAACCAGGTGGCCGCGGCGATCAGCGCCACCCCGAGCACACCCGTGATTTTCTTGTTGCCGCTTCTCTGCATGGGGTCAATCCTCTCACATTCCGTGGATGGGATTCATGTCCCGGCAAGGGGCTAGAGTGTTGAGCATGACAAAGGGACGCATACCGGAAAGCGATATCCAGGCAATCCGTGAACGAACCCCGATCGAGGAGATCGTGGGTGACTACGTGCAGCTCAAAAGCGCCGGCGCGGATTCACTCAAGGGACTCAGCCCCTTCAAGGACGAGAAGACCCCGTCGTTCCATGTCCGCCCCAACCGCGGGTACTACCACTGTTTCTCCACTGGCAAGGGTGGGGATGTGTATTCCTTCCTCATGGAGATGGAACACATATCATTCCCGGAGGCGGTGGAGGTCTGCGCGGAGAAGATCGGCTACCAGATCAACTACCAGGGAGGCGGCCCGGGGCGGCGGGAGGAACCCGGTACCCGTCAGCGTCTCATCGCCGCGAACAAGGCGGCCCACCAGTTCTACCGTGAACAGCTGGAAACACCCGAGGCCCAGCCCGGCCGTGATTTCCTGCTGCAGCGTGGTTTCAGCAAGGAGCACATCTACCACTTTGAATGTGGTTACGCCCCGGCCGGGTGGGACACGCTGACCAAACACCTGTTGAAGAAGGGTTTTGAGTTCAGGGAACTTGAGGCCGCCGGGTTGTCCAAGATGGGCAGGCGGGGTCCCATCGACCAGTTCCAGCGTCGACTGCTGTGGCCCATCAAGAACCTCGCGGGTGATGTCATCGGTTTCGGAGCCCGGAAGCTTTTCGACGATGACAAGATGGGCAAGTACATGAACACGCCCGAGACCCTGCTGTATAAGAAATCCAAGGTGCTCTTCGGCCTGGACACCGCCAAGCGGGCCATCGCCCAGAGTCACCAGGCCGTGGTGGTGGAGGGTTATACCGATGTCATGGCCATGCACGCCGCCGGTATCAACACCGCGGTGGCCTCCTGTGGCACCGCCTTCGGCGATGAACACCTCCAGATGCTGCGTCGGCTGATGCTCGATGACAACTATTTCCGCGGGGAGCTCATCTACACCTTCGACGGTGATGAGGCCGGCCAGAAGGCCGCGATGCGCGCCTTCGAGGGTGATCAGAAATTCACCGGCCAGTCCTATGTCGCTGTGGCGCCCCAGGGCATGGACCCCTGTGACCTGCGTTTGGAACGCGGGGATGCGGCCGTGCGGGATCTGGTGGCCAGCCGGGTCCCCATGTTCGAGTTCGTCATCCAGTCCATCATCAGTGAGTACCCCCTGGACACGGTGGAGGGACGACTCAACGCGTTGCGCCGAGCGGTGCCGATCGTCGCGGGCATCCGCGACCGGACCCTGCAGTCGGAGTACGCCCGGTTGCTCGCCGGCTGGGTGGGTTGGCCCGATCCTGCGGAGGTGCTCCAGCAGGTGCACGAGGAGGTCCGTCGACCCAAGCCGCAGAAGAGACAGATGCGGGCCACCCGCTTTGATGCGCAGAACCTGGAGGATCAGAGCAGTCGCCCCCAGATGGTCATGCCCGACCCACGTAACCCCGCCCTGTGGCAGGAACGTGAATCCCTCAAGATTGCCCTCCAGCACCCGGAACTGGCGGGATCGTACTTCGACGGGCTGGCGGTGGATTGTTTCACCAACCCCGCCTACCGCATGGTCCGGGATGCCATCACCGCAGCCGGTGGGTGTGAACAGGCCACCGGAGGGGTGGACTGGTTACCGCGGGTATCTGAGAACATGGCGGATATCCTGGGCACCTCGCTGGTGTCAGAACTGGCGATGGAACCCATCGAGGTGGAGGCCCAGGATCTCGAGTCCTATACCGACGGGGTGTTGTCCCGACTCCAGGAGACACGGGTGGGGAACCAGATCGCGGTGCTCAAGAGCCAACTGCAGCGCATGCGGCCCTCCGATGATGAGCAGGCCTACAACTCCCTGTTCGCAGACCTGGTGGCCCTGGAACAGGCCCGGCGGGAACTGATGGCGCGGGCGTTCCGGAGCTGAACCGGTCTCTGACTAATCCTCGTCCGGCTCGAGGACACTGTGGCCATCATCGGTACGCAGATTGCGTACCTCCTTCATCCGAGGTTCCGGGTCGAGCTTGTTGGCGATGGCGCGCCGGGTGGCGTTCACCGCAGCCTTTGTCGCCGGGGAGTTGATGGCGGTTTCATATCCCTTCTTGATCTGGTGGTATCGCTTACGCCCGGCCTTGGTGCCTAACACGTACCCGGCGGCGGCGCCGATAACAAGCTGGATCATGGGTGGATGGTCTCCCTAGGAAATCGGATGTCTTCGTTGGTGATAACCGACAGCCTACCTGGTTCTGGCGGTCTCAAAATTGATGGCGCGGGCCGCACGGATCAGACCGATGTGGGAAAACGCCTGTGGAAAGTTACCGGCCTGACGTCCGTGGGTGGGGGAGTACTCCTCGGAGAGGAGTCCCAGGGGGCTCTGGACGGACAACACACGCTCCATCATCTCCTTCGCGTCCTCGAGTCGTCCCGACAGGGCATACTGCTCGATGAGCCAGAAGGAGCAGATGAGGAACGGGTACTCGTCACCTTCCAGGCCATCGGAACCATCGGTGATGTAGCGGTGGAGGAAGCCATGCTCATCGAGCAGTTCCTCCTCGATGCGGGCGACGGTGTTGAGCATCTTCGGATCGGTGGGGGAGATGAACCCCATCTGCACGATGTGCAGCAGGGAGGCATCCACCCGGGTGTTGTCATAGCACTGGGTGAAGGATTGGATCTCCTCGTTGTACCCGTGCTCCATGATCTCCTCATAGAGCCGCGATCGGAGTTCACGCCACCGGTCCGCCGGGCCGTCCAGGCCATATTCCTCCACGGCTTTCACCCCACGGTCGAATGCCGCCCACATGGCCACCCGGCCGTGGGTAAAGTACTTCGGCTCGGAACGCATCTCCCAGATGCCCTGGTCCTTGCGGTGGTAGTTGAGTTCCTGGAATTCCAACATGGCCTTCTGCATGCCCCAGGAGAATTCATCCTCCAGGCATCCCGCCCGGCGGATGGTCTCCAGTGCCACCATGACCTCACCGACCACATCGGCCTGGTACTGCTCGGCCGCGCCGTTACCCACCCGGACGGGCACAGAGTTCTCATATCCGCGGAGGTGGGGGAGTTCGCGCTCCGGGAGGTGGCGTTCACCCCCGAGTCCGTACATGATGCGCAGTTTCTCCGGGTCACCGGCGATCGCGCGGAGCAGCCAGGCCCGCCACTGCATGGCGGCCTGGGAGAAACCGTATTCCACCAGGGCCTCGATGGTGAAGGCGGAATCCCGCAGCCAGACATAGCGGTAATCCCAGTTGCGTACCCCGCCGAACTCCTCCGGTAGGGAGGTGGTGGGGGCCGCGACGATCCCCCCGGTTTTCAGGTCGGTTAGTGCACGCAGGACGAGCATGGAGCGGCGCACCTCGTCGTAGTAAAGCTCCTGGTGCGGCAGCGTCTCCACCCAGTGGGACCAGAAGGCAACCGTCTCCTCGAAGGAACGGGAGTAATCGGGTAACGGTGGATGCTCCTCGAATGACGGTGACCAGGTGAGCACCCACTTCAGGGATTCCCCCTCCGTCAGTGTGAACGCGCCATGGTGGCAGTCGGAACTGGGCCGGTGGGGCATCTTCGGACCACGGACGTAGACCGCATTGGGGCCGGCCACCGCCTGGATCACACTGTGATTCCCGTGATCCTCGGAACGGAAATACGGGATGGACTCGCCGTAGTCGAACCGCAGTCGCAGCACCGCCTCCACATCGACCTCGCCCTCCACACAGTGCACGGTACGCACCAGGTCGGTGAGGGAATCCCCGTGACCGTGGATCGGCATGAAATCCACCACCCGGGCGATACCGGTCGGGGAGCGCCAGACGGTCTGCACCACGAAGGAATCACCCAGATAGGCCTGGCTGATCACCTCACCATCCGGGACGTGGATGCGCCAGTGGCCATGATCATGATCACCGAGCAGACGCGTGAATACAGCCTCGGAGTCGAACCTGGGTAGACACAACCAGTCGATGCTGCCGTGCCTGGACAGCAACGCCCCGGTGTGGGTGTCCGACAGCAGGGCGTAATCCTCCAGAGGCGTATCCAGTGGGACAGGTGGTGCTGTGCTCGCGGTTTTCTCCATATCCGCCAGGGTAGAGCGGTTCACAGCGCGGTGACAATCGAAGCCACAACCAGTCACACCCTGCCGGTCGGTCCAGCGCTTCCGTTGACCACGGTGGTTGTGGTCTCGATGCCGTGGGTGAGTGATCTCTTCACCGTGCACAATCTGCCCACGGAACGCTCCGCGGCCTGGATGAGTTTGTCCATTCTTTCCATCGGCAGGGAGGTCATGTCGGCGGTGATTGTGGTGTCCAGGTGGATGATCCGGTTCGCGTCGGGGGCGTAGGTGGCCTGCACGGTGGAGGAGACGGACACATCGGCGCCGAGCTTGTCCACCAGTTGGGCCTCCGCGGATAGTGCGGTGCACCCGGCGAGCGCGGCCTGGAGCAGTTCGACGGGGGAGAAGCTGCCGTCGGCGCCCTCCATGCCGATGGTGAGGGTGGCACCCCGGCCATTGTCGACGGACAACGTCCACGGCCCGGTGCGGGTGGCGGTAACGGGTGCGGTGGGGGAGGTGGGTTCTGTGCTCATGGCTCCCAGGCTACGTCGACCGACCCGGGTGCAGGATGGTGTGAACGTTTTCGTTGGCTTGCGCGGGAAACCGGCCGGAATGGGGCGCCTCTGAGTGCAAACCAACGTTTTCGTTCAGCGTCACCCCTGGAATCAGCCCCCTGCCAGGGCAATGCAAAAACCCACCGAATAATTTCGGTGGGTTTTATTTCTGCTCCTCCAACTGGGCTCGAACCAGTGACCCTTCGATTAACAGTCGAATGCTCTGCCAACTGAGCTATGGAGGAATACTGTTGTTGTTTGAGTAGTGGCTGTGTGCCGCTTCCCTGCAACGAGAATTAACTATAGCCCGATGCTTTCAAAACACACAAATCGGCAGCTCAGGAGGTAAATCCGGTGCCGTAAACCCAGTCCAGTGACACCGCTGGGGCGACCGGGGAGTCAGGCCTGGTGATGTCGGCGACCCGCAACCAGCGCAGCTGGACGGATTCCGGCCCGAGGGAGGCGATGGCGTATCCATGGGCATCCAGATCCACATGGCGTACATGGGGGGCGTTGGTCCGGATGAAACCCTCACTGCTGAGGCTGACGGGATTGTCCTCGGGCAGTCCCAGGAAATCGTTGACATTGGCGGAGGTGATGGAACTGCCGACCAGTTCCACCCCGACGTGCCGGTCACCGTGACGCAGGGTGCTGCCCCACTCGGAGTGGATGTCACCGGCCAGGAAGAGTGCGGGGCGACCGGTGTCGGCGAGGACGGTGAGCAGGCGGTCGCGTTCCAGGGAGTACCCGTCCCACTGATCGAGGTTGGCAGGCAGGGGATCCGGCAGCTGGATGTGGGGGCCGCCGGTGACCTGCATGGGGGAGAACATGACGGAGCTGCCGATGATGTTCCACCGGGCGGTGCTGTGTTCGATCTGGGTTTTCAACCAGTCAAACTGTGCGGTCCCCATCATGGTGGTCCCACGCATCCCGCCCAGCCACTGCTGGTGGGTGGGTGGTGCGTCGCGGAAACTGCGCAGATCCAGCATGGACAGGTGCCCCAGGGTGCCGAAGGTGAAGGAGCGGTAGAGGGGGTCGTCGGCGCCCGCGCGGATCGGTAGCCATTCCAGGTACGCCTGCAGTGCGGCTTGTTTCCGATCGTGCCAGGGGCCTTCATGGGGTTGGTGGTTCTGCGCACCGTCACGCCAGGAGTCATTGGCGGTTTCGTGGTCATCCCACATCACGATCCACGGCAGTGCGGCATGGGCGGCCTGCAGGTGGGGGTCCGTGCGGTGCAGGCCATAGCGTGTGCGGTACTGATCGAGACGGACGGTCTCCTCGGCGGGTTCGGTGGCACGCACCATCCCGGATCCGCCGACGAAGGTGCCGCGTGCGTATTCGTAGATGTAGTCACCCAGGAACACCACCAGGTCCAGTTCACCTGCGTCGGCGCGCCGGGCGATGTCACGATAGGCCGCGAAGTGGCCGGCTTCCCAGTTGGCGCACGAGGCCACGGCGAGGTTGAGGGAGGACAGGGGGGCGTCGATAAGCGAAAGCGTCGTGGTGGTCCCCACCGGGGACCGCTCGCCGTCCGGGGCGGTGAACCGGTAGTAGTAGTGGGTCGCGGGCTCCAGCCCGCCCGGGTCGACGTGGATGGTGTGGTCGCATTCCGGCCCCGTCACCGCGGTGCCGCGCGCCACGACGGTGCTTATCGACGCCTCCCTCGCCACCTCCCACGCCACCCCGACCGGCTCACCCACCCCGCTGCCCGGGGTTGCCTCCGGTGTGGGGGTGACGCGTGTCCACAGGATCACAGAGCTGGGCGTGGGGTCCCCGGAGGCCACCCCGTGTTGAAACCATTGGTGGGGAGCTGTGGCGTGTGCTGTCTTTGTCCCACCTATGGTGGCCACCGTCGCGGCAAGGGCGGTGCCCCGGAGGAAAAGGCGACGGGTGATGGTTGCTGCCTGCATGGTGAGCTCCTCGGCGCGGGAGGGGATTGGTTCCTCATGATAATGCGACACGAACCGGGGGTTGGCATATTGGGGGAAAATGTCATGGGTATAATGAGTCCGTTGTCCGAAAGGCAACGGTGGACGGGGGCTATAGCTCAGTCGGTTAGAGCTACGGACTCATAATCCGTTGGTCGCGGGTTCGAGCCCCGCTGGCCCCACTTATTGTGTTTCCCCTAGCTGCGTTTAGCTGGGGGTTTCACTGTTTCTTGCAGGTCATTGCGTGTTTCAGTCTAACACATGTATGGACTGGTGGGGACTGATATAGACTGTTAACGCGTACATGTTGCGTACGGATTGGGTACGTACGCAAAGGACAACCACACACATGGCACGGGCTAAGAGGAAACCAAGCATGAAGCGACGGTTTGGGAGCATCCGCCAACGCGGGCAGCGTTTCATCGTCATGTACACCGGGCCCGATGGTGGCAGGCACACCCCCGGTAAATCATTCGCTACAGAGCAACAGGCAGAGTTGTGGTTAGCCCAGGAGGAAACCCTGGTGGAGCACCACCGCCTTGGGTACACCACTTGGATGCCACCCAAGGACAGAAACAAAAAGAACCAAGAGAAACAGATCACGGTGGGGGAATACCTCACCGCCTACAACCAACGCCTAGCAGACCACGGGGTTATCCGGGCCTCCACTTTCCAGCAGTACACCCGGGTCACGGAGAACAGGATCACCCGGGCCGATATGGTGCAGGGCCGTGCCGGGCAACTGCGTGATGTACCCATGGTGGAGGTCACCAGCCAACATATTCAGGACTGGTGGGATGCGGTGGTGGCACTGTTTCCCGATACAGCGGAGTACAACCGTAAAGCGTTTAAGCGGCTCAAGGCTGGGTTTAATGATGCCCTGGAGCGCGGGATCATTACGGCAACACCCGTCACGCTCAAGGCCCCGGCTAGGAGTGCCGCCCCCAAGTACGACAAGCCCCTGTTAGAAGATGCAGAACTGTTCAAGGTGCTCGGGGCTGTCCCGGCGCGCTACCGGGCGTTGACGGTGTTGACCCTGTTTCACGGGTTGCGGGTGGGGGAGGCTATCGGGCTGCACACCCATAACGTTGTGGTGGCAGGTGACGTACCCCGTGCCCCGTACGTGGTGGTGCAGGTACGTGACCAACTCCAGCGGTTAAGCGTGGACGGGAAAGTACAGCTGGTGCGCCAACCCACCAAAACACAGGCCGGTGTACGTGATGTGTACGTGTTCCCTGAGTTCACACAGATGATGCAGGAGCACTTGAGCCTGTACGCGGATAAGGCAGAGGGTGGGTTATTCACCGTCACCACCGGGGGCAAACCAGTGATGGACACTAGTTTCCGTTCTGTGTTGATCCGTGCCGCCGATAAGGCTGGGGTGCCGCGCCGGGTTCATCCTCATAGTGGCCGGCGGTGGATCACCACCCGGTTGGCTGAGATGGGGGCCACCCCAGCTGAGATAGGCAGCGTGCTCGGGGATACCGACCTATCAACAATCACCCATATTTACACCAGCGTGAGGCAGTCCCGCCCCCAGGAGCTCATGGGGATGATTGGCAGCACACTAGACAACGGACAGGGGTTGTAATCGTGAATGAGAATGAACAGCTGGGACGCGATGAAGCGCTAGAGAAGTTGCGTGAATTGGTTAAGCCTGTAATAGGGAATGTCCAAGACGAAATAGGCAGCACCCCACCGTTACTAGCGTTACGACTGGCTAAGAACACTGCCAAAGGCTTATGGACTCAGCTCTATGATCTACCTGCCTCAGAATTTGATGCGCTGGATGAACAGACAAAAAGACTTGTGAGCACGGCCCTGCACTCTCAATTCTTAATGCCCGGTGCGTATGAAAAGTTGCTCACCAATGGGGAGGGCACAATCTTGCCTAGAGCCCCCCAGAGTGTTGGAGTGATGGAGGGAACATTTCAATGGGTGCGGATCTACCGGGGTGAGGACACCAAGAAAGCTATCGGAACTTTTTACCTGTATTACACACTGGACGCGCCTGACGAAGTGGAAGAGATGTGGTTAGCGCGGGTATTCAAGGGCAGGTCACCTAGCCCGGTGGGGAAGCATACAAGTAGCTACTATTTTTGGCCACGGGCTGTTGAGCTCTACGCCGCTGGTGAACTGTCGGAATCACCAGGTGATGCAGAGCAACGTAGTACCGAAATTCTCAAGGATGAAATGGGATCTCAGGGGGTGACGGGCTTGCGTGCAACTACTCGGGTGAGTTGGGAGGAACGCCCCAACCATGACCATGTGTGGGTGCTGGACGGTTACCGTGTACGTTCCACCAAGCTGGCCCCGGTGCTACATGCATTTAGGCGCGCCGGGAGGCAGCGGATCCCGGTAGATATGATCCGTAGGGCAGTGCAGGCCCTATAGTGCCCTGTGTGCCCTGTGGTAGACTCTCCACTATCTGCGGGAACTTAGACCTGTAGGGCATGGCCTCATAGTGAGGGTGCCGCGCTTATACAACCTGGCAGTCGCGTGCCGGGGGTTTAAGCGTGCACCCAACACGCTAGATATGGTTTCACACCCATGAGTGCCACAACCTCACCTACCACCCATAAACAGTGGCTCACCGTAGCTAATGCCGCTGAACTAGTGGATTGTTCCACTAAGACAATCCGCCGCCTGGTGGCCGCTGGAGAACTACAGGCTACCTACCTCACACCCCGTTCCATGCGCGTATCTGTGGAGTCGCTGGAGGCCCTGATACAGGCCCGTGCCACCAACCAGTGGGATGGGGGTGCAGCGTAATGCCCGCCGATTACACACCGCGTGATGCCCTCATTCACACCCGGGAATCATTGCGTAACACCCTGGATTGGGTACACGAGCACCTGGCAGATACCTACGGCCTGGAGCTGATCGACGGGGAGGAATACCTACCCGGGCCCCTGAACGAGGTCATGGCAGCGCTGTACAGCATTGCCGCCGATGTCACCGCCATGGCTATGGACACCGGGGTTTACCACCGTCGGAATGATGGTTCCATCATGCGCCCGGTGTACTACTCCAATCACCTGCCTGTGTACTCACAGCGTGAGATGGGCCCCAAGGGGAAAGAGTTCACCTGTGTGTGCCTGGAGCACCCCAACGGACTGCCACACCCTGAGATGGAGGCAGAGACCCGGCGCGCCGGGCTGACTGTCATTCAAGGTGGTGGCAGCAATGATTAATGCCCCCACGGTGCAGGCAGGGGCATTACTCGGGGTGGTGGACAACCAACACCAGTGTAGCAACCCTGCCGGACATAACACCCCATTGAAGTGGGATGGATCCCCCGAGACCCTGCCCACCAACCAATGGTTACCAACCGCCGCACGCCGGTACGCACAACTCGGGTTCAAGGTAGGGCCCCTGAACGGCAAAGTGCCGTTGACCCCCAACGGGTTCAAGGACTTCACCACCGACCTGGCACAGGTACAGGCGTGGTGGGAGAAGTGGCCCGGCGCGAACATTGGTGCCACCCCACCTAAGGGCATGGTGGTGCTAGATATTGATCCCCGTAACGGTGGGTGGGATACGTGGGTGGAGCTCGGGGGCCTGGAGGTGCCCGACACGTTGATGATGCTGACCGGTTCCCACGGGCTGCACTACTGGTTCACCCTGCCGTACTCGGGGGACGTACGCGGCACGGCAGGGGAGGGTGTGGACGTCAAAACACACACCGGTTATGTTGTCGTGCCCCCCAGTGTTCACCCCACCACCGGAATGCATTACCTCATTGCCCACTGGTGCACCCCTGTGGTGTTGCCTACCTGGTTGCGTGCCCACGTCTATAAGCCCCTGCCTAAGCCGGTGCAGGCGCGCCGGGTACAGCTCGGGGAGTCCCCCGGCGCGGGCCTGGTGGCCACGGTGGAGCAGGCCGGGGAGGGGCAGCGTAACAACGTGTTGCATTGGGCAGCGTGCCGGGCCCTGGAGGATGGGTTAGACCTCACAGCAGAGCTCACCACCGCTGCACAGTCCATTGGGTTGTCGGATATGGAAATACAGCGCACGTTGGCTAGCGCCGCCAACACGGTGGGGAGGGCAGCGTAATGACACCGTTCATGCATGATGTAGAGCTACCTCCAGCCCCACCACCGGTGGAGCGTATCGCCAACGGGGAGGTAGAAGTACCACCCGGCGTGGTGCCGGTGGAGACCACCAACCCGGATGACCTATGGACCCGGCGCGATAGCCTGGCACACCTAATGAGGTTTGCTCATTCCCGCAACGTCAACCCGTGGGGAATGCTCGGGTGTGTCCTGGCACGGGTGATCGCCTCCACCCCACCCACGTTGGTTACCCCGCCGTTGATCGGTGGGTATGGATCCCTAAATATCTTTATCGCCCTGACCGCCAACTCGGGCGGTGGAAAAGGTGCCTGCATGAGTGCCGCCCGTGATGCGGTGGAGATAGTGGACGCTACCGGTGGTTTCCCGGTGCACGTGCCCGAGATCAACAGCGGCACCGGGGAGGGCCTGGTACGGCTGTTCATGGAGCCCCCAGCACCGAAGAAAGATGAACTGCCCACACCCCGGATCACCCGCGCCCTGGTCAATGAATCCGAGGTGTCCAACCTGGATGCGTTGGCAGGGCGTAGCGGATCCACGGTGGTGCCTACCCTGTTGAAGATGTGGAGCGGGGAGCAGGCTGGGTTTAACAACTCCAGTGCAGATACCCGGTCCAACGTAGAGGCCCACACCTACCGGCTGGGAATGATTACCCAGGTCCAACCAGCCAACGCCCCCGCAATTCTCAAGCATGAGGACAGTGGACTACCCCAGCGTTACGTGTGGTTGCCTGCCTGGATGGAGGACACAGGGCAGTGGATCCCCGAGACCGTGCCACCGCTCAAAGTGGAACTAACCACCCCCCGGGACCAAACAGTGATGGACCTCCCCGAGAGCGTGAAAACCTATGTGGTGGCTGATTACCGTAGGCGTAGCTCACAGGCGTTCAACGTGGACGCTGACCCCCTGGAGGGGCACCGCACTATGTTGCGGATCAAGATTGCCTGTGGTCTCGCACTACTGGAGGGGCACACCGATGTGGACCTAGAGGATTGGGAACTGGCAGGGGTTGTGTTGCTTAAGCACACAGACACCCTTGGGTTGGTCCGGCGTGAACTGGCTACCAAGGCGCGCCGGGAGGCAGAGCAACGCACTCAGAACCAACGGGAGGCAGAGATAGCGCGGCTGGAGAAAATGGAGGCCCGGGCCCGCTCGCATGTTGTCCGCCGCCTGGAGGCCGGGGAGGGCACCGTCAACGTGGCCGCGTGTCGGTACGCCGCTAAGAGTGACCTACGAAAACTAGTGCCCGAGGTGTTTGAAGCATTGGAGGCAGAGGGGCTTATCACTGTTACTGGGGAGGGCACCCGGGCAGTGGCACAGGTGCATGGACCACAAGGCGTGGACCGGGTGAGAGAGTGGTCCAACAGGTCCAATGGTCCAACCCAGGTCAACGGGGGTATGTGATGGTCCAATACCGGTCCAACCCAGGTCCAATGGTGGACCACCAACCCAGGTCCACGGTCCAGTTGGACCACGATTGGACCACGATTGGACCGCCGTAAACATGCCCTGACCTGCATTGGACCATTGGACCGTTTGGACCACACCCTATAGGGAACTGGAGTTAGGTCCAACACCCCAACCCACCCGGCGCGCCCTGGTGCTCATGCCCACGGTCGCGCCGGGCAGGGGATCCCCACACCCATGATTGGAGGCGCCACCGCCATGGACTTGAGTACGCCTAGCCCCGGATACAACACCAGCCCCGAGGAACGACTCACCGCATTTTTGATTAAGGATCTACAGCGGCACTTCCCAGAGCATGAGGGCAGGATGATGCCGTACGCCCGAGAACTGGCACGGGCTGTTACCCGCTACGCGCGCCGCCTGGAGCTGGAGGACTAGGCAGGGGCAGGGGATCCCCAGACCTGTACACACCGCGTGCGCCTATACCAACGGGCGAACTATGGTGCCCGAGGGCTGGGGTTACCCCCCACCCCAAGCGGGAGCCCCACGGGGCAGGGGAGTAGATGCCTTTCCAACTGATCGGTTAAAAAGACTGGTGCAGAGAGCCCACGGGCAGGGGAGGCGTTTTATACCAACCCCTCATGCTGGCACATCGCCCCCTGTTATGAACTGCCTGTGTCTCTCTCCCTACCCGGTCAGAAAAGGCCGGCACCCGGCGCGCCCGGGAGCACCTGGACAGAAACGGGAATTTCCCGAAAATGACCAACCAGCACCCGGCGCGCCCGGGAGCACCACCCGCCGCGCCGGGGGAGAGGCCCTGGAGTGGTAGGGGTGCCTGTATTCTTAGCGTTCCTGCCGTACTGACTCCCCCCTGTGCCATGTGTCAGGTTTCTCTCTCCCCGTCTGGATCCGAAAAATAACAGGGGCCCACCTAGTTATGTGGGGGTGTGATGGGTGGAAAATCTTAGAGGGGTGCCCCGCCCTGACCCTCCCCGGCTATCACGGTCAGGGTATTTTTTACACGGGCCCTAAAAGTCCCATCACGCTGGGGGGGACAGTGCCGGGCAACCACTCCTGCCTGTTTTTCCGAGGGGGTGCAGGTCTAGACCCCGCCCATTGTTTCCTGGTGTCTGGACTTTCTTCAGGGTGGGGGAAAGTTCCAGTGGTGTAGGGGTGGGCAAAGTATTGACGGTTCCGTGAGAGGACTCCCCCTGTCCTGCCTTGAGTCCTTATTTTCTTCAGGGTGGGGGAAACTTACGGGTTGACCAGTGGATACCCGGCGCGGGTATTCTCCCCTCACTGGTTAAGTGTTGCCCCTGGTAGGTTTACCCCTAGGGCAACGCTTAGACAGATGGGGTGGGCAACATGAGTAGAGGGCCTGGAATCTGGCAACAACGGATACTGGCAGAGCTGGAGACCATGACCCCCAACCAGATCTGTTGGGTGGTTGATGTAGTTCGCAAACACGTGCCAGCCCCCACCCGTGCTGACTATGTGGCAGCGCGCCGGGCAACACGCCGCCTGGTGGAGCTCGGGAACATACGGGCTGGGATGTTCCGCTATCACGATGGGGCCCAGGGACGTGACTCCCTAGCCTTTACCCGCCCTGATTCGCTGGTGGAGTCGAACATTTATCACGGTATGACCAACACCCCAGCGTGGCATAACACGGTGCCTACTAAGTATGCTCACCTGCCCAACAAGTGGGATCCCATGATGAACAACGGTGCAGGGCAGTAACTACCCGCCGCCGATAATATCCGGGGGTTGGGGTTCCTGACCCCGCTCTTTGCTCACGGTTAGACCCTCTCTCTCCGCCGCCTGTAGGTGTCCTGGAGGGGTGGGGGAGTGCCCCGGGGTGGGGGCCTGGTACGCGCCGGGTGGCTTAGGGTCTGGCATGGTGTACGCACTGAAATAAAACGCACCTGGGGAAATATGGGAAATTCCCGTTTATCCCCAGCTCACACCCCCGGTGTCGTACGGCAGAGAGATATTTTCACTACCGGGCAGGGGGGGTTGTGAATTGTGGGGAGGGCTGGATATTTCCGGCACCCCGGGGTGGGGTGGCGTCCAGCTACGCATGACTACGTACGCGGGGGTTGTTAGGTAGGGATCCCGACCTATCGGGCCTGCCTGTCCCTCATGGGCATTCAGATAAACGAAGATCTTCGGTTACCTCACCAAAAGAGGCGTGGGGCTGAGCTAAGGTCTGCGTTACGATGATCGTCACTCAGCTCCCCGCGTGCGCGGGTGCGAGGCCTGACCCGGTATTTACATTTTGAAAATTTCAAATACTTTCCCCGCGCGCGGGCCCTGGCGTGGCACTACCGACTATTTAAAAGTTTTAAAATACCTTCCCCGCGTGCGCGGGGCCTGGAGCTCGGGCAGGGATGAAGAAACCCGGCGCGCCTGGAGCTGGTGCCAGTATCGCGCCGGGGAGGTAATCGGGGCTGCATAACCCCAGGTCAGAAACGCCGTCTAAGCGGTTAAGACTTCGCCTGTGGTGTGGTAGTGCGTGCCAACCCGTCTAACAGGCGTTGGATGGGGTACTTATTCTGCCCCCTCATTTCCGCCTCCACCGCCGCCAACGTTAAGCACTCGGGGCAGGGGGTGAGGATGGGCCCGCCGTGCAGCCGCCATTTATCTGCCCTGCCTTGGATGTACGCGCCGATGGTCTCGGGCCTACGGGTGGTGCATACCCACACCGGGTTGGTGGTGGTGCAAAAGGTACGCACCGTGTCCTTGGGCATGACAAGATGCATCACCCCACGGCTGGAGTCCGGCACCACGTGGGTGATCTGCACCCGGTTCCAGATGCCGGTGTAGGTGTCTGGTTGATCGTCTCGGGGCAGTGTCATGGCATGACCTCATAGAGATGCTTAGCCGCGTGGCAGGCAGCACAGGGTGTGTGGGTGGATCCAGCGACCGTTAGGGTGTCTTTCCACTGTTTGCCGCACATGGTGGTGACGGTGCCGTCTACATCGACGTACTTAACGAGGTGGGAGAGCTTGGGCAGCTTGGGGCCCTGGTGCTGGTGTTCCCGGCGCGCCGGGGTGGGCTGGTGTGTGGTGGTCATGGGTTACGCCCCTGCCTGGTCGTGGAGGGCACCGACGTGGGAGATGGTGGCCATGAGGGTGTGGAGCTCTCCAGAGGAATGGAACTCACGGAACCATGCATCTTCATGCGCGGCCCATTCTGGTGTGCCTACGGGGTGTGGGTTGGGGGTTGGTGCTCGCATTGGGGTTGTCCTTTCCCTGGTGGTTGCGTGGTGTGTTTGCGTACACATTGCGTACAGGCTGGGTTGGGTTGCCTGTGTTTGGTGCTTTGACCTGCATTAACAGCACTTTGAGTGTGTAGCCCCGCTGGCCCCACCGATGTCCGTGGTCAGAGGCCGCCATGCGTGTATGCATGGCGGCCTCTGTCATTTTCCGGTCCGCCCCGGCCCCGCCTCAGCCGTTCCGGGTGGGGGAGTTGCTAGGGTCGGAGTCCATGGAGAGCCTGAACGCACTTGACTCGTGGCCGGTGGACAACGTCGCAGCAAGCATCATCGCCGACGGTGCTGTCAGCAGCCACGGCGATGTGGATCATGTCTTTGAGATCATGAGCGTGACCAAACTGGTCACCGCCTATGCCTTTCTCATCGCCATCGAGGAGGGTGTCTTCGAGCTCGACACCCCGCTCGGCCCAGAGGGGGCCACGGTGCGTCACCTGCTGGCCCACGCCTCGGGTCTGGCCTTCGGTTCCCCGGTGGTGGAGCGGCCGGTGGGGGATCGCCGGATCTATTCATCGGCGGGATTTGATGTCCTGGCCCATGCAGTGGAGGAGGAGACCGAGATGCCGTTCGCGCAGTACCTGCGTGAGGCGGTGTTGATGCCGCTGGGTATGGAGTCCTCCGGGCTGCACGGATCCGCCGGGCATGCGATGCGCTCCACGGTGGCGGATCTGACCAGATTTGCCGGGGAGCTGCTGGACCCGACCCTGGTGGCACGCCAGACCCTCGATGAGGCGTTCACCGTGCAGTATCCGGATCTGATCGGCACCGTGCCGGGATATGGGATGCAGAAGCCGTGTCCGTGGGGACTGGGTTTTGAGATCAAGGGCACCAAGGCTCCGCATTGGACGGGCACCACCATGCCGGAGAACACCATCGGGCACTTCGGTTATTCCGGCACCTTCCTCTGGGTAGCCCCCGGGACCGGCCGTGCGGGTGTGGTGCTCACCGACCGTTATTTCGATGCCTGGGCCAAACCGCTGTGGACGGAGTTCAACGATGCGGTGTGGGCTGAACTTGAGCGCGGGGTCTGACCGGCCGGGAATCCCGGGCCCGGCTTGATAGCACATGTGTTCGCATTGTTCAAGTGGTTTCCCCGGGTTTCCTCTCGCGGGTTCCCGTGGTCCGCTGACGAGGGGGGCTGGTGGGGGTGGCCAGGGGTGCTCTGAGCTGTGGTGATGGGGTGGACTGCTTCCATAACGGGGAGTCTAAAGTTGAACTTCAGCTTTAATGATCGGGGGTTAAAGTGGTGGTTCAGGGTTGCCGGTCCGGTGTGAGTTCACCACAATCGCCTGTAGCACGTCGTTGAAGGAAGAATGACGCACACGCGAGGCCGTTGGGGAAGACGATCCTCGTCTTACAACACACGGCACTGGGTTGACCAGGGTCGGGGGTTGTCAGGTGTTGCCTAAGGAATCCGACATGACGAACAAAGCATTAACCGTGCCCACCCGGAGCCGTCATCAGGCGGACCTGCTCACGGCAGACTTCTGGGAGGACATGGGGTTACCACAACTGAAAACTTCCGTTGCACCTTCATTCACGGATGTGGCCGAACCGGCACAGACTGCTGTTCTCACGATCAGCGGAATGCCACGCACGCTGCGACCCACAGTGGAGACCGCAATGGTGGTGTGCATCCCCAGCCCGTCGGAGCTTGTTGCTCCGGGTGCTGATCCGCTCACCGCACGGTGGTTCACGGCCTGGCGTCGCGATCCCTTCGAACTCGGCCTGGTCGAGTGCCGTGAGGTGATCACCGGTGCACCATGTGAGCTCTCGTGCCTGCGGGAGCTGCTGGTGAATCTGGCTGATGAACACAGGTTTGAGGTTGAACTGCGCATCGTTGATTAGACGACGGCGGGTGAGGATCCCACGGGATCCGGGGGACAACCAATCCTGCGGCCCTTCCGGGAGGAGGGGGGACACCGCAGGATTTTCTGCATTCCCGGGGCTAGTCGATGACCTCCCCGGCCGGGTCCTGTTCAGCCAGGGGAAAAGGCTGGATGCGGTAGTTGAGCAACAGCTCATGGCCGTCACGCCCATGTACCGCGGGCACACCCTGCCCACCATTGGTGGTGATGGTGGTCAGCGCACCCGTGGTGCCGTGGGACAACACATGCTCCCCGGGGGAGAGCTCACGGATAGCCACACCTGCAATCCGATCCGGGTGTTCCGCGACGGCCTCACCGTAGATCAACGGGTCATGCTGGCCGTCATCACCCACGAGAATCCATTTGATGTCGGGGTAGTCGATGATGAGGTTCCTCAACTGCACCTTCTTGTGCTCCTGACCGGATCTGAACACCCCGGTCGGGGTGGGGCCCCAATCAGTCAGCAGCATCGGGCCATCGGGGAGGCGGTGCCGTTTCAGGAAGGCGCTGAGGGTTTCGAAGGTGTTCCATGCGCCTGTGGACAGATAGAACACCGGTGCATGGGGATCATTGCGCAGCAGCTCGGCATAGAACTCACCCATTCCGGGGACCGGCTTGCGGGTGTCGGTGTGGCGGATCCACGAGTTCCATGCCGCGAGCAGGGCCCGGGGGAGCCAGGTGACCATGATGGTGTCATCGATATCCGAGATCAACCCCAGCCGGGCGGACTGGTCAACGATGAGCACCCTGGCGGTGGCGGGGGTCGCCCCCTCGGCCTCGACGGAGACCTCATGCCATCCGGCATCCAACCCGTGGTCCTCCACGAGCAGGTCAAGGTACCCGTTGCCATCAGTGGTGGAATCCACCGTCTTGTCGCCGACATGCACCCGGACGGGGTGGTGGGGAACCTGGATGGTGAAGAACTGCCGCCAACCCCGTTGTGCCTGCTCGCCCAGGGACATCTGGCCCTCCTCGCTGCCTTCCAGGGGATCCTGAGGGGCATCCGGATTGGTCATGAGGATCCGCGCAAGAACACGGACCCGTCGCTGTGAACCATATCCGGAGAACCCGGTGACCTCGGGGGTCCAACCCCTACGGATGGCCCGTTTCAGGGTTGCCCGGTTCGCCCAACGTTCGCCTTTGCGTGCAATGTCAGAAATCGCCATGTCCACGACAGTAGACATCTGACCGTCCGTGTGCAGGGCACGGAGCGGTGCGGGGGATTCCTAGTTCTGTTCAGCGTCCTGTTCGGCGTCCTGTTCGGCGTGATCCGGGACTTGGAAGGAACCATCACCGAAGGGATCATCCCACCGTTCGGCGATGTCGGCGATGGAGTCCACGACCATGGTCGGACGGAACGGGTACCGCCTGATCTCAGCCTCATTCGAGATGCCACTCTTGACCAGGACGGTGCGCATCCCGGCCTCCAGACCGGAGATCACGTCGGTATCCATGCGGTCGCCGATCATGACCGTGTGCTCCGAGTGTGCACCGATGGTGTTGAGGGCGCTGCGCATCATCACCGGATTGGGTTTACCGATGTAGTACGGTTCCGCACCTGTCGCCGCGGTGATCAGCGCGGCCACTGAACCGGTGGCGGGCAGGATTCCCGTGGGGGAGGGGCCGGTGACATCGGGGTTGGTGCAGATGAACCGGGCACCACCCAGGATGAGGTTGATGGCGGTGGTGATGGCCTCGAAGGAGTACGTGCGGGTCTCGCCCAGAACTACGAACTCCGGATTGGAATCAGTGAGGATCCACCCGGCGGTGTGCAGCGCGGTGGTGAGACCGGATTCCCCGACCACATATGCGGTCCCCTCGCTGACCTGTGATTTCAGGAAATGTGCAGTGGCGGTGGCGGAGGTCCAGATGCGCTCGGGCGGGATATCCAACCCCGAGCTGCGCAGACGGGCGGAGAGATCGCGGGGGGTGAAGATGGAGTTGTTGGTCAACACCATGAACTCGATGTCGTTGTGGACCAGGGCATGTAGGAACCGGTCCGCACCGGGGATCATGTCGCCTTCCCTGATGAGGACGCCATCCATGTCGGTGAGATAGGAGATGTTCACAGTCATATGACCATTGTGCGTGTAGATCCCCGGAAAGTCCCGTTTATCCGGGAAGTTTTAGGTCACTGTTTCCGAACGGTTGGCCTCCAGGAAATCAACGATGTCACCGGTGGTGGTGAATCCCTGTACATCAGCATCCTCGATGCGCACCCCGAAAGCATCCTCCACCCGCACGACAGCCTCGATGAGGTTGAGGGAGCTGATGGCCAGGTCCTCGCGCAGGCGGGCGGTGGTGGTGATGTCCTCGGCACTCACCCCACCCACATCCGACAGGATCCCGACCAGGGTGGTGAGCATGCCCGTCCGGGCGTCATCGGGGGTTTCAGGGGTATTGGTGGAGTTCGGGATCATGACATCAAAGTTACCGTTGTGCGCTTCCCGGAGCCAGTTGTCGTGGCTTGTAGTCTGGGTGCCATGGCTCTGGACCCCACGAGGTTACGATCATCACTCCGCGCTGCAGGACTGCGCCTCACGAAGAAGGGGAGGCGTAGTCTGGCGCGGGAGCACCGCGCGCTGCATAGCCGTACCCGTCGGCCCGGCCTGGTTCACGTGGACGAGGAGGCGACCGTGGACTCCGGTGGGATCGCGGTCCGCACCTATGTGGTCGGCCCCGCGGATGCGGAGGCCACCGTCGTGTTCATCCATGGATTCACCCTCGCCGCCGAGGTGTTCTATATGCAGGTGGATTATCTGCAGGAGCATTTCCCCCAGGTCAAAAGCGTGCTTTTCGACGTCCGCGGTCATGGGCGCACCGGCCGGGTGGAACCGGAGCTGTGTACCGTCGACGGCACCGCTGACGATGCCCTGGCCACCATCCGGGCGCACGCCCCCACCGGGCCCCTGCTTATCGTGGGGCACTCCCTCGGAGGTCTGACAGCGCTCAACCTGGTCAAACGTGCCCCTGCCGAACTCCGCGACAGGATCAAGGGTGTCATCCTCGCCGCCGCCTCCATCGAATCGCTCTCCGCCCAGGGACTGCCCCAGATCCTCGCCTCACCGATCGCCGAGAAGGTCAGGGACACCACCGAGGCCTCCCCGGATGACGTGGATGCATTCCGGGATTACATCTCCTCCTTCATCGCCCCCGCACTGTCCACCGCGGTGTTCAAACGACCCATCAACGACCACGTCGTGGAATTCCACGCCGCGATGATCCACGAAACCCCTCTGGACACCTTCGTGGGTTTCTTCGATGATCTCCAGGACCATGACGAACTGGACGCCGCCCCGGCCCTGGTGGGCATGGGTGGATATGTCCTGGCGGGGGAGAAGGATGAGGTCACCCCCCTCAGTCAGTCCGAGCGCATCTGCGAACTCTGGCCCGATGCGAAACGCCAGATCGCGGAGGGTGCCGGGCACATGCTGCCCCTGGAGGCACCGGGTATTCTCAACAACGCCATCCACATGCTGCTGGACCGGACGCTCGGGGCCCCGTCACGTTCCTGAGATCAGGAGCCGAAGACCTGCTGCCACAGCCCCAGAGGCTCATTCGGGTTCTTGGTGATCACCTTCAACGTCGACGCACGGGCGACACCGGTGAGCACCACGCGTGGGGCGCCGGGGATGGGGGTGGAGGTGTCCACATTGAACTCCGACCAGTTCTTGCTGGCCATCTGCACATCCACGTGCACACCCGGGGGCACCACCAGGGTGGCCGCCGACATGTTCATGGTGATGTCGATGGTGACCACTGGCGCCGCAGCCGTCGCCCTGCGCAGATCCAGGTGGAGATCCGAGCCGTTGAGCTTGTAGGCGGAGTACGCCGGGACGGCCCACTGACCGGTTTTCTTGATAGAGCCCATCGTCGACTGCTCCGGTTCGGAACCGGCCACCGCCGGAGGGGTGAACTGGTGGGGCTGGGCCAGGTGTCCCCCCATGGGGATGCCGTGGGGGGAATGTGGATGGGGCGGCTGCTGTGCCGGGGGGTGGCCATACCGGTACTGCTGCGGCGGTACGGAGGGCTGTTGCGCCGGTGACTGCTGTACCGTGGGCCCACCGAAATACCGCGCGCGGATCTGCATGAGGTCGGTGTTGTTCTCCGTGGACCAAACAATATCCACCAGGTCCTGGTAGGTGGTCAGATCCAGGCGACCCTGCCCGACGAGGCGGGTCAGTTCAGCCTGGAGATATTCGCGGTCGGCATCGCTGGGCTTATTAGATGGAACGTTCATGGTGGTCTCCACTCTAGCGCCGCGTCGTGACCCCCGCTCTCGTTTGGTCTGCAGCCGGTGGCCAGCCGGTGGGTAGCCGGTGGGCAGCGACAAAACCCACCCGGGGCACCCATGGTGACGGCGGGTTTACCCATATGACCTGTCAGGCCAGTAAGTTCTAGTATGAATCATCTCACAGATGATTTTTACGTGACACGAGTGAACACCCTGGGCCAAGAAATCTACTAAAGGAGATGTGCCATGTTCTCTTCCCGTTCGACGACCCTCGCCGGCATCCTGACCGTCGGCGCGCTTGCTCTGGCATCCTGCAGCAGCGACTCCGAGGACACCGACACCACCACCGGTGCATCCGGGGATGGTGATTCCTACACCATCGGTATCAACCAGCTTGTCCAGCATCCCGCTCTGGACTCCGCCACCGCAGGGTTCAAGCAGGCATTCGAGGATGCGGGTGTGGAGGTCACCTTCGAGGAGCAGAACGCCAACGGTGA
Source organism: Corynebacterium efficiens YS-314 (assembly GCF_000011305.1). Lineage (NCBI taxonomy): Bacteria > Bacillati > Actinomycetota > Actinomycetes > Mycobacteriales > Corynebacteriaceae > Corynebacterium > Corynebacterium efficiens. Next base: position 2,282,047 of record NC_004369.1, on the reverse strand, counting down.
ACAAGGCACCGCGCTGACCATCGCCCAGCAGTTCGCCTCCGACAATCTGGACCTGGTCCTGGCTGTGGCCACCCCGGCGGCGCAGGCCACCGCCCAGAACATCACGGATATCCCCGTTCTGTTCACCGCGGTCACCGATGCGGAGTCCGCCGACCTCGTGGACTCCAATGAGGCTCCGGGGGGCAATGTCACCGGCACCTCTGATGCCGCCCCGATCGAGGATCAGCTCGAACTCCTCCGTCAGCTCGTCCCGGATGTGGACAGCATCGGCATTGTCTACGCCTCCGGTGAGGTCAACTCCCAGGTCCAGGTGGACGCCGTGGAGGAGGCCGCAGGCCCCCTCGGGATCGAGGTCAAGACCCAGACCGTGACCACCGTCAATGAGATCCAGCAGGCCGTGGACGCACTCGGTGATGTGGATGCCATCTACGTTCCCACCGACAACATGGTGGTGTCTGGTATCGCTTCCCTGGTCCAGGTTGCTGAACAGAACCAGATCCCCGTGATCGGCGCGGAAGCCGGCACCGTGGAGGGTGGCGCGATCGCGACCCTGGGCATTGACTACACCGAGCTCGGCCGACAGACCGGCGAGATGGCCCTGCGCATCCTGCAGGACGGTGCCGACCCGGCGACCATGCCAGTGGAGACCGCCACCGAGTTCACCTACGTGATCAATGAGGACGCCGCCGAGCGTCAGGGTGTGGAGATCCCACAGGAGATCCTGGACAAGGCTGAGCGCGTATGATCGGCGCTTTCGAAGTCGGGCTCATCTACGGCGTGATGGCACTGGGGGTCTACCTCACCTTCCGTGTCCTCAACTTCGCCGACCTCACGGTGGACGGCAGCTTCACCACCGGTGCGGCCACCGCCGCGATGGCGATCATGGCCGGATGGAATCCCGTCCTCGCCACGCTCGCCGGATTTGTCACCGGCTTCATCGCCGGCCTGATCACGGGCCTGCTACACACCAAGGGCAGGATCGACGGGTTGCTGGCCGGTATCCTCACCATGATTGCCCTATGGTCGATCAACCTGCGCATCATGGACGGGGCGAACGTGCCCCTGCTACGACAGGACACCCTGTTCACCCCACTGCGTGAGGCCGGCCTGCTCGGCACCTGGGCGGGACCGGGCATTCTGCTGGTGGCCGTGGCGGTCCTCGGGGCGGTGGTGGTGTGGTTCCTCAACACCGACCTCGGCCTGTCCCTGCGCGCCACCGGTGACAACGGCCCCATGGTCCAGTCCTTCGGTGTGTCCACGGACTTCACCAAAACACTCACCATCGCCCTGTCCAATGGGTTCGTGGGCATGTGCGGTGCCCTGGTGGGGCAGTACCAGGGCTTCGCCGATATCTCGATGGGCATCGGTCTGATCCTGGTGGGCCTGGCCTCGGTCATCCTCGGCCAGGCGCTGCTGGGTCAGCGACGGGTGTGGCTGTCGGTCATCGCCGTCATCATCGGCGCGATCCTCTACCGCCTCATCATCTTCGCGGCGCTGCGCGTCGGACTTGATCCCAACGACATGAAGGCGATCACCGCCGTGCTGGTGATCATCGCCCTGCTCCTGCCACGGTGGAAGGGGATGACCTCCCGATTCCGGAAGACCCCCGCGCCTGCGGTCCCCGCGGCAGCGGTGGCCACGGACAAACCCACCGAACCCCTGTCCGTCGGAAAGGACGCGTGAGCCAGCCCATGTTGACCCTCTCCAATATCAGCAAGACCTTCTTCCCCGGTACGGTCAATGAGCGCCGGGCGCTCTCCGACCTCAGTCTGGAGATGAAGGAAGGCGACTTCGTCACCGTCATCGGGTCCAACGGTGCCGGTAAATCCACCATGCTCAACGCCATCTCCGGGCGGTTGCTCATGGATTCCGGCACCATCACCATCGACGGCACCCAGGTCAACAGGATGACCGAGCATAAGCGGGCCCGGTTCATCGGACGGGTGTTCCAGGATCCCCTGGCCGGCACCGCCCCCAATCTCACCATCGAGGAGAACCTCTCGCTGGCGCTGCTGCGCGGCCGCAAGCGCGGTTTGGGCATGGCCCTGTCGACCAAACGGCGGGAATTGTACCGGCAGGAACTGGCCCGGCTTGAACTCGGCCTGGAAAACCGACTCACCGCCAAGGTGGGTCTGCTCTCCGGTGGTCAGCGACAGGCGCTGTCACTGCTCATGGCCGGGTACACCCAGCCCAAGATCATGCTTCTCGACGAACACACCGCCGCCCTGGACCCCCAGCGAGCCGAACTGGTCACCACCCTGACCGAGAAGATCGTCGAGGACGGCAAACTGACCACCCTCATGGTCACCCACAACATGGAACAGGCTATCCGCCTGGGTAACCGCCTCATCATGATGCACGAGGGACGGATCGTCTATGAGGCCAGCGCAGAGGTGAAGCAGAAGCTCACCGTGCGGGATCTGCTGCAGGAATTCGCCAAGATCAAGGGCGCGACGCTCTCCGATAAGGCGATGCTGGGCTGATACCCCCCTGTACCCGCCGTAAACGAGCACACCCCCGCCCCCCTCATCATGTGAGGGGGCGGGGGTGTTTTTCGTCGACAAGCAGGTCTACTCGATCGGTGCGTCCGGATCGACCTGTGGTGCCGTCGGGTCGGACAGCTTGTACTTCTCAGCCGCGTGCGCCGCCACGGAGGCATCGATGACACCCTCGCGGACCAGGCCGCGCAGGACCGCCACGACGATGGACTCGGCGTCGATGTTGAAGTAACGACGGGCTGCCGGACGGGTATCGGAGAAACCGAAGCCGTCGGCACCGAGGACGATGTAGTCACCGGGAACCCACTCGCGGATCTGGTTCGGCAGGTCGGTCGCGAAGTCGGACACCGCGACGTAGGGGCCGGAACCCTTCTTCAGCTGGGTGGTCACGAATGCCTCACCGACATCCGCACCCGGGTTGCGCAGCGCCTCCAGGTTACGGCGGGCACCGTCGCGGGCCAGCTCCACCCACGAGGTGGCGGAGAAGATGTTGGCACGGATGCCGTAATCCTCGGCGAGGATGTCACGGGCGCGCAGTGCCCACTGCATGCCGATGCCGGAGGCCAGGATCGAGGCCTCATGGCCCTCACCCTCGGCGGCCTTGTCGTAGAGGTAGATGCCCTTGTGCAGGCCCTCGACGTCCAGATCCTCAGGCTCAGCCGGCTGCGGGGTTGGCTCGTTGTAGATGGTGAGGTAGTAGATGACATTCTCACCCTTGCCCGGTCCGTACATGCGGTCGATGCCGCGGTGGACCAGGTGCGCGATCTCGTAGGAGAACGCCGGGTCATAGGTCTCCACACCGGGGTTGGTGGAGGCCAGGATCGGGGAGTGGCCATCCATGTGCTGGAGGCCCTCACCGGTCAGGGTGGTGCGACCGGCGGTGGCGCCCAGGAGGAAACCACGCGTCATCTGGTCGGCTGCGGCCCAGATGCCGTCACCGGTGCGCTGGAAGCCGAACATCGAGTAGAAGATGTACAGCGGGATCATGGCCTCGCCATGGGTGGCGTAGGAGGTTCCGGCGGCGATAAACGATGCCACGGAACCGGCCTCGTTGATGCCCTCATGCAGGATCTGGCCGTCCTTGGCCTCACGGTAGGACAGCATGAGGTCATGGTCGACCGGCACGTAGTTCTGACCGTGCGGGTTGTAGATTTTCAGGGTCGGGAACCAGGAGTCCAGGCCGAAGGTGCGGGCCTCATCCGGGATGATCGGGACCAAGCGGTCGGCCAGGTTCTTGTCCCGCATGAGTTCCTTGAAGGTACGCACCGTGGCCATGGTGGTGGCCACCTGCTGCTTGCCGGAACCCTTGCGCACGGACCGCAGCTTGTCCAGCGGGGGAACCTGCAGTGGCTCGTACTTCTCACGGCGCTCCGGCAGGAAACCACCGAGCGCCTGGCGACGCTCCTTCATGTACTTGATCTCCGGTGCGTCCTCACCCGGGTGGTAGTACGGAGGCAGGTAGGGATCCTTCTCCAGCTCCTCATCGGTGATGGGCAGACCCTGCTTGTCACGGAACAGCTTCAGGTCATCCAGGGTCAGCTTCTTCATCTGGTGGGTCGCGTTGCGGCCCTCGAAGTTGTGGCCCAGGCCGTAGCCCTTGATGGTATGGGCGAGAATGACGGTCGGGCGGTCCTTGGTCTCCAGCGCACGCTTGTAGGCGGCGTAGACCTTACGGTAGTCATGGCCACCACGGGGCAGCTTCCAGATCTCCTCGTCGGTCATGTCCTCGACGAGCTTGAGGGTGCGGGGGTCACGGCCGAAGAAGTGCTCACGGACGTAGGCACCGTCATTGGCCTTGAAGGTCTGGTAGTCACCGTCGGAGGTGTTGTTCATGACCTCGACAAGAGCACCGTCCTGGTCCTTCTCCAGCAGTTCATCCCACTCACGGCCCCAGATGACCTTGATGACGGACCAGCCGGCACCACGGAAGAAGGACTCGAGTTCCTGGATGATCTTGGTGTTACCGCGGACCGGGCCATCAAGACGCTGCAGGTTGCAGTTGATCACGAAGGTGAGGTTGTCCAGGTTGTTCAGCGCAGCCTGGTGGATGAGACCACGGGACTCCGGCTCATCCATCTCGCCGTCACCGAGGAATGCCCAGACGTGCTGCTCCGAGGTGTCCTTGATGCCACGGTTGTGCAGGTAGCGGTTGAAGCGCGCCTGGTAGATGGCATCCATGGGCCCGAGGCCCATGGACACGGTCGGGAACTCCCAGAAGTCCGGCATGCCGTGCGGGTGCGGGTAGGACGGGATGCCACCACCTTCGTAGGAGACCTCCTGGCGGAAGCTGTCCAGATCGCTCTCGGTGAGACGGCCCTCGAGGAAGGCGCGGGCGTACATGCCCGGGGAGGCGTGACCCTGGAAGAAGACCTGGTCACCGCCACCCGGGTGGTCCTTGCCGCGGAAGAAGTGGTTGAAACCGACCTCGTAGAGTGGGGCGGCGCCGGCGTAGGTGGAGATGTGCCCACCCACACCGATTCCCGGGCGCTGGGCACGGTGCACCATGATGGCGGCGTTCCAGCGCATCCAGCGGCGGTAGCGCTTCTCCATCTCCTCATCACCCGGGAAATCGGGCTCCATGGATGTGGGGATGGTGTTGACGTAATCGGTGGACGTCATCGGGGGCAGTGGGACACGCTTGGCGGATGCCCGCTCCAGCAGGCGCAGCATCAGGTAACGGGCGCGCTCCGGAGAGGAATCCTGCAGTAGACCGTCTAGGGAGTCCATCCACTCCTTGGTCTCCTCCGGGTCGGAGTCGTTCAAATAAGATGCAACGCCATCACGGATCATCGCGAAGTTGGTGTCATCTGTGGGTTTGCCACCAAGTTTTGCTTGATCGGCCATTTCCACACCTCCTGTTGGAATGTTTTTCATTTCGTTTATGCGACCGGGGGACCGGCGACCGCTTCCATCACCCGCAGCTGAAAACGTGCCCGGCCCTCCCCGCCGGTGTCGGTGTGGGAGGTGGGGCGTGCAGGGTATCCGGGGAGGATTTCCCGACCGTGTTCAATCCTGAGGAAAGCTGGTGGCAGTGCGCGCACAATTGACACAAGGATACGCACAAAGGGCGGTTCTTTTTAACAAAGCATTGCAGGAGGGTCTGTTTCACCTGCTGATGAGGGTCCCGGTGGGGCGTGGAAGCCTTGAGCCCAAGGGTGTTACAGGCCACATTATGGAAAATGTGGACATGGTGAGGTGGGGGGAGCTGCCCAAATGGCAGGGGTGTCACCGGCGGTTTTCCATATGCAGGAAAGGGGAAATTCAAAATGTGAAGTTTCTCTCATGTTTGGCCGTGCTGCGAATCAAAATGAGGTCTGATGTCGACTTTTGGTCTCCGGGGGTCCTGTGTATGTCCGCGGTGGTGGCCCCGGGTGGTTCATGGGCGGGAATCCGGGGAGCGTTTGGTAGGGGCTGGGCATCCGACTTGGGATAGGTGGGAAATCCGTCAAAAGGATGTTCTTGCTTAAAGTGGGGGAGAATTGGGGAATATTTCCCAGGAAATATGGGAACTTCTGCGCTATGCGCGGTATTGTGCGAAGGGCAAACGTCAATAGCCCTCGGGAGGTGGTTCCAAAGGTGAACTGCCCCTTCTTCATATCGGGGGTTCAATTCACAGGAGGAACATACAGTGGCCGACGCTCCGGGCACAGTCAAGCAGGGTGCCCAGGATTATGCTCAACTACTCGGGATCGAATCGGGTCAGAGCGTCCAGGAAATCGGATGGGACGAAGACTGCGATTCGCAGATCAGTGAGTCTGTCGAGGATGTCATCGGCGCGGAACTCCTGGATGAGGATACCGATGAGCTGTGCGATGTCGTGCTGCTCTGGTGGCGCGAGGAGGACGGCGATCTCGTCGACGGCCTCGTTGACTCCATTCGTTCCCTCGCTGAGAACGGTCGTGTGTGGCTGCTCACGCCTGGTATCGGGAAGGTCGGCGCTCTCTCGCCCGGTGTGATCTCAGAATCGGCCCAGCTCGCGGGCATGGTTCAGACCAAGGCTGAGCGTCTGGGTGCCTGGCAGGGTTCCTGCCTGGTCCAGCGCAGCGCCAAGAAGGCCTAGTCCCGTCCCCACCGCGGTGGTCACGGGCCACGGGGTCCGATTTCCGGGCCCGTGTGGTGGTGTGATAGGGTATCCCTCGTTGCTTTCACGGATTATCTGACAATCCGTGGGGGACGTGCGCGCCTTTAGCTCAGCTGGAAGAGCAGCTGGTTTACACCCAGCAGGTCGGCGGTTCGAGCCCGTCAGGGCGCACAGAAGCAGTATCTGGACAACAGGCCACATGAGGGAAACCTCATGTGGCCTGTTGTCATTCGTCAGTGCCACCAATCCGCAGGGGAACACATGAACGCCAGAGTCCGGGGGATCATCGCGGGAGTCGTGACTGATCGCCTTCTTCCCGATCCACAGCATTCCTGGCACCCGGTGGCTGTATATGGAGCCTATGCATCCTGGTTGGAGGGCAGGCTCCACCGGGACGACCGCCGCAGCGGCATTCTCTTCCTCGCTGCGGCCGTGATCCCGCCCGTGGTGGTCTCCGCGATCGCTCACCGGCGGTGGCCGGCCGCCACGACAGCAGCGACATTGTGGTCATGCCTGGGTGGATCCCTGCTGGAACGCACGGGAACCCGCATGGCGGACCACCTGGAGGCGGACAGGGTGGAGCAGGCCCGCGAACTGGTGCCCTGGTTGTGCTCCCGGGACCCGGAGCTTCTCGACGCCCCCGGCATCGCCCGTGCCACGGTGGAGTCCCTGGCGGAGAACACCTCGGATGCGGCGGTCGCCTCCTTGTTCTGGGCCGGTATGGCGGGCGCACCCGGGGTGGTGGCACACCGGTGTATCAACACCCTCGATGCCATGGTGGGCTACCGCAATGACCGGTACCGGGATTTCGGATGGGCAGCGGCCAGGATGGATGATCTCGCCGCCTGGGTGCCTGCCCGGTTGACCGCGCTCATCCACACCGGACTGGCGGGCGTGGAGGGACGCAGCGGGGAGGCGGTTCGTGCCTGGCGGAAGGATGCCCCGCGGCACCCCAGTCCCAATGCCGGGCCGGTGGAGGCCACCGCCGCGGCGGCGCTGGGAGTGACCCTGGGCGGGGCAACGATCTATGCGCACGGGGCGGAGAACCGCCCACGCATGGGCCGTGGCCCTGCCCCGGTGGCGGGTGATGTGCGCCGTGCCGTGTCCCTGTCCCGTACAACACAGATCGCCAGCGCCGCGGTGGCCGCGGGGCTGGCGATGGTAGGAGGTCGACGGCGCTAGAAGCGCTCCTCCGAGCGCCTGCCGATCTTCCGGTAGTGATCGGGGTGCTGGTCGCCATACCGCGACCGGCGGTGACGCTCCCTGGCTGTTGATGTGGGTGCCGGGGTCGGGGCGGTATCCTCCGTGGTGCTGACGGCGGATGCGGTGGGCACGGTGGCATCGGGGGTGTTGGCGGATCCTGCCGGTCCAGCGGCGAGCACGGAGTCCGGCTGGCTGGACATCTCGGCGCGCTCAGCCTTGTCACGGCGACGCTCACGCATCTCCGCCCAGATGAAATAACCCAGGCCGATCGGAGCCATCACACCGAAGGCGATCCACTGCATGCCGTAGGACAGGTGGCTGCCGCGGTCGAGCTGGGGGATGGGCATGGCGTTGAGGACACCGGGTTGGTCGTCGAGAAGCTGGACGTAGTCCTCGCCCAGGTCCAGGCCGACCAGCTCACCCACCTGCTGGGTGTTGATGCCGTAGACCTGCTTGTACCCGCTGTCCTCCAGGGGGGCGTTCTCGGGCATGCCCTCGTTGAGACGCGCAATGCCGACGATGGTGACCGGGGTGGACGGTGCGGGTTCCATCTCCGGAACGATCGTGCCCTGGGAGGCCTCGAAACCACGGTTGACCAGAACGGTCCGGCCATCCTCGAGCTGGAAGGGGGTCAGGGACTGGAATGCCGGGGTGGTTTCGACGGGGCGAAGGCGCAGCAGTGCCTCATTCTGCGGGAGGTACTGCCCGGTCAGCGACACCCGATACCATTCGTTTTCCGGTGGTACGCTGCCATCGGCATCAAACACCTCGGAGTAGGGAACCACCTCGCGGTTATAACCCTCCTGGATCTGGGTGTTGCGCTGGATGATCTCCTCATCCTTGTTCAACTGCCACGGTGCCAGCATGGTGAACGCCGCATAGGAGAAGGTGAGCATCACCAGCAGCGACAGGATCCACCCGGGCGAGAGGAAAGCCCTCAGGCCCTTGGGTTTCTGTTGGGAGGTCCTGGTGGCACCTGTTGTCACTTCACCCGAATAACGGCTGCGCACATTCCGGTCCCGGGTACTTCCGCTGCGCCCGGTCTCCGGGCCCGTTACCTTGCTTTCCACACCTCACACCTTAGAACTAAATGCGGCAAAGACCTAAGCCGTCTCTACCACATCCCGCGAAGATCACAGGATACCGCGGTCAGGATGCCGGGGAAGTCTGTTCGCGTACCCAGTCCAGCAAACCCGGCAGGGCATCCCTGATGTTCTCCCGGACCAGGGTGAAGTCCCGGTCTGTGCCGTAATAGGGATCCGCCACATCATCGCTGGGATCGGACCCGGGGTCGAAGGAACGCAGGAGGCGGATCTTGTCATTCGGGGCACCGGTTGCAGCCAGTTCATGGGCATGTCCGCCGTCCATGGCCACGAAGAGATCGGCGCGCATGTGTTCCGGGCCGAGCTGGGCAGCACGGTGGGTGGAACCGTCATAACCACCGGCGCGCAGTTCAACCACCGCCCGGCGATCCGCGGGCTGCCCGATGTGCCAGTGGCCCATGCCGCAGGAGGAGAAGATGACTGCATCACCCAGTCCGGCCCGCTCCGCCTCCTGCCGCGCCATGACCTCGGCCATGGGGGAGCGACAGATGTTACCCGTGCACACGAAGACGATCTCCAGCGGTCGCCCCGGTTCAGGTCCACTCATGGATAATCCTTTCAAGCTCATGGGCATCAGTCACGGTGTGGCGGGCGTGTGCCCATTCCTCCGGCGTGCCATAACCCCAGGTTACCGCGACGCAATCGATACCGAACTGTGCTGCGCCCTCGATGTCATGTGAGCGGTCCCCGATCATGAGGACGCGATCCAAGCCCGGATCGCCGGCGGTGAGATCCACATGGTCGATGACGTGCCGGATCACCGCAGACTTCTCACGGCGGGGACCGTTCTCCTGGGCCGCCCCCATGAAGTCGAAGAGATCGAACATGTGGAATTTCCGCAGGGCCCGCTCCGCGAAACGCTCACCCTTGGAGGTGGCGGTGCACAGGCGGTAACCCTGCTCCTTCAGCCGGATCAACAGCTCACGCATGCCGGAGAACTCCGTCGACATGTCCCATCCGACCTCACCGTAGTGGGCAAGATAGATCTGGAGTCCCTCCTGCGCCATCTCCGGGGACATCCCCAGATCCTGCAGGGTCTGTTCCATCGGTGGGCCCGGCACCCGGTTGATCCGTTCCTCCGGGGGGATCTCCCAATCCATCACCGTCAGGGTGTGGAGGAAGGACTCCCGGATGCCGGGGAAGGAATCCACCAGGGTGCCATCCAGGTCAAACAACAGCGTTTTTCCAACTTGCTCAGTCACATGACCCACAGTGCCAGAAAGTACTATGAACCGCGTGACTACATCCCACGATGATCCCCTGTGTGATCCCCTCCGCTACCACGGTGACCGGGCTGCGGACGGTGCGGTGCTTGATTTCGCCGTCAATGTGCAGGCCGATGCCCCGCCGGACTGGTTGCGGGAGGTGGTGAGGTCGGGCGTCGACACGCTCGGTTCCTACCCCGGGCACGAGCTGTACCGCGACGCCACCGCCGCGGTCGCCGCCCACCACGGTGTCACCCCGGAACAGGTGCTGCTGCTCAACGGTGCGGCCGAGGGGTTCTCACTGCTGGCCCGGCTGCGGCCAGCGTGGCCGGTGATCATCCATCCCGGTTTCACCGAACCGGAGGCCTGCCTGGTGGATGCCGGCATCGATGTCGACCGGGTGGTGCTGCGCGCACCGTTTGATCTGGATCGCGCCATCGACGCGCTCGGGTTCGGTGAGGTCCATGAGGAGGCGGACCTGGTGGTCATCGGCAATCCGACCAACCCCACCGGGCGTCTCTACGGTGTGGATGAACTGTCCCGCCTCGCGGAACCATGGCGGTATCTGGTGATCGACGAGGCCTTCCTCGATGTCGCCGACCACACCCATGCCACATCGATGATCTCCCGGATCGGGCAGATCCCCGGACTGATCGTGCTGCGCAGCCTGACCAAGACATGGTCCCTGGCGGGGCTGCGGTGCGGGTACCTCATCTCCGACGCGGAGACCGTGACGCGTCTGTCTCGCGGTCGGGCCCACTGGCCCCTGGGCACCCTCCAGCTCCGGGCCATCCAGGCGGTCATGGAGCAGGGCACACCGCATCTGCCAACCATCACCGCCGACATCGCACGCAACCGGGAGTCCATGGTGACGGCACTGGAGACAGCGGGATTCACCGTCCACCCCTCCGCGGCACCGTACCTCCTGGTGCAGCCACCCGGTGGGGCGGACCGCGCGGAGCGGACACGGCGTGCCCTGGCCGACCGAGGGATCGCGGTACGGCGGTGCGACACCTTCCCTGGGTTAGACTCGGGGTTCTGGCGCCTGGCTGTCCGCGAACCCGCACAGGTGGCGGCACTGCTGCAGGCCATCGCCGATATCGGGGCATGAGCGCAGGAGAATGCTGCACCCCACGACCGAACACAACCATGAGGGGACCACACGTGAGTGATCTGACCATTGGCCATATCCGCACCATCATGAACCAGGCGTATCCGCCCGCCCTGGCAGAGAGCTGGGACAAGGTCGGGTTGATCTGCGGGGATCCCGGGGAACCGGTGCGCCGGGTTGCCCTGGCTCTCGACTGCACCCAGGAGGTCGCCGACCGCGCCGTGGAGCTCGGCGTGGACATGCTCATCATCCACCACCCCCTGCTGCTGCGCGGGGTGACCTCCGTGGCCGCTGACGAACCCAAGGGCAGGGTCATCCACACCCTCATCCGCGGCGGGGTGGCGTTGTTCTCCGCGCACACCAACGCCGATTCGGCGCGCCCGGGTGTCAATGACAAACTCGCCGAACTGGTCGGCATCACCCCGGGCCGTCCCATCGCCCCCCGCTACCTGGACGCCCTGGACAAGTGGGGTGTGCATGTCCTGGAGAAGGATGCACGCCAGGTGAAACGGGCGCTCTTCGACGCCGGGGCGGGTGAAATCGGCGAGTACACCGAATGCGTCTTCGAGATCAACGGCACCGGCCAGTTCCGCCCCGTGGGGGAGGCCGACCCGACCGAGGGCACCGTCGGTGAACTCTTCCGGGATTCCGAACTCCGGGTGGAGTTCGTGGCCCCGCGCCGCCTGCGCGCGCGCCTGCTGGAGGTGGTGCGGGAAGCGCACCCCTATGAGGAACCCGCCTTCGATGTGGTGGAGCTGCCCGCCACCGACGCCCTGGAGACCGCCTACGGGCTGGGCCGGGTGGGCCAGCTGCCGGAGCCGATGCGTCTGGCGGATTTCGTCCAGCAGGTCGCCGATCAGCTGCCCGCCACCGTGTGGGGTGTGCGGGCCACCGGCGACCCGGACCAGATGGTCTCCACCGTGGCGGTGTCCTCCGGTTCCGGTGACAGTTTCCTCGATGATGTCCGCCGCCTCGGGGTCGATGTGTACGTCACCTCGGATCTGCGCCACCACCCGGTCGATGAGTATCTGCGCGCCGGGGGGCCCGCCGTGGTTGACACCGCGCACTGGGCCAGTGAATTCCCCTGGACCGCCCAGGTGCGTGACCTGCTGGCCGCGCAGGCCCCGGAGGTGTCCGTGGAGGTGCTCAACATCCGGACCGATCCCTGGACCATGTCCGCCACCCCGGCGCGGTAGGCGGTCGGTGGTGCTTGTTGACGATCCGCCCAGCACCACACCGACCCCTGGTTGTATCACCCGAGCGCCTAGACTTAACTGACATGACGACAACACCGGACCGGACCCGCACCGGTCCCACATAATGCTCAGATGCGATAGAACGACACAACTGTAGACAACCGACGGGCAGCCCCCGGGAGATGTCACGGTAGGAGAACCACAGATGAAACTTGATCAGCAGCAGCAGAAGACCCTTCTTGAGCTGGCCAACGCCGAACGTGCCCTCACCGCAGGTGCCCAGAGCAAACTGTCCCCCGAGCAGGAGACCATGGACAAGGCCCAGGCTGACCTCATCCGCCTGCGTGACGCCGCGGCGGCCGCGCAGATGGTCGTCGATGACATGGAAAACGAGATCCTGCGCATCCAGTCCGATGAACGCAAACTGCGCCGCCGCAAGAAGGACAGCCAGGATGCACTGGGGGCGGAGACCGATGAGGACCGCCGCCGGGACCTCCAGCATGACCTGTACACCGCGAAGTCCCGCATCGCCGATCTCATGAGTGAACTGCAGGAGGCGCACAATGAGATCCACGCGCTGCGCAACAACCGCGATCTCGCCCAGTCTCGGGTTCAAGACGCGGAACGCGAGGTCGCACAGGCCCGCGAGGCGCTGGAGGCCGCCCGGGATCTCACCGCCGGTGAGGAGGACCCCCGCGACCGCATCGCCCGCCTGACCGCACAGCTGCCCGCCGAGGTCATCACCGAATACCAGGCCCAGCGCATGGAAAACGGTGTGGGTGCAGCGCAGTTCAACGGCCGTTCCTGTGGCGGGTGCGCCATGGTCCTGCCCGCCGGCATGGTCTCCGAGGTGCGTAATGCACCGGCCGATGAGCTTCCACAGTGTCCGGAGTGTGGGTCCTACCTGATCCGCGACATCTCCTAGAACCCTCATGTGGTGACCTGCTGCGTTGGGGTCACCACCTACACCCCGGATGATTCCGGGCGGATCACCACAACCGGCGGTGGGCTGCGGAAGAGGCGCAGCTGCCAGCCGGTTCATGACTTTTATGGAAATGATGTGTCAATGAAACTGATTATCGAAGCCGATGGTGGCTCCCGCGGAAACCCCGGCGTCGCCGGATCCGGCACCGTGGTCTACTCCGAGAACAGGGAGAGGATCCTCCGCGAGATCGCCTATGTGGTGGGTACCCGCTCGACCAACAACGTCGCGGAATACCGTGGGCTCATTGAGGGCTTGCGCGTGGCACGTGAACTCGGGGCCACCGAGGTGGAGGTGTTCATGGACTCCAAGCTCGTGGTCGAGCAGATGTCCGGCCGGTGGAAGATCAAACACCCGGACATGAAGACCCTCGCGATGGAGGCCCGCAACCTCGCCGGTGACATCGGACGGGTCACCTACACGTGGATTCCCCGGGAGAAGAACAAGGCCGCCGATCACCTGTCCAATGTGGCGATGGATGCCGCGGCCGCGGGGAAACCGGAGGGCCCCATCGATGATGGCACGCCGGTGGTGTCGGATATGACCGATCCGACGGATGCGACCGTCACGGGCGTCGACAAGCCCACCGGTGAGGACCTCAACTGTCCCACCACCAAGCCGGCGACCTGGAACGGTGCCACCACCGACCCCACCCGTCTGCTCCTGCTCCGGCACGGCCAGACCGCCATGTCCGCGGCGCGGCAGTACTCCGGCCGCTCCAACCCGGAACTGTCCGAGCTGGGACAGCGTCAGGTTCAGGCGGCGGCCAGGAAACTCGCTGAACGTGGGGGTATTGATGTCATCGTCAGTTCCCCGCTGCGCCGGTGCGTGCAGACCGCCGGGGCGGCGGCGGACCAGATGGGGCTGGAGGTCCGGATCATCGATGACCTCATCGAGGCTGATTTCGGGCTGTGGGATGGCAAGACCTTCTCCGAAGCCCATGAATCCGATCCGGAACTGCACAGCCGCTGGCTGACCGACACCTCGGTGGCACCACCCGGGGGTGAATCCCTCCAGCAGGTGCACCGTCGGGTGAAGAAGGCCCGTGAACTGATCGAGAAGGACTACGGCGCAGCCAATGTTCTGGTGGTCAGCCATGTCACCCCTATCAAGTCGATTCTGCGGCAGGCACTGGATGCCAGCCCGTCCTTCTTCAAGAAGACACACCTGGACCTGGCCTCGTTGTCGATCGCCGAGTTCTACTCCGATGGCCCCACCTGCGTCCGCCTGTTCAACGACACCTCGCATCTGGACAGCTGAACCGGCAGGGACCAGGGCGCTCACCGGGGCGCGCGCCGGGGTGCTTGCCGGGCGCGCGCCGGGGTGCTTGCCGGGCGCGCGCCGGGGTGCTTGCCGGGCGCTCTCTGGGCGTTCTCCGGGTGCTCGCCGGGGCGGTTACCGTCATCCGGTATGACACGGGTAGAATCACAGCTTGCGAATGAGTCGGTCAAGGTGATCGCGTCTGATGAACCAAGGTGACTGGATCACCCAGGCATCAGCCGAGGAAAGTCTGGACTCCACAGAGCACGGTGGTTGTTAACGGCAACCCGGAGTGATCCGCGGGAAAGTGCAACAGAAAGTAGACCGCCACCGGTTTTGGCCGGTGGTAAGGGTGAAAGGGTGCGGTAAGAGCGCACCGGCAGGCCAGGTGACTGGTCTGGCCAGGTAAACCCCACCGGGAGCAAGGCATGAGGACGCACTCCAATGGGTGTGTCTGTGCAGGCGTTTTAAAGGCTGCTCGCCGAGTCTGCAGGTAGCTGCTGGAGGCAGTCAGCAATGGCTGTCCGAGATGGATGTTCACCGCCCGCGGGTAGGGTTTCGGCCCGGCCCGCGGGAACAGAATCCGGCTTATGCACCGGCTCATTCGCCCTGCACGTATTTTTGGGCTGTGGAACAATTGGAGCGCATGAAGCTTTATGCTGCAGCCCTCGACTTCGATCCCATCGCCGAGGAATTCGGGGTGGAACGGGATTTCCCGGCCGCGCTGCACCGTGAGGCGGCAGCTGCCCGGGACCGGTTCGCGGATCAGCGCGTGGATCTGCGGGACATGCCCTTTGTCACGGTTGACCCTGTAGGGTCCCGTGATCTGGACCAGGCCGTCTACATCGAGCGCCGTGACTCCGGTTTCCTTGTCCACTACGCCATCGCCGATGTCGCCGCCTTCATCACCCCCGGCAGCGAGCTGGAACGGGTGTCCCTGGAACGCGGACAGACCATCTACCTGCCTGATTCCCCGGCGCGTCTGCACCCACAGGAAATATCCGAGGGGTCAGCCAGCCTCTTGGAGGGGCAGGACCGCCCGGCGGTGGTGTGGTCCATTGATCTTGATGAGGCCGGGGAGGTCACCGGTGCGGATGTGCGGCGTGCCCTGGTCCGGTCCCGGGCCCGTCTGGACTACGACCAGGCCCAGGCGGACCTGGACCGGGGGTGTCTGCACCCCAGCATCCAGCACCTGCCCGCGGTGGGCCGGTTGCGGCAGGAAAGCGCTTTACGACGCGAGGCCATCAACCTCTCCATCCCGAGCCAGCGGGTCGTCCGGGTCCCCGGGGAGGACACCGACGGGCATTTCGAGGTCATCATTGAGCCTCGTCACCCGATCATGGACTACAACTCGGAGATCTCCCTGCTCACCGGGATGGTCGCCGGGACCATGATGGTCCAGGCCGGTCACGGCCTGCTGCGCACCCTGGCACCCGCCACAGAGGATTCCGAGTCGATGTTCCGTTTCGAGGCCGGGGCCCTGGGCTATGACCTGCCCGTGGATCAGCCGATCGGTGAGTTCCTGCAGTCGGTGGATCCGAACAACCCCACCGGCATGGCGATACAGCGCGAGGCCCAGAAGCTGCTGCGGGGGTCCGGGTATGTCAGCATCGCCACGGGTGGCACCGAGGTGCACAACGGGGTGGGGGGATTCTACGCCCACGTCACCGCACCGCTGCGCAGGCTGGTGGACCGTTTCGCCACCGAGCACTGTCTGGCCATCGCCGGTGGATACGACGTACCCGCCTGGGTGCTGGACACCGAGGAAGCGGTGCTGGAATCGATGAAACGCACCTCGCAGCTGGCCAGCCAGGTGGATAACGCCTGTCTGGATCTCGCGGAGGCCACGGTGCTGCGGCCGTGGGTGGGGCAGAATTTCACCGGGGTGGTGCTCTCCAGCGAGGAGGAAAGGTCCACCGCCCGGTTGTTCATCGTGGACCCGCCCGTGTTCGCCCGGTGCCAGGGTGCTCCGCAGGCCGGGACCCGACGGAAGTTCACACTCATCACCGCGGATCCGGTGACCCGCACCGTGCAGTTCGCCTGGCCGGCGGACTGAGCGGGGTACTACTAGAAAGCCTTCTCGGCCACCTCGCCGTGGCCGAGGGGCACCACGAGCAGACCGTCGTCCGCCAGGTCGGCGGCGAAGTTGGTGGCGTGGCGGGCGTCGACAAGCACAACCACCCCGCGGGTGATGCCTGCGCTGGCGCTGCGGGCGCACACCGCCCCCCGTGCCTGGCACAGATCCACCAGGGCGCGTTCACTGTCCGGGACACCGTACACGCAGCTCAGATCATTCTGCGACGTGGTGACGAGGTGGGCGATGTCCTGACGGCGGCGGGCCCGCAGCGCGCGGGTCAACCGTTGCGCCCGGATGGTCTCCGCCTCCCAGAAGCTCAACCAGTTGCGGGCCTGTTCCACCGGCGGCAGGTTCTTCCTGCCGGCGACCTCGATGACCGCCTCCAGCCACTCCGTGACCCGGACGGGGGCATCGGGTAGCAGACGCAGTGATTCCACACTGAACGCCCGGGTGGCCTCATCGATGAAGTACTGCCGACGTCGAGTTTCCTGGGGGTCGAGGTCGAGGTCGGGGGTGGGGGGTGCAACCAGGTAGGCCGACAGGCCCGCGGACCGGTTGACCGGATGGGGAACCTGGGTGACGGATCCGTCGGCGTAGTCGATCACGGCTATTTTCCCCCGTTCACCCCGCAACGCGGTGGTGTGTCGCGCCCGCAGCGGGGGGATCTCGGCGAACATGGCAGCGGACTGGGAGCAGATCTCAGCGAGACGAGCCCGGATCGGGGCCTCGTCGGTGTCCTCGGTGAACAACGCGAGAGCTGTTGCCACATCAGTCGCGGCCACCTCACCCAATCCGATGCCCTCCGGGATGGTGGAAACCACGGTGATATCCAGGCCACAGGTGTCCCTCGACAGCATCTGGCGGTGGATCATCGTCCAGGCGAGGCCACCCAGCCGCGCCGCGATCCCACCCTCCGGTACCGGGGCGGGGGAGGGACGACCATGTGCGTTGACCGTTGTCTGCTGCGCGGCGGCGCGTGCCGCGACCTCGTCCACCCCGAGTGAGTGCTTCTCGACGTCCATCTCCCCACCCGTTACCGTCGCTACGGTGATCACATCGTCGGTGTTGGGGCTGACCGCCACCGCCACTGACCACTGCGCCCACGAGGCGAGCACGATGCCACCGCTGTGGTCGGTGTGCTCACCGAGCAGTGACCACGTCGAGGGGGCCGTGGCACCACCGGTGGGGTCCGTGCCGAAAATGCCTCTATGACGGGAACATGCGGCGTCGAGCAGCCTCTGGGGTGTCATCTCAGCGGTGGTGTCCGCTGGATCGGAAAATACTGGCTGCCAGATGGGCATGGGGTGGCCGGCCTCCCTGAACTGGATGGAATGACGAAACGGTAGTGAACAGATCTACTTTAGCCCGTTGCCGAATCGACCTGATCCTCCCCTGCAAACAGTGCACGTCACTATAGTGGGGCGCACGCAGCCGATTCGCGATTACGTAGGAGGTATAGGGCATGCATGAGAACGATCTAAAGTGGTACTACGATCTGTCCACCGGAGAGGTGACCCAGGGCAAGGCCACCGGTTTCAAAAACCGCATGGGCCCCTACGAGACGCAGGCGGAAGCCCGCAACGCGCTCGAGATCGCCCAGGGACGCAACGAGATCGCCGATACCTGGGATGAGACTGAAGACGATTAAGACGATTTAACCGTCCCCCCGATCTGTCGGAACCAGGGGGCCAGGGGCGGGATGTCATCCGGGTTATGGCCCCGGATGACATCCCGTGAGGTCTGATCCGGTGCAGGGTGCACCGGACGCTGTTATTTCTTGTGGCTCTTCCGGTTCTTCTTCCCCTCTTTCTTCTCCGCCTCCCGGGTGAGTTTCTTGGTGGTTTTCTCCAACTTGTCGTAGGCGGCCGCGACCCCCTGGTACGCATCCCGGTAACCCTCGAGGTATTTCCGGGAGAGCATCTGTTCATGCTGGTAGAGCACACCGTAGGCGAAGGTGTTCTTCCCCTTCTTGTGGGCAGTGTGCGCCCTGCGGAGAAGTTCGTCGCGTGAGGTGACGGCATCCTGGAAATCACCGAGTACGGACTGCAGTTTGCTGCAGGCCTTGTACAGCTTCTTGGTGTTGACCTCCGTGGCATCACCCACCGCCTCGGCGCTGTACCTCAGTTTCTTGATCGCCTTGCGGACGTTGTGGAAGTTCTCCTCCCGTTCGGCGGTGGGAATATCGTGATCCTCCCACTCCTTGAGTGCCTTCTTGTGCCGTTTGACCACCTTGGAGTGGGTCTTATCCAGATGCTTCAGCAACACCGCGGCGGCATCGACCTTGTACCCGGCGGCGGGGTCGACCTCATCAGGGTCCGGGGTTTCTGCCGCATCCCCCGCCTCCCTGCTTGCGGCTTCCTCCAGGTCGGTGGCATCGGAGGTGTCGGTGGTCTCCATGACACCGGGGGTGTCTTCCAGTTCTGCGGCCTCCCCGGCGTGGTCAAGTTGCTCCACGACCTCCGCCGGCGCACCGGTGGAGCCCTCGGGCACGTTTGAGCCCGTTGGGGTTTCACCGTCTGACTGCTCCTCAGCAACCGTCACCAGGGGTGGATTGACCAGCAGATCCTCAAGGGACTGCAACAGCTGGGCATAGCGTTCATTGTCCAGGGCGGCGATCACCCGGGCATGCTCGCGTCGGTAGTCACTGCTGAGATCCTCCAGCAGATCCTTCGTGGTCTCCTCATCGATGGCATCACCGATCTCGGTGTCGATGAGGGCGGCCAGACGTTCCTCGATGACCTCGGCATCCCGGGCGCGGCCAAGAATCGTGGCCAGGAGCTTCAGTTCCTTCTCCAGCTGGAGATAGTCCTCACCACCGAGGATGCCTTCGAAGGTCTGCATGTGGCTGCGCAGCTCACGGGTGGCCACACGCATCTGGTGGACCGAGTCCCACTCATCGGCCCTGACCTTGGGATCGTATTCCACAATCTTGTTCACATTGGCCTCGATCGCGGCCAGCACGGCGTGGGCGGGATCATCCTCCGGCAGGGTTGCCTTCTCCGGCGGGGTGGGTGCATAACGGATGGCATCACCCAGGGCGGAGACCAGCTTCGACGGGCTGTCGGAGACGAAGGCCCCGGCACGGGTGAGGACATCAGTGGCGGATTTGAGTAACTGCCACCCATCCTCCTGCTCGCCGAGTTGTTCAGCCAGCTCGAATTCCCACTCGCGCCACTGCTTCCTCGCACCCCCGGGCAGGTGGCACACCGTGGATACATGATCATCACAGAACTCCGCGACGATATCGCCCTGCTCATTTTTCAGGTAGGAGACATGGCGTTCGTTGGAGACCTCTGCGATGGGACGGAGGGGACGGCCCTGGATCAACGCACGAACATGGCCGAGCAGTGCAGGTGGGGGAGTGGACTCATCTGCGCCTGGTTCCTCCAGCCCGGCGCGCACCTCCGTGCGACCGAAGGTGCCCGGGAATTTGATGTGCCAGCCAGCGTCGGTACCACCGGTGCGTCGACGCAGGGTGATCTTGGCGCGGGTCAATCGCAGATCCTCGGTGTCGAAATAGACCGCCGACAGGTTATGCACCTCGTTCTGGTCGGTGCCGGTCACCCCGTGGATACCGGTGAGGTCCGGGATCTCGGTGGACTCACTGACAGAGAATTTGGCTTCCACTTCCAGATGTTGACTCATGTTCCAACCCCTTGTTTCAACCATCGTGTCCGCCGGGCTGGAACGGAAGCGTTCCCCGTGAGTTGCCCGACGTGGTTCCTCGTTTCAATACTACGCCGGAAAACCGTCCTGGTTATCACAGGTACTCAGCATCTTCTGACCGGTGATACCCGTAGAATCCCCGCCCAGATGTGCGCGCCCGGCCGCGGTGTAACCATCCCTGTACCCGCCATGATGGGTCGCGCTCACCGACATGGTGCGGGTGCGCGGAAACAATCTGGTCAGGGTTTCCTGTGACTGCTGCGCACGGTGCCTCAGAACAGGCAGCACGGTGTCGGTGGCCATCGGCGCATCACCAGCCAGGTTGCCCAGGACATCCTCCCTCGTCCGGGTAAGCAATGTCCCGATCCTGCTGGCATACGCCACCATGAAACTACGGCGGTACCGGGAGGTCTCCCCCTGTTCCTGGGCGGTCTTCGCCCCTGCGGCGGTGCGCATGAAATGTTCCCGCTGGCGGTTGAGGCTGGCGAAGAGATCCAACACATGGGCCACATCCCCAGGATCGCCGAAGACCGTGGCGATCCCGGATTCTGTCAGTAACAGGGCTTCACAGGAATAGGCTCTGGAAACGGTATTCAGCAGGCGGAGCTGGTAGCGCACCCACGGTGCCCTGAGATGGACCCGGGTGGAGATGACATCCTGCCGAGCGGTGGGCTCGGTGTAGGTGCCGGAAAGAAGCACCTCCACCCGGTACTGCTGACGCAGGGTCTCGGCTTTTTCGAGCAGGGCCTCCGCCTCGTGTTCGAAGGTGGTCGATTCCGCCTTGCGTAACAGCGCCTGGATCCGGTCATGGGCCCTGCGTTGGTCAGGGGAGAGTGAGGCGAGGTACTCGGCTTCCTGTTCACCGGATGGGGGATCAGTCAGGACCGTCCAGTCCCGCAGGGGCGGGAGCAGTGAGAGTTGATGCACGAGCTTCTCCAGCGAACCCACACCCAACGAGGTGACGTTCCCGGGGCGCGTACCGGCGAACCAGTGATCCAGGAGCTTATCCGGAACATTGTGGGTCACGCTGGAAAGAGCGTGGAATAACAGGGGGTCGATCTGGGCGGTGAACTCATGCCTGAGATCGGCGGGGGTCCACCCGTTCTTTGCACAGTCGGTGATCCACAGGACGGCCATATCAACCAGGGTCTCGTGGTAATTGCGCTCGGCGGACCGGGCCCGGGTGCGGGTGCGGGGATCGGAGGCGGAGGGGTGCGGGGACATGACAGGCTCCTTCAATTAGCATCTGTGTTCTATTTTTCAAGGTGTCACCGAGTCAACCAGGCAGGCCGGACACCAACTACCCCCACCTGCACCATTGATGCTCTCACCTGCTGTTTCGTCGACCATTTCCACCCCCGGCGGGGTGTGGGGGCGTGCAATTCACCAGAACAGGTCCGGGGCCTGCGTAAATTGGTGTGCATGAACAGCCAACAGGAATTCGTCCTCAGCACCATCGAGGAGCGGGACATCAAATTCGTCCGACTCTGGTTCACCGACATCGTCGGTCAGTTGAAATCGGTGGTGGTGGCCCCGGCGGAGTTGGAATCCGCCTTCGAGGAGGGCATCGGCTTTGATGGTTCAGCCATTGAGGGCTACGCCCGTATCTCCGAGGCTGACACCATCGCCCGTCCGGATCCGTCAACATTCCAGATCCTGCCCAAGGAAGTTGAGACCTCCCGTCTCCAGGCAGCCCGGATGTTCTGCGACGTCACCATGCCCGATGGTCAGCCGAGCTTTTCCGATCCACGTCAGGTGCTGCGACGACAGGTCCAGCTGGCCGCGGATGAGGGTTTCATCTGCATGATCTCCCCGGAGATCGAGTTCTTCCTGGTCCAGAGTCTCCGCACCGACGGCCGGCCCCCGGTGCCCACCGACAACGGGGGCTATTTTGACCAGGCAACCTTCAATGAAGCTCCCAACTTCCGTCGCCACGCCATGTTGGCGCTGGAGGAGATGGGCATCCCCGTGGAGTTCTCCCACCATGAGACCGCGCCGGGACAGCAGGAGATTGATCTCCGCCACGCTGATGCGCTGACCATGGCGGACAATGTGATGACCTTCCGTTACCTGATCAAGCAGGTGGCGCGTGACCAGGGTGTGGCCGCCACCTTCATGCCCAAACCCTTCGCGGAGCACGCCGGTTCGGCCATCCACACCCACATGTCCCTGTTCGAGGGTGGGACCAATGCCTTCCACGACCCCGATGATGAATTCATGCTGTCCCGCACCGCCCGGCAGTTCATCGCCGGCATTCTGCGTCACGCCCCGGAGTTCTGCGCGGTGACCAACCAGTGGGTGAATTCCTACAAGCGCATCGTCTACGGCAATGAGGCACCCACCGCCGCAACCTGGGGCATGTCCAACCGTTCGGCCCTGGTTCGCGTACCCACCTACCGTCTGAACAAGGCGGACTCCCGCCGGGTGGAGATCCGCATCCCCGACTCCGCCTGCAACCCCTACCTGGCGTTCTCGGTGCTGCTCGGTGCGGGCCTGAAGGGCATCAAGGAGGGCTACGAACTGGAGGATCCGGCCGAGGATGATATCTCCTCCCTGAGTCTCCGCGAACGTCGTGCCATGGGGTACAAGGATCTGCCCAGCAGCTTCGATCACGCGCTGCGACTGATGGAGCGTTCCGATCTGGTCGCCGATATCCTCGGCGAGCACGTCTTCGAGTATTTCCTGCGGAACAAGTGGCGCGAATGGCGGGAGTACCAGGCCCAGATCACCCCCTGGGAACTGCGCACCAACCTTGACTACTAGATCCACCGGCACCCGTTGAAGGAGGGGTAGCTTCCCATGACTGATCCGTTGATCCACACCCGTAAGGTGATGGGCTTCGTCCGTGATCCCCTGCCCACCACGGGTGCGCTGTCGTTGAAATCCACCAACGCCCGGGCAGATCTGGAATGGCTGGGTTGGCGCAATGTGGAGTCGATCCCGCTGATGTGGGCGTTGTCTGGAGCGGGTGACCCCGATGTCGCCCTCAATCAGCTGGTGCGGATGTACCAGACGTTGGAATCCCAATCCCCCCAGGCACGGGAGGAACTCGACCAGCGGATCCGTGCCGATGAAGCCTTCCGGGTGCGTCTTCTCGCCCTGCTCGGTGGGTCGAGCGCGATGGGGGATCACCTGGTGGCCAACACCCATCTGTGGGAACTGCTCACTGAGGAGGCTCCGACACGGGCGGAGATGTTCACCGCGATGCTCGAATCGGTCGGGGCGACCCCCGCCGAGGTAGTACCGGTTGATGATGAGGGGGAGGAGCGGCAGGTCGCCAACACCGCCACGGAGGATCTCACCACGCCGGGTACCTACCGGGCCACGCTGACCGGGGTGGACGCTGAACGGGCGCTGCGGTTTACCTACCGCACCCTCATGATGCGCCTGGCAGCCCTTGACCTCGCCGGCACCTACCCCAACGATGCCCGTCGCAGATCCCAGCCCAGGGTCGAATTCACCACGGTCACCCGTCGTCTCAGCAACCTGGCGGATGCCGCCCTCACCGCCGCCCTGGCGGTCGCGGTCACCGGTGTGTACGGACAGAAGCCTGTCGACGCCCGACTATCCGTCATGGCCATGGGCAAGTGCGGCGCCCAGGAACTCAACTACATCTCCGATGTGGATGTCATCTTCATCGCCGAACCCGCCCACAGCAGGTCGACCCGGTTGGCTGCGGAGTTCATCCGCACCGGTTGCAGCTCATTCTTCGAGGTGGATGCCGCCCTGCGTCCGGAGGGCAAGAGTGGTGCTCTGGTGCGCACCCTGGAGTCGCATATCGCCTACTACAAGCGGTGGGCGGAGACCTGGGAATTCCAGGCACTGCTCAAGGCCCGCCCCATGACCGGTGACATGGACCTGGGGCAGGCGTATCTCGATGCGATCGGCCCCATGGTGTGGACCGCCAGCCAACGGGACTCCTTCGTCGATGACATCCAGGCCATGCGCAGGCGTGTCCTGGAGAACGTGCCCGAGGAACTGCGCGACCGTGAACTCAAGCTTGGTCGCGGCGGGTTGCGGGATGTTGAGTTCGCCGTCCAGCTGCTGCAGATGGTGCACGGCCGTTACGATGAAACGCTCCGCGTGCGCTCCACCGTGGAGGCATTGCAGGTGCTGGTCGACCAGGGGTATATCGGCCGGGAGGACGGACACAACCTCATCGAGTCCTATGAATTCCTGCGACTGCTGGAGCATCGTCTCCAGCTGGAGCGGGTCAAGCGGACCCACACCATGCCCAAGGTGGAGGACCGCATGAACATGCGGTGGCTGGCCCGTGCCTCCGGTTTCACGGGTTCGGGTGGACAGAGCTCCGCCCGAGCCATGGAACACCACCTGCGCAGGGTCCGTCTGCAGATCCAGTCGCTGCACAGTCAGCTGTTCTACCGCCCTCTGCTCAATTCCGTGGTCAATCTCAGTGTCGACGCGATGAAGTTGTCGCAGGAAGCCGCGAAGCTGCAGCTGGGTGCGCTGGGTTACCAGCACCCCGTCCGGGCCTATGAGCACCTCACCGCCCTGGCCTCGGGCACCAGCCGTAAGGCCAAGATCCAGGCGATGCTCCTGCCCACTCTCATGGAGTGGCTGTCCCAGACGGCAGATCCGGATGCGGGTCTGCTCAACTACCGTAAACTCTCCGATGCAGCCTATGACCGCAGCTGGTTCCTGCGGATGCTCCGCGACGAGGGTGTGGTGGGTCAGCGTCTCATGCGGATCCTCGGCACCTCCCCCTACACCTCCGAACTCATCATCGCCACGCCCGATTTCGTGTCGGAACTCGGTGACGGCACCACCGGGCCGAAGCTGTTGGAGACAGCCCCGGATCGGGTGTGTAAGGCGCTCAAGGCCACCGTCGCCCGTCATGATGATCCCGACCGTGCGATCCAGGCAGCCAGGTCACTTCGACGACAGGAACTGGCGCGGGTGGCTTCGGCCGATCTACTCAATCTGCTCACCGTCCAGGAGGTGTGCCACAGCCTCTCCCTGGTGTGGGATGCGGTTCTGGATGCCGCTCTGGAAGCAGAGATCCGCGCGGCGACAGCCGATCCGGCGAAACCAGATGAGCCGCTGGCAGCGATCTCCGTCATCGGCATGGGGCGCCTGGGAGGGGCGGAACTGGGATACGGTTCGGATGCCGATGTCATGTTCGTCGCGGAACCGGCCCCTGGAGTGGATGAGAATGAGGCGATCGCCTGGGCGATCTCCGTCTGTGAATCCATGAGGTCCCGTCTGGCCAAACCCTCCGGTGATCCACCCCTGGAGGTCGATCTGGGGCTGCGACCCGAGGGGCGTTCCGGTGCGGTGGTGCGCACGATTGAATCCTATGAGAACTACTACGCCAAATGGGGAGAGACTTGGGAGGTCCAGGCGCTGCTCCGGGCCTCCTGGGTGGCGGGTGACCGGGAATTGGGTACCCGTTTTCTGGAGACCATCGACAAATTCCGATACCCGGCTGGTGGGGCCTCCGATGCCCAGATCCGTGAGGTGCGTCGGATGAAGGCGCGTGTGGATAACGAGCGTCTGCCCCGCGGTGCGGACCGCAACACCCATACCAAACTGGGGCGGGGTGCCCTGGCCGATATCGAGTGGACTGTCCAGCTGCTCACCATGCTCCACGCCCACGAGCATCCTGAACTGCACAACACCTCCACCCTTGAGGTCCTTGAGGTGGTGGAGGAGAAGGGGATCATCAATCCACTGCAGGCGCAGACCCTGCGGGAGGCCTGGCTGACCGCCACCGCCGCCCGTAATGCCCTGGTGCTGGTCAAGGGCAAGAGAGCAGACCAGTTGCCACCGCCGGGGCGTCACCTGGCTCAGGTTGCCGGCGCGGCTGGATGGGATCCGGATGAATACCAGGAATATCTGGACCACTATCTCAAGGTCACCCGCAAGAGTCGACAGGTGGTGGAGGAGGTGTTCTGGGGTCTGGATTCAGTCGAGGCCCGCCGTGAACTATGACGCCACGCTTCCTGTGGACTGATAATGGGGGGTGATGATTCCGTAGGACACCCCCCACCATGGCATCGGTGAAGCCGTGCTGACGTTCTCCCACGTCGAGGGTGCTCGGGGAGTTCCCTGATCTTTGCCCTTAAGTGGTTTACAGGGTGCCCGGGCGCCCGTAGTGTCGGAGTCAGTACCAGCAGCCGATACCACAATTGACCACTACGGACAGGATATTGCCATGGCTATCAAACTCTCCATCGATCTCTCCGATGCCACCTTCGCCGAGATGGCGGCCGTTATCGGTTATGCACACCAGCTCGGTGTGGATCCCGATGAGAAACTCACCTTCGAGGGCACCGTCCTCACCATCGAATTCGACGGCGATCTGCAGCCTGATGATTTGTTCATGACCTTCGATGACGGGATGGAGGACGTCGCCGATCTGGATTCCACGGAGGATCGTGAGGGGCCCCTGTATGTCGATGATGTCATCGATGCCGAGGACCTCGGCGATTTCGACGACCGTGGCCAGTATCGCACCCGTGGGGCACGCAGGGAGGAGTCCTCGGCAGAGGATGTGCTCAACGACATCGGTGAGGCTGTGAACAAGTTCGTCCAGGGTTTCATGAACGGCCGGGATAACCGGGGATACGGTGATTTCCGTGGTGGGTTCGGGGGACCTGCAGGTCCCTTCGGACCACTTGGACCCTTCGGCCCGTTCGGGCCACGGGGACCACGCGGCCCACGCGGCCCACGGGGTCGCTACTAACACGACGAGGGCCTCGGGGGCTTGTCGACGTCCCACCGTCGCTCGTGCCCTGTGCTCAACGGGGCTTAACGAGTGCGCAGCTGGGTGATCATCCGCCTACCGGGTCCACCCTTGAGCCGGGCGATGAGGAATCCCGCCATGCCGATGGCCCAGATGATGAACACCGCGATGTAGGCGATACGGAAGTCGGACCAGTCGTAACCACCGTCGGTGTCCACGACGTCGAGAAGCACGCCGACCAGCTGGGCTGCCGCCATGGAGGCGACGAAGCCACCCATGTTGGCCAGCCCGGTGCCGGCGGCGAGCACGGTACGGTCCAGCTGTTCGCGGATGGTGTCGAATCCGTAGCTGGAGACGGGCGTGGTGGCGCCGAGGATGACGTTGATGATCACGATGGCCCACCACCCGCGTGGCTGTTCCGAGGACAGGAAAACAAACCAGGCCAGGGCGGGGACCAGTGCCAGGATGATCGCCACCACATCGCGTCGACGCCCGAGGCGAGCCGAGACAATACCGATGACCGGACCAGCCGCCACAGCGCACAGTGTGTTGATGGTCAGCAGGACACCCACCTGCGCGGCATTCAGGCCCATGCCGAGGGTCATCAGGGGAACGCCCCACATGAGGGTGAACACGTTCTGCCAGAGCATCAGCAGATAGTGGATGAAGAATCCCTGCCAGCACAGGGGATTACGCACGATCAGGCGCAACACCGTGCGTATCGACGGCTTCACGGGCGTGCTGGAGGTATCCGCTGGTGTCGTCCCCTCCCGGGGAGCCCGTTGTGCGGGCACATCGCGCACTGCCACGAGGGCGAGCAGCGCGATCAGGGCCACCGCGGAACCGAGGGAGACAAAGGAGACGGTCCACCCCTGAGCGCCGAGTAGGGCGAGGAAAGGTACGGCGGAGATCACCTGCCCCAGCTGGCCGAGTGCGGTGGTGAGCTGACCGAACAGGGGGGTTTTGCGCAGCGGGAACCAGAACGGCAGGATGCGCATGACCGACAGGAAGATGCTGGCGTCACCTGCCCCGATGAGGACGCGGGCGATGATGGCCACCCAGTAGACATCGGTGAGGCCGAGGATGATCTGCCCCAGTCCCATGATCAGGGCGCCTATGGCCAGCAGTCGGCGTGGCCCGAACTTGTCGATGAGCATGCCCATCGGTATCTGGGCCGCCGCGTACACACCCACCTGCACCGCGGTGAACACCGCGATGCGGGTGGCATCCACCTGGAACCGGTCAATGGCCTCCACACCCGCCACACCGAAAGAGGTGCGGCTGGTGATGGCCGCGACATACACCAGCACCGCGGACACCCATACGATCAGGGCGCGTCCGGTGATCTTCTCCCTCGGATCCGGCGAGGGTGCCTGATTGTTCTTGGACACAACTGACAACACTAGGCCCCCGGCCGGGGCGAGGGCGCGTTAGATGCGTCGAGTGGTCCTTCCCCGGGGTGACCCATGCCCGTCACCGCGGGCGGACCCTAGAACCCGAAGGGGTTGTTGAGGTAGAGGAAGGTGTAGATCTCGGGGCCGAAAATCACCATGAGGGTGGCCAGAATAGTACAGCCGATGAGAACGTAGAGATTGTGCTTGGATACCGGGGCAGGCTCCGGAAGGGGGAGGGATCCGCTGGTCTCCAGTCCGCCGGACTTGCCCTGTGCCAGACCCGCCGGGTTGTCGTCGATGGATCGGTGCGATGCTGTCATGATATTCATCCTCAAACAGAGCGGAAAGTGATGGGGAACACTATAGGCTCTGGGGGTGTCAAAGTCACGGCATCCCGAAAATGATGGGCATCCGGGGGAGTCTTATCCCACCCCCTGGGCTAATCTGTATTGCGTGGACTACATTTCGACGCGTGATTCCAGCCGCACCCCTGCCCGATTCAGCGATATCCTGCTCGGTGGCCTCGCCCCGGACGGTGGACTCTACCTGCCGGTGGAGTATCCCCAGATCACCGATGACACCCTGACCGAGTGGCGTGGCATCCTCGCCACTGACGGTTATGCAGCCCTGGCCGCCGAGGTCATCGCCCTGTTCGCCGATGACATCCCGGCCGAGGACATCCGCGCCATGACCGCGCGCGCCTACACCCATCCCAAGTTCTCCTCCGAGGAGATCGTTCCCGTGACGGAGCTGGAGGATGGGTTGTGGATCGGCCACCTCTCCGAGGGGCCCACTGCTGCATTCAAGGATATGGCCATGCAGCTGCTGGGTGAGCTGTTTGAGTACGAGCTGCGCCGCCGCGGCGAGACCCTCAACATCCTCGGTGCCACCTCGGGTGACACCGGTTCCGCCGCCGAATACGCCATGCGTGGCCGTGAGGGTATCCGTGTCTTCATGCTCACCCCGGCCGGTCGCATGACCCCGTTCCAGCAGGCCCAGATGTTCGGTCTGGATGACCCCAACATCTTCAACATCGCCCTGGACGGTGTCTTCGATGACTGCCAGGATGTGGTCAAGGCGGTCTCCGCGGATGCGGAGTTCAAGCGGGAACAGCGTATCGGTGCGGTCAACTCCATCAACTGGGCGCGTCTCATGGCCCAGGTGGTGTACTACATCTCCTCCTGGATCAAGGTGACCGACAGCAACGACCAGAAGGTCAGCTTCTCGGTTCCCACCGGTAACTTCGGTGATATCTGCGCCGGTCACATCGCCCGTCAGATGGGGCTGCCGATCGACCGCCTGATCGTGGCCACCAACGAAAATGATGTTCTGGATGAGTTCTTCCGCACCGGCGAGTACCGCGTGCGCAGCTCGGAGGACACCCACGAGACCTCCAGCCCGTCGATGGACATCTCCCGCGCCTCCAACTTCGAACGATTCGTCTTCGACCTGCTGGGTCGCGACGCAGCCCGCGTGAATGATCTGTTCGGCACCCAGGTCAAACAGGGTGGTTTCTCCCTGGCCGATGATCCGGTGTTCCTTGAGGCGGCCGACCGCTACGGGTTCGCCTCGGGTCGTTCCACCCATGCCAACCGTGTGGAGACCATCCGGGATATCGCGACGCGCCTCGACGTGGTCATCGACCCCCACACCGCGGACGGTGTGTACGTCGCACGCCAATGGCGCGATGAGGTCACCACCCCGATCATCTGCCTGGAAACCGCCCTGCCGGTGAAGTTCGCGGACATCATCCGTGAGGCCACCGGTGCGGAGCCGGAGATGCCGGAACGTTTCGCCGCCATCATGGATGCCGAGCACAAGGTGTCGGACCTGCCCAATGATGCCGAGGTGGTCAAGCAGTTCATCGTGGACTCGATCGCCAACACCAGCGTGAAGTAACGTACGCCCCGGAACACGGCGACATGGGACAGGCCGTGGGGATCACTCCCCACGGCCTGTCGCGTTTCCTACTCGACCACCGCGATGGCGTCGATCTCCACGCTCGCGCCATAGGGCAGGGCCGAGGCCTCAACGAAGCTGCGCGCCGGGCGGTTGTCCATGAAGTGCTCGCGGAACTGCTCGTTGCATTCCTCGCGGAGGGTGATGTCGGTGACGAAGTAGGTCAGCTTAACCACGTCCCTCAACTCACCGCCCTCGGTGGCGAGGCGTTCACGCATGCGCTCGAGTGCTGCGTCGACAGCTTCCTTGCGCCCGGACACCGGCTGGTAGTCATGGTCAACGGAGAGGGCACCGGACACGTAGATGTGGTTGCCGGCGCGCTTGGCGGGGGAATAGGGGTGATCACTGGACATGATGCCCACCCTAGCCAAGAACACCGGCGTTGTCGGCTCTTTCCCGCCCTCCTACAGGGACCCCGCGATACCCCGGCCGGATGCAGAAGCGGTATGGGTCACTAGGATGGCTCCCCATGAACCTCCTGATCACAGCGCTCACCCCTGTCATCTGGGCCACCACCTACTATGTGACCACGGAGTTCCTCCCACCGGGCCGACCGATCCTGGCGGGTGTGCTCCGTGCGCTGCCCGCGGGCCTGATCATCCTGGCCTGGTTCCGGGTTCTGCCCCGGGGACAGTGGTGGTGGAAGGCGACGGTGCTCGGTGTGGTCAATATCGGCGCCTTCTTCGGGTTCCTGTTCTGGACGGCCTACCTGCTGCCCGGTGGGGTGGCCGCGGTGGTCACCAACACCGCGCCCCTGTGGGTCATCGGATTGGCTCCGCTGATCCTGGGCACCCGGTTGAAGGGGATGCAGGTGATCGCGGGGGTGGTGGCCATCATCGGTGTGGCGGCCCTGGTGTTGGGCCCCGGCGTGCAGCTCAACACCCTGGGTGTGCTTACCGGCCTGGGTGGCAGTCTATGCATGGCCTTCGGCATCATCCTGGCGAAGAAGTTCGGCACCCCGGAGGGGGTTCCGGGTCTGGCGGTCACCGGTTGGCAGCTGACCATCGGCGGGTTGTTCCTGGTCCCGTTCCTACTCATCGAGGGGTTGCCCGATCACCTCACCGCCACCAACATCGGGGGCTACGCCTACCTGGGGTTGATCGGCGGGGCGTTTGCCTACGGCATCTGGTTCCGGGGGATCGCCCTGCTGGATCCGGTTCAGGTGGCCATGCTCGGCATCCTCAGTCCGCTGACGGCCACCCTCATCGGCGTGGTGTTCAACGATGAGCGGTTGTCACCGGTCCAGTGGGCGGGTGGTGTCGCGGTGGTGGTGGCGTTGCTGCTGGCCAACCTGGCGTCGGTACCGGGGAGGGGAGGGCGCGGGAGGAGACAACCGGGCGTCGACAAGCTCATCCCGGAGCTCACCCCAGGTGCGGAAGCACCTCCGCGCCGATCTGATCGATGACCTCCCCGGCCGGGCGACCGGAGATGTTGAGGATGACATGGTGGATGCCCAGCTCACGCATGGTGTGCAGGTGGTCGATCAGCCCCTGGCTGGTGGTGCGCAGACCCAGCTCAATCTCGCCGGAGGTGTCGGTGAGCTCCAGCCCCATGGAGGAGATGAGCAGCGGGTCCGGGTTGGTGGGGTTGCGCACCGATGCACGGGCCTGATTCCACAGATCCAGCCGGCCCACCTGCTGTTCGGCGGGGCGGTAGTAGGTGGCCCAGCCATCGGCGTTGCGGACGATCCACTGGACGGTCTGACGCGCCGACCCCACGGCGATGAGGGGGATTTGTGCCTCCGGGGCGGTGGTGGGCGCATGGCCTCCGGTGACCTCATACAGCGGTGCACGACCTGCCTCATCGGGGGAGAAGGCTGCGCGCAGCAGTGTCCAGCCCCGGCGGATCGCCTCCCGACGCCCATCGAGGTCCCTGCCGAAGATCTCGAACTCCTCCGGCCGGTCCCCGGAACCGATCCCCAGGATGAACCGTCCGCCACTGAGCCGGTCGAGGGTGAGGGCCGATTTGGCCACATGGAGTGGATGGCGCAGTGGCAGGACGGTCGCGGCGGTGCCCAGTGCGATGGTGGAGGTGGCCTGCGCCATCGCCCCGAGCAGGAGGAAGGGATCGTCGAGGAAGACCGCCTGCTGGTTCTCCGGGGACAGACCCTGTGGGATGGCCAGGGGCACATCACGGACCCACAGGCCCTGGAAGCCCGCCTCCTCCGCGCGCCGGGTCAGGTCGATGCTGTGCTGGATGGGCACCATCTCCTCCCGGCCCAGTTCGGGGCCGATCGGCAGCATGAGGCCGAGGCTGATGGCGGCGTCACCTCCCCGGAGATGGGTGTATCCGCGGTTGAAGATCGGGGTCGGGGAGGCATCCATAACCACCACCTTAGGCATGGGTTCAGGCTGGTGCTGTGGGGCTCGTCGCGTAGCCTGTGGGGGAGTCTGTGGGGGAGAAGCTGCCCACGCCTGATATGAAAAGAGGGATCCCGTTCATGCCTGTTCCGGACTTCATTCTCAGCCTCCGTGAGAAGGTCGGCACCGCTCCGCTGTGGTTGCCGGCCGTGACCGCCGTGGTCATCCGCGATGTCCCGCCGGGGTCCCCCTTCCACATCACCCCGGATGTGCTACTGGTCAGACGCGCGGATACCGGCGAGTGGACCCCGCCGACCGGGATCTGCGACCCGGGGGAGCAGCCCCATGTCACCGCCGCCCGCGAGGTGAAGGAGGAGACCGGACTGGAGGTGAGCGTGGATGCGCTGCTGGGCGTGGGGGCCGTGGGCCCGGTGACCTATGAGAACGGGGATGTCTCCAGCTACATGGATACCGCGATGCGCTGCACCGTCGTGGGTGATGATGTGCCCCGGGTCGGCGATGAGGAGAACACCGAGGTGGCGTGGTTCCCGATCTCCAACATGCCGGTGACCAACCCGCGTTTCCGGATGGTCATCGCCGATGCCATCGCTCAGCTCAAGCACCCCCAGGGGTTCCGCCCGAGGATGGGGTACGAGAAGCGCGCCAGGTAGCGCGCCCGTCCTTCCGGCCACCGTCGTCATGCTTGTCGACGGTGGCCTTTTCAGCTCTCGACCCTCCGGGAGGAATCGAGAATAACGTCCCATGTGATGGAGTGGGTGCCCCCGTCGTGTGGGGAATGCCGGCCCTATGTCTGGTTTGAAACATGAGTTAACCCTCATCTTTCCCCGAATGGGGGTGAAAAAGGGGTGGTAAGGCCCACTTTCTTTTCCTTAAACTTCATATTCGCGGCGGCCGGGGATTAGAATGGTGGATAACGCAATGAACGCAGAAAGTGATTTACCCCACATATGAAGCGGGTGAATATAGCGAGAGGAGAGGGGCATGGGTTTACAGGTCCGCGCGAATGAGATGAAGGTGTGGGAGACCTTCACTCTGGAACGCCAGCTCGAATGCGTCATCAATGCAGACCACCTCCTCCTCTTCCGTGGGGAACCCCACGGAATCGTCTCGCTCTCCGATGTGATCGCCTCCGAACTCATCGGTATCTGACCATCCTCCAACATGCATGAAGCCACCGGCCGGGATGAACCCGGCCGGTGGCTTCAATTTGGGGCAGCAGCGGTCCTAGCAGTCGTAGTACAGCTCGAAATCCAGAGCGGTGGGGCGCAGACGCTCAGGGGTGATCTCATGTTCATGCTTGTAGGCCACATAGGCCTCGATGAGATCATCGGTGAACACGTCACCCTCGGTGAGGAACTCGTGGTCCTCCTCCAGGGCCTTCAGCGCCTGTTCCAGTGAGGTGGGGGCCTCGGCGACCTTGGCAGCCTCCTCGGGCGGGAGCTCATAGAGGTCCTTGTCCAGAGGGGCGTCGGGTTCGATGCGGTTGCGGATGCCGTCCAGGCCCGCCATCATCGACGCGGTGAACGCCAGGTAGGGGTTACCCGAGGGGTCCGGGGTGCGGAACTCGATGCGGGTCGCCTTCGGGTTGGGACCGCTGGCCGGAATGCGGATCGCGGCGGAACGGTTCTGCTGCGAATACGCCAGGCTCACCGGGGCCTCGAAACCGGGCACCAGACGGTTGTAGGAATTCAGGGTCGGGTTGGTGAAAGCCAGCACCGCGGGGGCATGCTTGAGCAGACCACCGACATAGTGACGGGCCATCTCCGACAGGTTGGCATAACCGGCCTCATCATGGAAGAGGGGCTTGCCGTCCTTCCACAGCGACTGGTGGATGTGCATGCCGGAACCGCCGTCATCAGCCAGCGGCTTGGGCATGAAGGTGGCGGATTTACCGACGGCCTTCGCGGTGTTCTTCACCACGTACTTGAAGGTCTGGAGGTCATCGGCTGCGCGCAGCAGGGTGTTGAAACGGTAGTTGATCTCCTGCTGACCACCACTGCCCATCTCATGGTGGGAACGCTCCACGGTGAACCCGATCTCCGCCAGGGTCTCACCAATGGTGTCGCGCAGGTCCTGGAAGTGGTCATAGGGTGCCACCGGGAAGTAACCACCCTTCTGGCGTACCTTGTGACCCAGGTTCCTGCTGCCGTCCGGGTTCTCCCGGGAACCACTGTTCCACCAGCCCTCCACGGAATCCACCTCGTGGAATGCCGCATTGGACTGGGAGCTGAACCGCACGGAGTCGAAGATGTAGAACTCGGCTTCGGCGCCGAAGTTACAGCTGTCGGCGAAACCGGTGGAAGCCAGGTACTCCTCCGCCTTGCGGGCGATGTTGCGGGGATCCCGGGAAAATGGTTCCCGGGTATAGGGGTCATGGACGAAGAACTTGATGTTGAGCGTCTTCGACCTGCGGAACGGGTCGATGAACGCCGTGGACAGATCCGGCAGCAGCATCATGTCGGAATCGTCGACAGTGGTGTATCCGCTGATCGATGACCCGTCGAAGGCCAGTCCGTTTTCCATGGCGGATTCGTCGAATGCCGCGGCGGGCACGGACAGGTGCTGTTCGGTGCCGGGAACGTCGGTGAACTGGACGTCCACCCAGTTGATGTCATTGTCCCGGATGAACTTGAGGATCTCATCCGGGTTGGTTGTCGGGCTCGAGGCCACGATGAATCATTCCTTTAAAGAATGGGAGATGGTTATCAGGGGAAACAGTGTTATTTCAGGATGGGGGTGTCCCACAGGTTGAGCTCGGTGCCGATGCCCTTCTTTACGGCATTCTCATAGAGGTCATGGGCCCAGGCGACATCCTCGACCGGCATGCCACCGATGGAATAGCAGAAGATCTGCTCATCGTTCTGGCGTCCCGGTGCCTTGCCGGAGGCGATGTCGCCGATGTTGACCATCTTCTCCTCCGGGATCAGGCCCTCCTTGAACATGTCGTACCAGCGGTTGCCGGGGATGCCCAGCAGGTCCTCATAGGTGACATTGGGACCATTCTCGTGGAACCATTCGGAGTAGAGGCCACGGTAGTCCACCACGAGGTTCGCCTCATCCGAGGTGGTGAAATCATCATCCAGACGGGCGGCCGCCGGCATGAGCAGCAGGGCACCGGGCTTGATCCACTCCCGCTTGAAGTAGGGGAAACCGGAGGGCCCATCCGGGGAGGTCGAGGTGCCCGAGATCACGATGTCGGACCCCTCGATGGCCTCCTGCTCGGAA
Source organism: Corynebacterium efficiens YS-314 (assembly GCF_000011305.1). Taxonomy (NCBI): domain Bacteria; kingdom Bacillati; phylum Actinomycetota; class Actinomycetes; order Mycobacteriales; family Corynebacteriaceae; genus Corynebacterium; species Corynebacterium efficiens. Next base: position 2,246,060 of record NC_004369.1, on the reverse strand, counting down.
TCCACGATGCGGACATCCCTGAGCTGTGGGTACTTCTCGCGGAACCACTCCGCCACACGCTGCGTGGACTCAGGTGAGCGGCCCTTGATCTTGACCTCCTCAATGGAGGGGCGCTGGCTGAGGGCTGCATCGAAGATGGTGCGGCTCATGACACCGGGGCCGATGATGCCGACCGTCTTCGAGTCCTCCAGGGCGAGGTGCTTGACACCCACGCCGGGGACGGCACCGGTGCGGTAGGCGGACAACAGGTTGGCGGACATGATGGCCTTGGGCGCACCGGTGTCCGCGTCGTTAAGCACAAATACGTGAATGGAGCGGGGGAGATCCTTCTTGCGGTTCTCGGTATTGGATCCGTACCACTTCACGCCGGTGGAACGGAAGCGACCGCCCAGGTAGGCGGGCATCGCCATGAAACGGCGGTCAGGGCCATCCGCGGGCATACCCTCATGTTCGGGGTTCTCCGGGAAGTTGATCTGGGCGCCGTGGGAGTTCGCTGAGGCGCCGGCCATGCGGTAGTCACCGTCGGCCAGGAGGATGAGAGTCTCCTCCATTGTCTCCACACAGCGGGCGGAGTCGGTGACACCCGCTGCGACCATGTCCTCTTCATTGAGATAGAGGAAATCAATTCGGGTGTCTTGTGCGTTGTTTTCGCTCACGCTTCCCTTTCAAGGATGCGTGTCAGACGTACGTCAAACACCTGGAACCAAACCCGGGACACGTGAAACAGCAAAGGTTACCGGGGGTCGACGCGAATGTGCGTCCGCGGGCCCAGCACATAAGAATCCTGATGTCATCATCGCCGACACTTCGGTAGTTCTAGGTTGTATTCGGGCTGAAAAGTCAACCCCCATCCCCATATTCTATCGAGAAAAACAGGCGAGTGGGTCTGAAGTATCAATTAATTAACGGGTTTCTGATAAGAAAATATGAACAATAGGGACGAAATGCCATGCCAGAGCGTGTCTCATCAGAAACGGTGAGCATACACTTTCGGGGGTGATGGGTGGGTGGTGAGGGCAGATATCACCGCACCTCACTGTCTCTGGGCGTATGAAGGTGGCCGTGAGAAACCACAACCGCCCCCGCATGCAGAAGGGTTTCTGCAGGCGGGGGCGGGGGAGGGGTGATTCCTCAACCGGAGTGAGGCTCTAATCCTCACCCTCATGCCGGATGAACTTCATCGCGTAGTCGAAGATCCGGGTGATGGCGAAATCATCATCAGCCTTGGTGGAGGCGGTGACGAGCAGATCGGCGAGCTCGGCATCGGATTTCCCCTCGATGAGGGTGCGCTCCGGGTTGTTCTCCAGGTAGCGGCGGAAATGGCCGGCAAGTGCCGAATCGGGGTGGTTGGTAGAGCGGTTCTGCGTAGTTGGTAGAAGCCTTCCGGATAGGTGGTAGAGGCAAGCGTTCTGAGTCACTGTTGCAGATGACGGCACCGCATTCCGGTGGTGCCGTGTCTCATCATGATTGTTGATCAAGGAGGCCGACGATGGCCAACTACAAAGAAATCATGGCGCTGTGCCTGGACGGGAAGAGTTATTCCCAGATAACCACCGTCCTAGGATGCTCACACCGGGACATCGCCCGGGTGAAAGCCGTGATCGCCCAAGAACGCATCGACCCTGACTGCTTCCGGGAACTGTCCCCGGGATGGTTCGAGGACATCTTCGCTGATGGCCGCCGGCGCCGTTCCCAGGCCTATGACCAGCCGGACTTCAAAGCTCTGGCGAAGAAGCTGAAAAACAACAGGCACCTGACCCGAAACAAACTCTGGCTGGACTACATGTCCACCTCATGTGCCGCGGGCTTGGCGAAGTACCAGTACTCCCAGTTCTGCGACGGACTCTTAGCCTATATCCAGGCCAATGATCTCCGCGACGTCATCACTCATGAACCGGGCCAGGAGCTATACGTGGACTGGGCCGGTGACAAGATCAGCATCACCGACCAGGCCACTGGGGAGGTGGCGTTCAAGGCCTCGTTGTTTATCGCGGTGTGCCCGTATTCTGGGTTATTGTTTGCCACGGCGACGGCGAATGAGAAGATGCCCGCCTGGATCGACTGCCATGTCAGGGCACTAAATTACCTGGGCAAAGTGCCGGCGATGATCGTGCCGGACAATGCGCCCACCGCGACCTACCGGCCGAAGAAAAACCAATCCTACCGTGCGGTGACCGCTCGGTACGCGGATTTCGCGGAGTTCTACGACATCCTGATCGTGCCGGCACGCCCGGGCAAACCGCGCGACAAAGCCGCTGTCGAACGCGCAGTCCAGATCGCCTACACCCGGATCCTCGGCTACTTCGACGGCGAGGTCTTCTACACCCTTGATGAACTCAACGACGCGATCGCAGAACGCATTGAAGAGATCAACTACGTCCTGACCCGTCCGGACGGGTCGACCAGGCGGGAACGCTTCGACACCGACGAAGCGCCCCTGATGCGGGATCTGCCGCCCGAGTCGTTCAGCGAGGTCTTATGGCGCAGCCCCAAAGTCGACCGGAACTGGCACATCTGCTGTGACTACCAGTACTATTCCGTTCCTTTCCAGCTCGTCGGCAAGACCCTGCGGGCACGATTGACCACCACACTGGTCAGTGTCTACGATGGCGACCGTCTCATTGCCGAGCATGAGCGCATGCACGGTTTCCGCTACCGTTACTCCACCAACCCTGACCACGGACCAGACGGTGTCGACACCGGCCATAACGTCATGACCCATGACGAACTGGTCAATTGGGCATCGTCCTTCGGACCGGCCACCGTCATGGTGATCACCACGATCCTCAACGTCAACAGCGCCTCGGTACCCCGGGGTCTGGCCCAAGGACGCAACATCCTGGCGAAGCTGGGATCCAAGCACGACAAAGCCACACTCGAACCGGCCTGCCAGGTCGTGGTGGATAAACAGCTGGCGGTCAACTTCGCGGTCATCAAACGCGTTCAAGCCGACATCGCCCACAACCGGCCACCAACGGCAACCTCGACCACCGACGGGCCACGCACCGTCGACATTTCCCAGTTCGGTGATGCGGTGTTCATCCGCCCGGCCAGTCACTACGCCAGCCCGGGGCAGGAGGACTAAATCATGATCGATATCGATGAACCAACCCGCAGGAAACTACGCCAGCTGCGACTCTCGACCTTCGCGGACGTCTTCTTCGACCTGCTCAACGATGACGCGAACGCCGATGAACTCCCCGAGGACATCTTCTTCGCCGCCGTGGATAAAGCTCTGGACGCACGCCGGGAACGCAACATCATCAAAGCAATCACCCACGCCAGATTCGCGTACCCGCAGGCCACCATCGCGGATGTCACCGACCACGAAGCCCGTGGCATCAATGACCGGCAACTCAAGCGCCTTGCCACCACCCGGTGGCGTGAGCACCCGGTCAACCTGCACATCTTCGCCCCCACCGGCACCGGCAAGACCTATATCGCCTGCGCCTTGGGTGTGGCCGCCTGCCAGTCAGGGCATGCGGTGGCGTATTACCGGCTCGATCAACTGGTCGCGGAGTTGGCGGTCCTGGAACCCACCGGATCGGACTACACAGCCGCAATGCGAAAACTGATCAACGTCGATCTGCTCATCATCGATGACTTTCTGACCATGAGCATCGATCAACGCGGGCAAGAGGACCTGACCAAGATCATCATCGACCGAGACGGTCGACTCCCGACGATCATCTCCTCGCAGTCCACCGCGGCCTACTGGGTTGAGATCCTGCCAAACCGCATCGGCGCTGAATCCTTAGTCAGTCGACTCAATAACGGCCGACGCATCCAGATCGGTACCCACGACATCCGCAAGCAGCTCGCTGAAGAAAGGATCCGAGACCACTCAGACTAACCGGGGATGGCCGGTCGGTGCTCCCCAGCCGACCGGCCACTACTACCAACTATCTGGAAACCGGGTCTACCGTGTCCCCGGAACACCACTACCACCAATCCGCTCCTGGCACGGCAAGGGCCTGCTCGGGGACGTCCTTGAAGATATCCCAGGTATCAACATGTGCCATGGTTGTTTCTCCTGTTGTCACGGGGTGGGCAATGAAGAGGGTGGTTCCAACCCCTGGGGTTGCGGATTCAGGGTGTCCCTAGATGTCCAGGACGAGCTTCTGACCGCAGCGTCCACGGGACACGCAGGCCATGAGGGAGTTGTTGCTCTTCCTCTCCTTCTCGGAGAGGATGACATCGCGGTGCTCAGCCTCACCCGAGATGATGCCGACCTCACAGGTGCCACAGATGTCCTCACGGCACTCCGCGTAGAGATCCTCACCGGCGGCCTCCAGGGTCTCCAGGAGGGTCATGTTGGCGGGCACCTTAAACTCCTTACCGGTGGAGTTCTTCACCACGGTGAAGGCCTTGTTCTTCGAGGGGTCGATCAGGGTGGTGGGGGTGAAGGACTCACGGCGCACCGTGTCCTCCGGCCAGTTCTTCGTTGCCTCGAGGACAGCGTTGGTGAAGCGGTCCGGGCCGCAGGTCAGCAGCTGGACGCCCTCCTCGTAGCGGTCGGAGAACTGGTTGATATCCTAAGCTCGCAAAATGCCCAAAAGCCGGTGGGAAGCGAGCAGAATCCCCCATGCATCATGTATCTCCCATTTGGTGGGGCCCCGGATTCGGACATGCTCCCACAGGTGCGGGTGGGGCTTATTGACTCCGCCCGGAGGGGGGAGAGATCGATAACAAAAAATAGCACACCTGCCCGTGAACTGCATTGACTAACGGAGCGGGGGCGGATGAGAGTGCCGACGAAGTGGTGGCAGACCCCCGGGGTGGGGGAAATAGAACTCCCCACCGGATAACCTCCGGTGGGGAGTCGCGTTGGGAGCGGGGGCGGGTTCTCATCCCGGTCCTCAGCGGGATTAACTAGTCCTTGACGGTGCCGGTCTGGCGGTCGGAGTAGCGACGCAGCCTGAAGCGGTCCTGCTGCGTCTGGAAATCACCGGGTGCCTTGCCCTCCACGACCTCATTGACCACATCGTCCTTGGTATGGCGACCGTGGGCATTGGCCTCATCGACATCGCGTGAGGCGTTGACATCGGTTTCCTCGGTGATGGTGGTATCCGTGTCGGACCGTACCGCGCCACCAGCTGCGCCGGCGCCCATGCCCGTGTTCGCGTAGTTGTCCACATCATCGGTGGTGTCGACGCGGGAGCCACGCAGGCGATCGACGAAGGTCTCATCCCGCGCACCCTCCGCGGTCACGGTGGTGTCAGCTGCGGCGCGCTCATCGTCAGGGGTGCGGTTGCGGGCCACGGTCTCCTCCTCGCGACGGACAAGCTCCTCATCCACCGGGGCGCTGACATCGGAGGGCAGCTTCGAAGCCCGTGGGGTGGTGGCATCATCGCGGGTGTCTGTCCCAGCGCGGTCCCTGAGGTGGTCATCCAGTGGTGCTCCCACATCACCTGGAACTGCGGAGACGCCCGGGGTGGCTGGGTCACCTGTGTTTCGGGCCTCCATGGGATCACGCCGTCCACCGTCCACCCCTGTTGCATCCCGGGTGCCGTCTGCGGGGATGACATAATCATCATGGTCGGTGGTGGTGACATGTCCGCTGTCATCGCTGACGGCCCCGCGGTCGGTGTGGGTATCCACATCCCGATCCGCCCCGGTCAGGTCGCTGCGGTTGCGGTCAGTGGAGGTGTTGGTGGTGTCTGCATGGAAATAGTCCACATCCCGGGCGTCGGTGAGCTGGTAGTGCTCGTAGATCCGGTTCTCCTCCTCCACTGACAGGCCGTTGTCGGCGTCGAGATCAGGGGCATCCTTGATCGCATCCTTGGAGAACCCGAGGTGGAGGGTATCGCCACTGAGTGAGGAGCCGCGGAGGGGGACCAGGCTGGAGGACATGCCGAAGAGCCCATGGCCGACCTCGACGAAGGTGGGCTGGCCTGTCCGGTCATCAACGAAGACCTCCTTGATGGAACCCAGTTTGTCACCGGATTTGTCGATGGCGGTGGCGTCGAAAAGTGCTCGGATCTCGCTCTTGTTTGGTGTTGCCTCAGTCATGTTCTTCCTTCCTCACGGGGATGGTGGAGTGGGTACCACCGTAGAGAATTCTGGGGTGTTATGGGGTTGTTATCGGCTCGTCCTGGGTGGATCCCGCCAGGTGGGGTATTCACGGGGGACTTTTGTGTCCAACAGCCGAGAATGAGTGCCCTGAGCGGTGGGAATGAGGTGGGCGGGGCTGTGTCGCCATGAGGGGGCGGCGGGCTCTGTGGTGCCCCGCGACCCCCGGCCCCGGTGAGCGGTGAATGAAATCCGGCTGTAATCAGCATCCCGTGCCCACCCCGTCGGGGAGGTCAGCGCCCGGAGTGTCTACGCAGTCGGATCCTCTCGGACTCGGCCATGCTGTCGGCAGCATCGCGCTCCCGGGTCTTGGCGTCCCTCGGCTGTTCTGCCTGCTGTCCCTGGAAGGCGAAATGATCACCGGGGAGTGATACACCGGTGGTCTCATCCCGGATGCCCACTTCGGCGCCATCCGGCAATTCGGGCAGCTCCGGGTGGAAGTAGGTGGCATCCGATGCGTCGGTGACGCCATAGTGGGCGAAGATCTCATCCTGCTCGAGGGTGCTCAGGCCACTCTCCGGATCGATATCGGGGGCGTCCTTGATGGCGTCCTTGCTGAAACCGAGGTGCAGCTTGTGGGCTTCCAATTTCGCACCACGGAGCGGGACGAGGCTGGAATGACGGCCGAAGAGCCCGTGGTGGACCTCAACGAAGGTGGGTAGTCCCGTGTCATCATTGAGGAACACGCCCTCCACCGCACCCAGCTTGTGGCCGGAGTTGTCGTAGGCGCTGGCATCCAGAAGGGAAACGATCTCATATTTGTCGGTGTGCTCAGACATGATCTTCCTTTGCTGTCGGTGTCTGGTACTACCACGGTAGGGCTGAATGCAACTGTTATTTTTCTGTTATTTTAGGAATTGGTCCATATCCCACAGGCTGGCTGTGGTCAAATCGTCATCAAGTAATCCCTGTCACACAAAATGGGTGGTGGGAGCCCTGGTCGCGGTTCCGTGGGAGGCGCCGTGCCCCGCAGGATCGTCGGCATCGGCGGATCTGGCCGGTACCCCGCGGTGAATAAAATCATTCTGTAACCTTCATCACGGTTGGTTTTAGGTATCCGCCCCTTTCGTCCTGACCCCGTCCCCGGCGCGCGGGAGCCCGCGGGTTGCGGTAGACAGGGGAGACGTGGACACCATGAGGACAACGGTCATCGCAGCAAGCGCATTACTCCTTCTCGCCGGATGCGCGGATGGGGCCCGGGAGGAGACCGCCGGTGCACCGCCGGGTGAGTCCTCCGGGGGCATCCGGGAGGAGGGGGCGGAGGCGTCGACAAGCATCACCGACGTCTACATCGCCCTCGGGGATTCCTATGCGGCGATGGGCGGGCGGGATCAGCCGTTACGGGGTGAGCCGTTCTGCCTGCGCTCGTCCGGTAATTACCCGGAACTCCTCCACGCAGAGGTCACCGATCTCACCTGCCAGGGGGCGGTGACCGGGGATCTGCTCGAACCCAGGACGCTGGGGGAGCGCACGCTGCCGGCGCAGGTGGATGCGCTGACGGAGGACACCACCCTGGTCACCCTCTCCATCGGGGGCAATGACCTCGGATTCGGGGAGGTGGCGGGATGCATCCGGGAACGGATCGCCGGGGAGAACGCTGATGATTGCGTGGACCTGCTGGGGGAAACCATCGGGGAGCAGCTCGATCAGCTTCCCCCGCAGCTGGACCGCGTGCACGAGGCTATCCGGGACCGCGCCGGGGACGCGCAGGTTGTGGTCACCGGTTACCTGCCGCTCGTGTCTGCCGGGGACTGCCCCGAACTGGGGGATGTCTCCGAGGCGGATCGTCGTTGGGCGGTTGAGCTGACCGGGCAGATCAACGAGACCGTGCGCGAGGCGGCCGAACGACACGATGCCCTCTTTGTCCTGCCCGACGATGCCGATGAGCACACCAGTTGTGCACCCCCACAGCAGCGCTGGGCGGATATCCAGGGCCAACAGACCGATGCCTATCCGCTGCACCCGACCTCCGCCGGCCATGAGGCGATGGCCGCCGCCGTCCGGGACGCGCTGGGCCTGGAACCGGTCCAGCCGTAGCGCCGGGCGCGCGCTTGTCGACGACCAACCCATGCCAGGCTGCAGTCACATCCGCACATAGCGCGCGCGGGCGATGGAGTACGCACCATAGAGGATGAGCCCGATGCCGACGATGATGAGCAGCACACTGCCGAAGGGTTGTTCCCCGAGGGTGCGCAGAGCCGAGTCCAGACCTGCGGCCTGCTCCGGATCATGGGCCCAACCGGCGATGACGATCAACACCCCCAGGATCCCGAAGGCGATACCACGGGCGACATAACCGGCTGTTCCGGTGATGATGATCGCGGTCCCGACCTGCCCTGACCCCGCACCCGCCTCCAGATCCTCCCGGAAATCCCGGGTGGCCCCCTTCCAGAGGTTGTAGACACCCGCCCCCAGTACCACCAGCCCGGCGACCACAACCAGCACCACACCCCAGGGTTGGGATAGGACGGTGGCGGTGACATCGGTGGCGGTCTCCCCATCGGAGGTGCTGCCGCCCCGGGCGAAGGTGGAGGTGGTCACCGCCAGGGAGAAGTAGACCATGGCCATGACCGCCCCCTTGGCCCTTTCCTTGAGGTCCTCGCCCGCCAGCAGCTGGCTCAATTGCCAGAGTCCCAGGGCCGCCAGGGCGATGACGGCAACCCACAGGAGGAACTGCCCACCCGGAGCCTCCGCGATGGTGGCCAGGGCACCTGAATTCGAGGCCTCATCACCCGAACCGCCGGATCCAGTGGCGATGCGCACCGCGATCCACCCGATGAGGATGTGCAGTATGCCCAGGACAATGAAACCACCTCTGGCCAGGGTGGTCAGCGCGGGGTGGTCCTCGGCCTGGTCGGCAGCCCGTTCGATCGTCCGTTTCGCGGATCTGGTGTCGCCCTTATCCATAGCTCCCATTGAACCGCCTTGAGGGGTGGGCGGCCACTGTCAGGGCGGATTGTGATCTGAACTGTGATGTTCCATCAACCCCGGGTGACAACAACACCCCCTGGTGTGGTGGACACCAGGGGGTGTGGCATGGGCTGTGACCTATCGGGTCTAGCAGTCGAAGTACAGCTCGAACTCCTGCGGGGTGGGGCGCAGGCGGACCGGGGTGATCTCGTTGTCGTACTTGTACTGGATGTAGGCCTCGATGAGGTCCTCGGTGAACACGTCGGACTCGGTGAGGAAGTCGGAGTCCTCCTGCAGGGCCTTCAGGGATGCCTCCAGGGAGGTCGGTGCCTGCGGGATGGAGGCGGCCTCCTCCGGTGGGAGCTCGTAGAGGTCCTTGTCCACCGGTGCGTGCGGCTCGATGCGGTTCTTCACACCGTCCAGGCCGGCCATCATCATGGCGGCGAAGCCCAGGTAGGGGTTGCCGGATGGGTCCGGTGCGCGGAACTCGATGCGCTTGGCCTTCGGGTTGGAACCGGTGATCGGGATACGCACGGCCGCGGAGCGGTTGCGCTGGGAGTAGACCAGGTTGATGGGGGCCTCGAAGCCCGGCACCAGGCGATGGTAGGAGTTCAGGGTCGGGTTGGTGAACGCCAGGACCGCACCGGCGTGGTGGAGGATGCCACCGATGTAGTAACGGGCGATGTCGGACAGGCCGGCGTAGCCGGACTCGTCGTGGAAGAGTGGCTTGCCGTCCTTCCACAGGGACTGGTGGGCGTGCATGCCGGAGCCGTTGTCACCGGCCAGCGGCTTGGGCATGAAGGTGGCAGCCTTGCCGTGCAGGGCTGCGGTGTTCTTCACGATGTACTTGAAGGTCTGAATGTCATCGGCTGCGTGCAGGAGGGTGTTGAAGCGGTAGTTGATCTCCTGCTGGCCGCCACCGACCTCGTGGTGGAAACGCTCCAGGTGGAAACCGGCGTCACGCAGGTTGCGGACCATCTCATCGCGGACGTCCACGGTCTGGTCGTAGGGTGCGACGGGGAAGTAACCGCCCTTGAGGCGGTTCTTGGAACCGGTGTTGGGGGTGCCATCGAGGTTGGTCTCACGGCCACGGTTCCACCAACCCTCGTTGGTGTCCACATGGTAGAAACCGGAGTTGATGTCGGTGGAGTAACGGACGGAGTCGAAGAGATAGAACTCGGCCTCGGCGCCGAAGTTGCAGGTGTCGGCGATGCCGGTGGAGGCCAGGAACTGCTCGGCCTTACGTGCCACATTGCGGGGGTCGCGGGAGAACGCCTCACGGGTGAAGGGGTCATGGACGAAGAACTTGATGTTCAGGGTCTTCGCCTTGCGGAACGGATCGATCTTCGCGGTGGCCAGATCCGGCAGCAGGTTCATGTCGGATTCATCAATGGTGGTGAAACCACGGATGGAGGAACCGTCGAAGGCGAGGCCCTCCTCGATGGCGTCCTCATCAAGAGCGGATGCGGGGATGCTGAAGTGCTGCTCGATTCCGGGAAGGTCGGTGAATCGGACATCGACGAACTCAACGTTTTCATCCTTGATGAACTTGGTTACTTCTTCCGGGGTGTTAAACGCCACGGTGACTCCTCATTGGCATGGGGTATAGGGTGTTTTCGCGCCGGGCAAGCTAACGGTCCTGAAACCTAGTGGGACTAGACTCAAGTGCAGATGTACACCTTGCGACACGGGCCAGTATACGGCATTATCTGTCGATCTATCAAAACTTTTCGTGGATTCCCCGCTGAGCAGCGGATACCAGCCCACAATAGTGCCACATCACCCCACCCGGCCAGCATGCCGACGGTGAGGTACGTCGCTATCACAGGAGATCTCCCCACGGCGTTTCCCGTTTGTCTATCCGTTGGCTAAGTTTAAGACCATGGCTAAACCGAGAAGATCCTGGCTCGATGGTCCGGAGATCCCCGCAGACTTTGATGATCCCGATGCCCCCGGCCGCTGGCCCGGTGAGAAACTGGGTCTCCCCGAAAGCGGTCCGGGGTCCCTGGTGTCTGTGGCCAGGCGCATCGGTGGTGTGTGCATCGACTGGATCATCTCCTGGATCATTGCCATCGTACTCACCAACTTCACCGACGCCCTCGGTGACGTGGCCACCTCCACGCTCATCATCTTCGTGCTCATGGGCTGGCTCACCGGGTGGATCTTCGCACGGACACCCGGACACGCCATGCTCGGCATGGGCCTTGCACGCATCGATGCCGAGGAACGGGTCGGCTGGTGGCGTGCACTGGTGCGCTCCCTGCTCACCATCCTCATCCTGCCCGCAGCCATGGTGGACTCCGACGGCCGCGGTCTCCACGACAAGGCGACCGGCACCGCGGTGATCCGCGGCTAGACCACGGAGCTTATCGACGGCTGGATACCCACCCCGGGTGCCAGCCGTTTTCCTATATCAGCAGGAACAACAGCACCTGTGCGGCGATGATCTTCGCCACCATGGCGAGGGGATAGACGGAGGTGTAACCCATCGCCGGCAGTTCATTGCGCGAGGCCTCCGATATGTAGCTCAACACCGCAGGATGGGTCTGGGTGCCGGCGAGGATGCCGGCGGTCTCGCCGAAGGGGATACGCATGACCTTGTGCCCGATGACAAGAACCAGCACGGAGATCACCAGGGTCAGCAGGGCACCCACCCCGATGATCAGCAGGGAGGCCGGATCGCTCAGCGCGGACCGGAACCCGGCACCCGCGGTCGTCCCGATGGCCGCCAGAAACATGGTGATGCCCAGCTGTCGGAGGGCGAGGTTGGCACTGTAGGGGATCTGCCAGACCACCTTGCCGGTGCGGCCCATCGCCCCCAGCAGCAGCGCGATCAACAGGGGCCCACCGGCATTGCCCAGGGACAGGGCGCTTCCACCGGGCAGGGGGAATTCCATCATGCCCACCAGCACCCCGAGGGAGAGACCGACCACCAGGGGAACCAGATTGAAATCAGCGAGGCGTTTGTAGGAGTCACCGAAGATGTGGGTGGCCTCCTTGATCCGCTCGGCGGGGGCAACCACGCGGACCAGATCACCCAGCTGGAGGGTCATATCCGGATGCGCAATCAGGTCGGTGTCACCCCGCCTGATCCGGGTGATCAACATGCCGGGAATACGGTTGCGCAGTTTCGCCAAGGGCACACCGACCATGGATTCATCAGAGACGAAGATCCTGCGGTAATCCAGATCGATATCGCTGTATGGATGGCCGTCGACGAATTCGCCGAGCAGACCCACCGCGCGCTCGAGCTCATCATCGGAGCCCACCACGGTGAGAATGTCACCCAACCGGGTGCGATCACCCTCCTCGGGGATGAACTGGTCATGCTGCCCCCGGCGCTCCACACGGGAGACGATGACCTCCAGGTCCAGCAGTTCCGGGATATTGCTGATGGCGGGCAGATCATCCCGGGTGACCCGGACACGGCGTCCCGTCAGCTCCTGAACGGCCACGCCGGCATTCTTCGCCTCCTTCTCATGGTTGACCTTGAACAGGCCCCCGCAGACCGCGATCGTGAGGATCACCACCAGGACACCGAGCGGGTAGGTGAGGGAATAGGCCACCACAGGCAGCTCCAGGATGCGTGCTGCGTCGGTGGGGTTGTCGTCGATAAGCGCCGGTAGGGCGTCGACCACCGCCGCCATCGCCGGGGTGTTGGTCAGCGCACCGGTCAACATGCCGGCACCCGTCGCGGGTGCCAGGCCCAGCGCCTTGATGACCACCCAGGCGATCGCGGTGGTGGCGATGATGGCACCGAGGGCCAGCCCGTTGTTACGCAGGCCGGTGGACCGCAGCGACCTGAAGAAGTCACGGCCGGCCTCCAGCCCGATGGTGTACACAAACAGGGCCAGGCCCACCACGTAGATCAGGGGAGGCACCGTGATGTCCGGTTCGATGGTGGAGAAGGCCAGACCCACGAACAACACCGCCGCCACCCCGAGCCGGAACCCGAAGAACCTGATCCGGCCGAGCAACAGACCGATACCCATGATGGCCACCAGGGCCAACAACTGATTTTCCACGAAAATGCTCACGCCCTACATCATCGCACCACGGCAGGTATTTTTCCCCGCATCAGGGAATGGAAAAAGGGGTGCACCCCCTTCACGGAGGTGCACCCCTCACATCACGGCGCGGACGCGGAGGCGACGAGCCTTACTGCTCGCCCTTACGTTCAGCCTGACGGCGCGCACGACGGTTCATACCGGACATCTTCGCGCCCTTGGGCAGCGGACCCTTGGGCAGGGCCGCACCCGGGCCGGAGCCGATGTGGTCCATGGCCTCGATGCGGGCGGCGAGGGCGGCCACCTCATTCTTCTTGTAGTTTCGCGGCAGCTTCACCAGCTCACGCTGCAGCTTGCCGATGGGCACCTCACCCTCACCGGTGCCCGTGATGATCTCATAGACCGGGACACCCGGTGCGACGCGGTTGAGTCGCTTGCGCTGCTGGGCCATCAGCGGCTTGAGGCGGTGCGCGGCACCCTCACCGACGAGGACAACACCGGACAACCCGACAACACGGTGCACAGCATCCATCTGGGTGGTCATCGCCACGGCGGTCTTGGTGCGCCAGGTCATGCCCACACCAGACCGGAGGTTCTCCACAGCCCAACCGGCGGCACCGGCCTGGCCCTCAGCACGTTTGAACACATCGCGCTCCACGCGACGGGTGAAGATGAACATCGCCGCCAGGACACCGGCGATGATGCCGATGGGGAGCATCCACCACTGCCCATCCCAGAGCATGCCCAGGAGGAACAGGATCAGGGGGATACCGAGGACAGCCAGCAGCATGAGGGGGATAAGAGCCTTATCCTGCTTGCGCTGCATATTGAAGACCTGCCACATCTGTGAGCGGGTCTCCTTGCGGCGCGCCCTCTTCGCTGCCGCCACTTCCTTCTTGGCGGCCTTCGCCGCCTGCTTCTTCGCGTCTGCCATGCCCTCAACAATAGGTGATCTAGCCGACCATTCGAAAATGACATGCGTATTACCACGAGCTGGCAAGGCGCTGGCAATGGCAGGGCGGGTACCCAGGTGAGTGGGCCCAGCGCACGAAAACTCCCCCGCGGGTGATCAGGTGGATCATCCACGGGGGAGGTGCACGGGGTGCAGGCGGTGACTAACCGCGGGGGATCACGGGCGCATCCTCGGAGGCACCGTAGCGCTCCAGCAGCGAGGAAGCCTCCTGCGTGGTCGGGCCCTCGGTGGTCTCAGCCAGGTGGGAGAGGTTGGCGGGCAGCTCCTCACCGCGGAACTTCAGTGCCTGGGCGTAGAGCTTGCCGGCACGGTAGGACGAGCGCACCAGGGGACCGGACATGACCGCTGCAAAACCGATCTCATAGGCCTCATCGGAGAGCTCGAGGAACTCCTCCGGCTTCACCCAACGCTCAATGGGGTGGAAGAGCGGTCCGGGACGCAGGTACTGGGTGATGGTGATGATGTCGGTGCCGGCGGAGTGCAGATCGCGGAGAGCCTCGGAGATCTCCTCACGGGTCTCACCCATGCCCAGGATCAGGTTGGACTTGGTGACCAGACCGAAGTCCCGGGCCTGACGGATGACATCCAGGGAACGGTCGTAGCGGAACGCCGGGCGGATCCGTTTGAAGATACGGGGGACGGTCTCCAGGTTGTGGGCGAAGACCTCCGGACGGGATTCGAAGACCTCCTGCAGGAGATCCCTCTTGCCGGAGAAATCCGGAACCAGATTCTCCACACCGGTGTTGGGGTTGAGCTCGTGGATCTTGCGGACCACCTCGGAATAGAGCCAGGCACCCTCATCCGGGAGATCATCACGGGTCACACCGGTGATGGTGGAGTAGTTCAGACGCATCTCGCGCACCGACTCCGCGACACGGAGGGGCTCACCACGATCGAGGGGTTCCGGACGAGCCGAGTTGATCATGCAGAAATCACAACGACGTGAGCAGTTGGCCCCACCGATGAGGAAGGTGGCCTCGCGGGATTCCCAGCACTCGTGGATGTTGGGGCAACCGGCCTCCTGACACACGGTGTGGAGGGAGGCACCTGCGACGCGCTCCTTCATGTCCTTGTACTCAGGGCCGTTCTTGACCTGGTTTCTGATCCACCGGGGCTTGGTCTCGATCGGGGTCTGGGAGTTCCGGGCCTCGACGCGGAGCATACGACGCCCCTCAGGTGCGATAGTCACAAAAGTAACCTAACTTCTCTCAAATGTCTGATGGGTGTTATGGGTTCTAAAAGTGATGGGCCCGGGGGACGCGGAACCGCGCTGGGGCCATCAGGGCTTAACCAATTCCAACGTCACCGTGTGGAATGGGCATTCCCGGGGCTACCCCCGTTTGGGAAGCGCCCTGGTGGGATCGGGCGCGCTGGCGAAACTGTGATCAGCCACGGTCAACCGGCCTGCGAATGCGTCATCCAGATCCGAGATGAGCGGATCCACCAGTTCCGTGGTGGGGACATCGCGCCCGAGCTCCCGGGACAGGGTGGTCAGACCGGCATCTTCAATGCCACATGCGATGATGTGGTCGTAGAATTCCAGTGTGTTATTACAGTTCAGGGCAAGACCGTGCATGGTCACCCCACGGGTGACACGGATCCCCAGTGCCGCGACCTTGGAATCCGGATAACCATCATGCGCCGGCACCCACACCCCGGACCGGCCATCCACCCGGCCGGCCTCCGGCACCCCGAAGGTACGCACGGTCTGAATCAGGGCCTCCTCGAGTCGACGGACATAGTCCACGACATCAATGGGCTCAGCCAGCTTGATGATGGGGTACATGACCAGCTGGCCGGGGCCGTGCCACGTGATCCGTCCACCCCTGTCCACCTCGATCACCGGCAGGCCATTGGTGGGCAGATCCTCCGGCTGGGTGCGTTTACCGGCGGTGTAGACCGACGGGTGCTCCAGCACGAGGATCTGATCGGCGATCTCATCCCGGGCACGTTGCTCCGCGAGGGAGGCCTGGAGGTCCCAGGAATCCCGGTAATCAACGGTGCCGAGGTGCTGGACCTCGATGGGGTCATCTGATGCCCGGATGGAGCGATCGGCCGGGAAGAAGGGGGCACGTGGTGCAGTCATGATGGATTCCACCCTACCCGGTGGGGATGGTGTGACATCAAAAAGCCGCCGACCCCAGGTGGGGCCAGCGGCTGTCTGAATCAGCTACTCACGGAACTGATGGGATGAAGCGGTTTAGAGCTCCAGATCGCCTTCGAAGTTGGCGGTCTCCAGGCGGTCCTTGATGGTGGTCATGAAGCGACCGGCATCGGCACCGTCCACGACCTGGTGGTCGTAGGTCAGTGGCAGGTGGACCATCTGACGGATGGCGATCGAATCGATGCCGTCCTCGGTGATGACCACCGGGCGCTTGACGATAGCACCGGTGCCCAGGATTCCGGCCTGCGGCGGAATCAGGATCGGGGTGTCGGACAGTGCACCCTCGGAACCGATGTTGGTGATGGTGAAGGTGCCACCCGACAGATCGTTCGGCTTCAGCTTGTTGTTGCGTGCACGATCAGCCAGATCCACGATCGCCTTGGCGATCTCCGGCAGGGACAGATCCTGCGCATTGTGGATGACCGGGGTGAGCAGACCAGCTGGGGTATCCACCGCGATGGACATGTTCACGGAGGCGTGGTAGGTCATCTCCTTGGTCTCGGCGTTGTAGGACGCGTTGACGTTCGGGTGGGCGACGAGTGCCTCAACCACAGCCTTGACGAAGAACGGCAGGTAGGTGAGGTTGACACCGTGCTTCTCCTGGAAGGCTGGCTTGTTGCTCTTACGCAGTTCAGCGACACGGGTCATGTCGACCTCGTGCAGCTGGGTCAGCTGAGCGGAGATCTGCAGGGCCTCAACGGTCTTGCGTGCGGTGATCTCACGGATGCGGTTGACCTTCTGGGTGGTGCCACGCAGCTTGGCCTTCTCCGGATCCACGGACTTGGTGGATGCGGCGGAGGCGGGGGCTGCAGATGCTGCCTCCTTCTCGGCTGGTGCGGACTCACCGGATGCGGCAGCCAGGACATCCTGCTTACGGATGCGACCACCGATACCGGTGCCCTTCACCGAGTTGAGGTCCACGCCGTGCTTCTCAGCCAGCTTGCGCACCAGCGGGGTGACGTACGGGACGTTGTCGGTGTTGGTCTTCTGCGGGGCGGCCTTCGGCTCAGACTTCTTCTCAGCCTTCTCCGCCTTCGGCTCGTCCTGCTCGACCTTCTTGGCTTCGTCCTTGGTCACGTCGGGAGTTTCCTCCACCGGAGCCTCGTTCTGCGCCGGGGCTTCCTCCTCGGCGGGTGCGTCCTCGGCGGGTGCTGCGTTGGCGTCGCCGATGCGGGCGATGACTGCTCCGACGTCGACGGTGTCGTCTTCCTCGGCGAGGATCTCAACGATGGTGCCGGCGACCGGGGAGGGGATCTCGGTGTCGACCTTGTCGGTGGAGACCTCCAGCAGTGGCTCGTCGACCTCGATGGTGTCGCCGACGGCCTTCAGCCACTGGGTGATGGTGCCTTCGGTGACGGATTCGCCGAGTTCCGGCATTTCCACATCGGTGGCGGCGCCGGAGGAGGCAGGTGCCTGCTTCTTCGGCTCCTCCTTGGGTGCTTCCTCGGCAGGAGCCTCCTCCTGCTCAGCAGGTGCCTCGGTGCTCTCTGCGCCCTCCTCACCCTCCTCGCCGATGATGGCGATGATTCCACCGACATCAACGGTGTCATCCTCTTCTGCCTTAATCTCAAGGATCACGCCGGCCACCGGGGAGGGGATCTCGGTGTCGACCTTGTCGGTGGAGACCTCGAGCAGTGGCTCGTCAACCTCGACAGTGTCGCCCACGGCCTTCAGCCACTGGGTAATCGTGCCTTCGGTTACTGATTCGCCCAGCTCGGGCATCTCTACGGAGAACGCCATTATTTAAGACTCCTCGCAAGTCATGTCGTTAAATCGGAAACTAATACCCAAAGAATACCGACTACTATTGCCGAGTGGGGACTTTGGGTCATTTGAGGCATTTGGGTTGCCCCCTACAATTGATTGTGTGTTCAACTTATTCGGCCGGAAAAAGCCTCGATCCAATCTGCGTCCCGCCCGTGGCCCCGGGGAAACGGTGCGCCCCGAGGACCTTGCATTCCTGAAGGAATGGGTCCGGGACAAGCCATTTGTTGAGGCTTTTATCGAACCGGAGACGCTGGTCAATGAGATGTCTGTGGTGCTTGTCGACGCCAGCGGCAACTTCGTCCGCCGTCGGATCGGGGGGCCGAAGGGCATCGATGTGATCATCAAGAAACTCGGTGTCCCGGTGTACGACGTGGAGGAAACCGGTTACCCCCAGCGGATGCGCGAGCGGATTGAATATGAACGCATCCTGCGCAAGCGTGAAGAGCAGAAAGCCCGCCGCGAGAAGTTCGAACGCGGCGAGCATCCCGGCTTCTGAGGCCGCCTAGCGCTCAGCGATATCCTGCAGAACCTGAATGAAGGTACGCACCGGCTGCCCGGTTGCCCGCTTGGGGGTGTAACCATACGGCGAGGCGGTGTTGTAGGCGGGGCCCGCGATATCCACGTGTGCCCATTCGATGCCCTCACCGACGAACTCCTGCAGGTAACGACCAGCCGCTGCCATTCCTGCGAAGCGGGAGTTGGTGACATTGCGCAGGTCGGCGACGGGGGATTTGATCTCCTCGTCGAGTTCCTCCGGCAGAGGCATCGCCCAGGCCTGCTCACCGACGGAGCGGCCGGTGGTGGCCACGGTGTCGCGGAACTCATCGGTGCCCATCACACCGGAGGTGCGCAGCCCCAGGGAGACCAGCTGCGCTCCGGTGAGGGTGGCGGCGTCGATGAGGTAATCGGGGTTATCCTTCGAGGCCAGTGCCATGGCGTCCGCCAGGATCAGACGACCCTCGGCATCGGTGTTGAGGATCTCCGAGGTCAGGCCACCGTAATGGGTGATCACATCACCCGGGCGGAACGCATCCCCGGAGGGCATGTTCTCCGCCATCGGGATGGTGGCGGTGATATTGACCTTCAGGTTGAGACGGGCCGCGGCGATGATCGTGGCGATCATGGCGGCGGAACCACCCATGTCGGAGATCATGTTGTCCATGTTCGCACCGGGCTTGAGGGAGATACCACCGGTGTCGAAGGTGACACCCTTGCCCACCAGCGCGACATGCTTCGAGGCCTTGCGGTGCTTCCAGGTCAGACGCAGCAGGCGCGGTTTGCGGGATGAACCGTTGCCCACGGCCAGGATGCCGCCGAACCCGTCGGTGGCCAGCTGATTCTCATCGAGGATCTCCGTCTTGAGCCCGTACCGGGAGGCCTCGTTGGCGGCGATGACCGCATAGGACTCGGGGTAGAGGTGCGAGGACGGGGTGTTGACCAGATCACGGGCCAGAACCACGGCATCAACGGTGATCTGGGCCGCGACGAACTCATCCTTGTCACCACCGATGAAGTGGACGGTCAGGGGCTTGTCGACGCCCTCCTCCGCAGCATCATCCCCCGCCCTGCGCAGTCCCTTGAAGGAGTAGGAACCCAGGCCGAAACCGGTCACAGCCGCCGACAGTCCGAGTTCGCCGATGGTGGTCGCGACATTCTCGAAGCCGGACAGTGACCTGGCGACGGTGCCGGTGGCGCGGCGGAGTTTTTCGTCGTCAAGCTCCTCGGCCGAGCCGAGACCCACGGCGACGACCGGCGCGACATCCTCGACGCCCGGCACGCGGGTGATCTCATTGGCCTTACCCTTCGCACCGACAGCCTCAAGCTGCCTGAGGATGGCCGACTGCTGCTTATTGGTGAAGATGGCATTGAGCTGGTTGCCGCCGGCGAGCTGCGGGGAATCCCCCTCGCCGGTGAACAGTGCCACGACCACCGCATCGATGTTCTTGGGGAGTTTCTTGTCCAGCTTGAGCTCAGCGACCCGACCACGGACCGGCAGGGTGGCATCCCTGGACACCTTGGTTGGCGCTGCGGTGCTGACGGCGTTCTTGGCCATAAACGTAACAATTCCTCTCATGGGGAGCGGGAGGGGACACATGGGTGGCGCCCCCGGATTTCTATGCTCCCAGCCTAGCCATAATCCCGTTACCTGAGACGACACCGCCTGTGAACCCGCCTGCATTGAGAGACCATCTGCTGAAGCTAGTCGGCAGCCGGTGTAACTTAAACAGCATGACGTCTATTGAGTTCACTGTGACCCGTACCGAAAACCCGACGTCACCCGATCGCCTGAAGGAAATTCTTACCGCCCCGAAATTCGGTAAGTTCTTCACCGACCACATGGTGACCATCGACTGGACTGAGGACGGCGGCTGGCACAACGCCCAGGTAGTTCCCTACGCCCCCATCCCGATGGATCCCGCAACCACGGTATTCCACTACGGACAGGCCATCTTCGAGGGCATCAAGGCCTACCGCCACGCAGACGGCACCATCAAAACCTTCCGCCCGGAGGAGAACGCCCTGCGTATGCAGCGTTCCGCCGCTCGCATGGCCATGCCGGAACTCCCCGTCGAGACGTTCATCAAATCCCTTGAACTGCTCGTCGACATCGACCAGGACTGGGTCCCGGCCGCCGGTGGGGAAGCATCCCTCTATCTGCGTCCCTTCATGATCTCCACCGAGGTGTCCCTGGGTGTCAGCCCCGCGAACGCCTACAAGTTCATCGTCATCGCCTCCCCGGTGGCCGCGTACTTCTCCGGTGGCATCAAGCCGGTGTCGGTCTGGCTCAGCGAGGATTATGTCCGCGCCGCCCCCGGTGGCACCGGAGCCGCGAAATTCGCCGGCAACTACGCCGCCTCCCTCCTCGCCCAGGCCCAGGCCCAGGAGAAGGGGTGCGACCAGGTGGTCTGGCTCGATGCGATCGAACACCGCTACATCGAGGAGATGGGCGGCATGAACCTCGGTTTCATCTACCGCAACGGTGACAACGTGAAGTTGGTGACCCCGGAACTGTCCGGATCGCTGCTGCCGGGCATCACCCGTGATTCACTCCTGCAGGTCGCCCGCGATCTCGGTTATGAGGTTGAGGAACGACGCATCAGCACCACCGAATGGGAGGAGGACGCCACCTCCGGTGCCATGGCCGAGGCATTCGCCTGCGGCACCGCAGCCGTGATCACCCCGGTGGGCACCGTCAAGTCCAACCACGGCGAATTCGTGGTCAACAACAACGAGGCCGGCGAGATCACCATGAAACTGCGTGAAACCCTCACCGGCATCCAGCAGGGCAAGGTCGACGACACCCACGACTGGTTGTACACGCTGGTGAAATAGGCTCGTTTCAGCTGCTACACCCCGCACGGAACTGGTCGCTGGACCGGATCCGCACGGGGTTTCTTTCATTCTGTGAAGTGGGATGACGGGGCGTTTGAGCATCTCGGGTGCCCTGTGCATGGCATCCTTGTGAACATGACTGACACCACACAGAAAATCGCACTTGTCACCGGAGCCTCCAGTGGAATCGGGGAGGCCTCCGCCCGCGCCCTGGCCGCCGACGGCTGGAAGGTCAACGTGGCCGCCCGCCGCGTTGAGCGTCTGGAGAAACTCGCCGAGGAGATCGGGGGAGTGGCGCACCATCTGGATGTCACCTCCGATGACTCCGTGGCGGCGCTCGCGGAGGCGGTGGGTCCGATCGATCTCCTGGTCAACAATGCCGGCGGGGCGAAGGGACTGGACAGCATCCGGGATGCGAAGCTGGAGGACTGGCAGTGGATGTATGACACCAACGTGCTGGGCACCCTCCGGGTTACCCGCGCCTTCATGGATTTCCTGTCTGAGCGTGACGGCCTGATCATCAACATCGGTTCCGTCGCCGGGCACATCCCCTATGCCGGTGGTGCGGGATACAACGCGGCCAAGCATGGTGTCGCCGCCATGAGCCGGGTGCTGCGCCTGGAAACCCATCAGCAGCCGCTGCGTGTCACCGAGATCGATCCGGGTCGTGTGGATACCGAGGAATTCTCACTGGTCCGTTTCAAGGGTGATGCGGAACGCGCACGGGCGGTCTATGAGGATGTGCTCAACCTCTCGGCGGGGGATATCGCCGAGGCCGTCCGGTGGGTGGCGAGCCTGCCGAGCCACGTCAATATCGACACCATGAGGGTCACCCCGCGCGATCAGGTTTAACTGCATGGCCGCAGTCGCGTTTCAAACGGTTGAACACGCCCGGATGGTCTGGTCTGTGGGGAAGTGCGTTTCAGGGGCGCAGATGCCAAACTGGGGCGATTGATTTCCTCAGGTTGCGCTGAGGTGTTCTCCCCGAATGTCGTGCCGTGCGACTATTCCACCACAGCACCGTACAACGGTGGGCGATGTGGGCGGATATTCACGTTTGGGTACCCGCTGGATGTGACTATCCGCCCTCAGCCCCCCGGCAGGCGCCTCGGTTGTGGGTGAATAATCGAACTACCGGCAGGACCCACCGTATTCGCCCATCATGAGCCTGGCAAAGGCATGGGAATCTGCCCTGGCCTGAGACCTGTTCAGCCGGTCATCCCCGCCACAGCAACCGCGCAGAACACCGCAACCACTGCCGCGCTGAGGTGGATGCCCGCTCCGATGCAGTCGCCGTTGACTCCACCGAAACGCCGCGAGACATGTCGTCCGGCGCTTTCAGACACCACGCAGGCAATGATTCCCGCCGCCGGAACGATCCACACCACTGCTGGACCGGCTGCCCACACGGCCACCCCGCCTGCCGTCACACCGAGCGCCACCAGCCATGCCGCCACCCACCACAGCCTCACCGTGCCCACCACCATCGCCCCGAACCCGGTGGGGGACAGTGGTGTGCGACCGACCCGGGCCATGATCTGCCCACCCAGTCGACTGAGCGCGGGAATGAAACAGACCAGCCATCCAGCCTTCCCCTCGACCAGTGCTGCCACCGCCGTGACCTGCACCAACAGGGAGAACAGCACAGCGCTGAAACCCATGAGTCCGGTGTGGGGGTCTGCCAGGATCTCCCGTGCGCGTTCCGGGGCCGCGTAGGAACCGAGGGCGTCGGCGACATCCGCCAGCCCGTCCAGATGCATCATGCGGTTGAGCAGTTCCCACATGATCACCACCAGCACCGCGGTCAACAGGGGCGTCACTCCGAGAACGCCGAGCAGTCCCAGGAGAACTGCTGTCAAGACCCCGAACACCACACCCACCACCGGCAGTGATGCCATCACCCGTGCACCGGTGATCCGGTCGAAGGTGGTCGCACCGCGGATGGGGAGCACGCTGAGCCAGTTCAGGGCGGTGGTGACCCCCTCGGTGAGTGCGGGGCCGTGGTCACCGTCGGTGACGTGGGCCTTGCCGGACATCTAGACGGTCGGGTCGGACGCGACGGTGCCCGCCGACGCCCCGCTATCAGCACTGTTATCCGCACCGTCCGCCCTGTCAACACCGGCATCATTCATGGTGCTCATGTCAATCATCAGATCCACGGCTGTTTTCACCAGGGGCAGGGCTGCGGCGGCACCGCTGCCCTCACCCAGGCGCATGCCCAGGTCCACCAGGGGGGTCAGACCGAGGGCATCCAGTGCGATGGGGTGGGCCGGTTCGGGGGAGCGGTGGCCGGCGATGAACCACCGGCGGGCACCGGGGGCCAGTTTGTTGGCCAGCAGGGCTGCGGCGGTGACCACGGCGCCGTCGAGGATGACCGGTGTGCGTCTCACCGCGGCCTGCGCGATGAAGGCTGCCATGGCGGTCAGGTCGGGGGAGGAGATCATCCGGGCGACGGTGATGGGGTCCTGGCGCAGCGTGCGGACGCGGAACATGGCATCCCGGACGGCTGTGACCTTGCGTTTCCAGCCCTCATCGTCAATGCCGGTGCCGCGTCCGACCACCACGACCGGTTCGGCGAGGGTGAAGGTGCCGATCAGTGCCGCCGCCGGGGTGGTGTTGCCGATGCCGAGGTCTCCCGGGATGAGGATGTCGGCGCCGGAGTCGATCTCCTGGTCCGCGATCCGGATGCCGATCTGTAGTGCCTGCAGCACCTCCTCCCCGGTCATGGCGTCCTCGATGTCAATGGACCCGCAGGAACGGCGCACCCGTTCCGGGCCTGTCGCCTCGTGGTCGAGGGAGATGTCAGCAACACGGACCGATGCTCCCGCCGCCCGGGCGAGCACGTTGATTGCGGCGCCACCGTCGAGCATGCTCTGCGCCATCTGCAGGCTCACCGACGCCGGATAGGCGGACACCCCCCGGGCTGCCACTCCGTGGTCACCGGCGAAGACAACGATGCGCGGACGATCCAGGCGCCTCGGGGGAACCTGGCCCTGACAGGCGGCGATGAAACAACCGACGTCCTCCAGTCGCGACAGGGAGCCAGCTGGTTTGACCAGGGTGTTCTGATACTCCCGGGCATCCGCCAGCACCTGCTGGTCGGGAAACTCCACACGCGCAAACAGTTCTGCCGGAACCATCACACCATCCTCAAAAATTATTGCCCACAGCCGATCACAACGGTTTCAACTCTAGTGGCAGCCCGGCGACCACGAGCACCACCCTCTCGCAAACCGTGGCCAGCCGCTGATTGAGGGTGCCGATCCGATCGCGGAACAACCGTCCGGAACGGTGCTCGGGGATCACCGCCATACCCACCTCAGGTGTGACGATCACGAGGTTTCCGCCGCTGTAGGTTGCCACCGCGTCGACAAGCGCGTCCATCTCCGCGGTGAGACCGGGGTGGTCGTGCTCCCACGCGGGTGTCCCGCAGGTGTCGGTGACGTGGGTGAGCCAGGTGCCGAGGTCGTCGACAAGCATCGTTGCGGACGTGGGTTCCCGCAGAAGCGTGACGACGTCGCGCCTGTCCTCAGTGGTCCAGCCCGCCGGGCGGCGTGCGACGTGCGCGGCGATCCGTGCCGCGAAATCCTCATCCCCGGGCCACGGACGTGCGGTGGCGACATACACAACGGGGCCAGGTCCGGCGATCTCCTCCGCGAAGACGGATTTGCCGGACCTGGCCCCACCGAGCACCAGTGTGCGCACGGTGCTAGACGTCGGCGCCGAGTTCGACGCGCGGGCGTGGGGTGCGCCACTTGCGCGGCTGCACCGCACGGGAATAGGAGTAGTAACCCAGGCCGAAACCGGTTTCGGTGGTCTCTGGGAAGCGGGCGCGGACCGCCTTGTTGACACGACGGCCGATGCTGATGCCCTCCACCAGGAAGACCAACATCAGCAGCATCGCAAACGTGGAGGCGGTGGCGGCGAACTCCGGGAAGAAATTACCCACCAGCATGATCACCAGCAGTGCGATAGCCACCGGCATCACGAAGTTGGAGACGAAGCGGCGCGCATCCACCCAGTCACGGGCGTAACGACGGACCTCACCCTTGTCGCGGTCCATGAGGAAGGCCTCCTCACCGCGGTCCATGGCGGCCTGCTGTTCGCGCTGACGCTTCAGGCGTTCCTCGCGTTCGCGCTGCTTGTAGGCCTTGTACTCCTCCTTGGACATGGAGGCCTTCATTTCCTTGCGCTTCTGCCGGGCCTGGCTGTAGGTATCCGACGGTGCCAGCGATTGGCCCCCGATGATGCCACGCTCCAACTCGACGTCCCGGCGCTTCGGCGTGGGGCGTCCCTTGGGTGGGGTGTAACCCTTGGGGAGCTTCTGCTCCACGGCCTCGGCGGGGGCGGACTCGCCTCGGTCGGCCGGTGCGGGGGAGGCAGTGTTCCCTGCATCCCCTGCATCCCCTGCGTCCCCTGCCCCGGATGACTGCTTGTTTTTATCCCACGGAAGTTTCACACACCATAGGCTACAAGGAAATGTGGTGAATCCGGGAATAGGGGTGTCCCGGGTGCTGTTGAACCATGGCAAGGACCGTTGTTGATGGCCCTGTCACTATCGCAGCAATAATTTAATACGGAAATGTTCTCATTTACTCCTCCCCGTATGGTGGGTATCCTGGGAGCATTCCAGCTTCCCTGGGGTGGGCTGCATATATCGAATGCGATGTACGGCAGTGTCCCAGGCCAGGGGAGTAGACTGCATGCCAACGAAGATGTTCCGACCCACCCGAGGGGTCGAAGAGTTTAAGGAGACTACAGCGATGACCGCTCCATCCACCAACACCGGCGTAATCCTGACCGACGCGGCCGCCGCCAAGGCCAAGGCGCTCATTGACCAGGAGGGTCGAGATGACCTTGCCCTGCGCATCGCAGTTCAGCCAGGCGGCTGTTCCGGTCTGCGTTACCAGCTCTACTTCGATGACCGCACCCTGGACGGTGATAAAGAGGATGTTGTCGGAGGTGTCCGTCTCGTCGTGGACAAGATGAGCACCCCGTACCTGCTCGGCGCCCAGATCGACTTCTCGGACACCATCGAGGCCCAGGGTTTCACCATCGACAACCCGAATGCCGGCTCCTCCTGTGCCTGCGGTGACTCTTTCAACTAGGGCATTGATGCCCTCCGGCCACCGGCATCTGTCGGTTGCCTGAGGGAGTGGGTACGCCAAAACACCGCCTCCACATCCCGGCGTCGAGCCCGGGTGGGGAGGCGGTGTTTTTCTGACCCCACCTGGTGGGATACGGGGGCTGTTCTGCAGCGTCCGGGATTAGAGCTCGACGGGGTAGTCGCGCTGCTCGATCTGCGGATCGATGCGGTTTTCCACGAAGATGCCGTGCCAGACCATGAACGCCAGGACGGTCCACAGGCGACGAGAATGATCCGAGACACCGGCGCGGTGCTCATTCAGCATCTCCAGAACAGCCTTCTTGTTGAAGATCTCATCCGTCTGGGATTCATTGATGGTGTCCTGTGCCCATCCGAAGAGCTCATCGCCGGCGAGCCAGTGGCGCATGGGCACCGGGAAGCCGAGCTTCTTGCGGTGCAGCACATGGGGCGGGACGATCTGTTCCATGGCCTTGCGCAGGGCGTACTTGGTGGTGCCATTGGCGATCTTGAGGTCATAGGGGATGGTCTCAGCGACTTTGAACACCTCCTTGTCCAGGAAGGGCACACGCAGTTCGAGTGAGTTGGCCATGTTGATCTTGTCCGCCTTGACCAGGATGTCACCACGCATCCAGGTGAACAGGTCCAGGTGCTGCATCCGGGCGACCGGATCCATATCACGGGACTGGGCGTAGATGGGGGCGGTGACCTCCCGGTGATCCCATTCGCGGCGGGCCCAGGGGATGACGCGCTGCATCTGCTCGAAGTTGAAGGAACGGGCATTGCCGTAATAGCGCTCCTCCATGGTCATGGATCCACGCTCGAGCAGGGATTTGCCCTTCATGCCCTCGGGGAGAACACGGCTGAGCCTGCCCAGACCCCGGCGCAGCGGAGTCGGGATCTTCTCGAACGGGGCGAGGGAGAGCGGTTCCCTGTAGATGGTGTAACCGCCGAACAGCTCGTCCGCACCCTCACCTGACAGCACCACCTTGACGTGTTTACGTGCCTCCGCGGCGACGAAGTAGAGGGGCACCAGGGACGGATCGGCGACCGGGTCGTCCAGGTACCACATGATCTTCGGGATGGCGTTGGCGTATTCCTCGGGGGAGACGATCTTGACGATGTGCTCCACACCGATCGCTGCGGCGGATTCCGCGGCAACATCCACCTCGGAGTACCCTTCGCGTTCGAATCCGGTGGTGAAGGTCAGCAGGTTCGGGTTGTGGCGCTTGGCCAGCGTGGCGATGGCGGTGGAGTCGATGCCTCCAGAGAGGAAGGAACCGACGGTGACGTCAGCGCGCATGTGCTTTTCGACGGAATCCTCCAGCACACGGGCGATCCGATCAAAGAGATCCTGCTCCCTGCCCTTGGGGACGGACTTCACCGGGAAGCGCGGGGTGAAATAACGCTTCTCGACGAGCTCCCCACCCGGAATGATGGTGGCGGTGCACCCGGACTCCAGCCTGCGGATCCCCGTGTGGAGTGTCTCCGGCTCCGGGACATACTGCAGGTCCACATAGTGCTCAATGGCGCGACGATCAAGGCTGAGGTCTAGATTCAGCTCCTCCGCCATCTCCAGGATGGCTTTCTTCTCGGAGGAGAACACGGTGCCCACCCCGGTGGTGGCGTAGAACAACGGCTTGATGCCGAACTGATCACGCGCCAGGAACAGCGAACGGTCCACCGTATCCCAGATGGCGATCGCGAACATACCCCGGAGGTGATTGACCACATCGGCACCCCAGTGGTGGAAACCGACCATGATCGGCTCGCCGTCGCCTTCTGTCTCGAATGCGTAACCGAGGGCGGTGAGCTCCTCCCGCAGCTCGATGTAGTTGTAGATCTCGCCATTGAATGTCATGGCATAACGTTCCGGTTCGCCCTCGGGTCCCCAGCGCAATGGCTGGTGGGAATGGGCGATGTCGATGATGGCCAGGCGGTTGAAACCGAACGCCAGATCCCCGTCCTGCCAGGTGCCGGCTTCATCGGGACCGCGGTGATGCAGACAGGGCAGAGCCCGTTGTAAGGCAGGGACGTAGTCAGCTGCATTCCCGTTGGCTGACAAGATGCCTAGAAGGCCGCACATGGGTAATTGTCCTCCTGAAGAAGAGTTTGCACCTTATTAATAGGGCCCGTCTCGGCGTGACGATCCGGACCGGTGCATGGTGATCAACCCACCCAACGATACGGGGGAGTCGACAAGGGTGTGAAACTGGCTCACCGAAAAAGCCTGTGAATTGAATGGCAACCCGGGCAGCAGGTTCCATGCTGAAGCCCACCCGGGGAAGGCCCAGCCGGATGAGGGGGTTCAGGCTTGAGCCTCGGGGAGAAACCGCACCAAAGATGCAGTACGGGAGGGGCACCCGCGAAGGAGGTGGGGGTAACGACAGGCGGATTTCAAGGGCAACCGAAAGATTGATGGTATGTGACGTAGGCTACAAGGTGTGAAGGTTGTTTGTGTGACCAACACGTAAAAACCATGGTGTCCCTGCAGTTGAACGTCATTTGGGGCCTGATAGGCCAGCGTTTCCGCGAATCGCACGCGGGAAACTGAAGATATGGAAACGGCTGGCAAATAGGCTATTCTGCGTAGATAGAAATGACCGTAAGGTCTCTGGTTTTTGTGTGGACAGGAAGGCAGAACACACGTGGAACAGCAAAACAAGCGTGGTTTGAAGCGCAAGGCTCTGCTCGGCGGTGTCTTGGGCTCAGGTGGCCTCGCCATGGCAGGGTGTGAGGTTTCCCCACCCGGTGGCATGATCGGCGATTTTCTTCGTATGGGTTGGCCATCAGGTATCACCCCTGAGGCAGTGTCCATGGGCAACTTCTGGTCATGGGTCTGGGTTGCTGCCTGGATCATCGGCATCATCATGTGGGGGCTCATGCTCACCGCAATCTTCTCCTGGAACGCCAAGAAGGCCGAGAAGCGCGGTGAGGGTGAATTCCCGAAGCAGCTGCAGTACAACGTCCCACTTGAGCTTGTGCTGACCATTGTTCCGATCATCATCGTCATGGTGCTGTTCTTCTTCACTGTTCAGACCCAGGACAGGGTCACCGCACTGGACAAGAACCCCGAGGTCACCGTCAACGTGACCGCCTACCAGTGGAACTGGAAGTTCGGTTATGGCGAGCTCGCACCTGAGTTCGCTCCGGCGGGCGGCGACTACGACGGTGTTGATGAGGCACGTCAGGCGAGCGCCGAGGCATCCAAGATCGACCCCTCCGGCAACAACCCGATCCACGGTAACTCCAAGAAGGATATGTCCTACCTTCACTTCAACCAGATCGAGACCCTCGGCACCACCGATGAGGTTCCGGTCCTGGTGCTCCCCACCAACACCCCGATCGAATTCAACCTGGCATCCGCTGACGTTGCGCACTCCTTCTGGGTCCCGGAATTCCTCTTCAAGCGTGACCTCTACGCCCACCCTGAGGCCAACAAGTCCCAGCGCGTCTTCCAGATCGATGAGATTTTCGAAGAGGGTGCATTCGTCGGCCGCTGTGCTGAGATGTGCGGTACCTACCACGCGATGATGAACTTCGAACTCCGCACCGTTGATCGTGAGACCTTCGCAGAGTACATCGCCTTCCGCGATGCCAACCCTGATGCAACCAACGCACAGGCTCTCGAGCACATCGGCGAAGCACCGTACGCCACCTCCACTGCACCATTCGTCTCCGATCGCACCGGAACCCGCGACGGCGAGAACTTCCAGACTCCCGCATAAGATAGGAAGAGCGAAAAATGAAGTCATCATCCAAGATCATGTATGGCCTGACCGTCTTCCTGGCGGCCATGGCTGTGATCTACATCTTCGGAACTATGTATGTCGATGACCGGGGATCGGTCATGGGTCTCGAATGGGTTGGCGCCACCGCACTGGTTCTCTCCACTGCCCTCACCCTGATGCTCGGTGTCTACATCCACATCACTGAGCGTCGCACCGATGTTCTTCCCGAGGACTGGGAAGAGGCGGAGGTTGCCGACAAGGCCGGCACCCTCGGATTCTTCTCCCCGGGTTCCATCTGGCCAGCCGCCATGTCCGGTGCTGTGGGTCTGCTCGGATTCGGTATCATCTTCATGCACTACTGGCTGATCCTGGTCGGTGCTCTCGCACTCACTTACACCATTGCGAAGCTCAACTTCCAGTACGGTGTGCCGAGGGAGAAGCACTAGCACCAGCCGCCTGAGCGAGGCCTCGCCACTCTGGCTTATGTCCAACAGCTATGGGCCCGGAATGAGTTATTCATTCCGGGCCCACAGCTGTTTCATTTTTAAGTCGGGGTTCCCCATGAAAGCTCACAAGGGGATGAACCAGCTGAGCCTACGTTTGATCACGCTGACGTAAATGGGATGGTGCGGTCATCAGTCGTGGATGGGGTGCAGATCCGGTCCGCTCTGGGGTTGGCGAGATTCGGGTCGATGATTCCCGGGGAATCAATGGAGTGGCGGGCGGCTGCGGAGTATTTCCGTAGTTGGGTACCGTGGCCCGGTGATCGGCATCCGGCAGGCGAAGACGTCGGGCATGCAGGGTGAGGGTGGGGGAGTGGACCTGGGTGTCTCAGGCGTTCACTGGCGATAAGCTGCTGAAACGCCCATAAACGGGGGTCAACCGAAAGTTGCAACCGGCCCGGATAAAGCGCTTTTTCGGCTGTGACTTGTCTCTCACGCATTTTCCTGCGAAACGGGGGATGGGTCGTCTCATGTCACGTAGCGGAGCCAAAAGTGGCCCTCCCGTCACGTTTCGGGGCGCATTGCGAACCAAATGACCTGCAATTATGTATTAGTCGTATCCGGGGGCCGTTTAGTTCCCGGGGGAGGTGAAAATTTTCGGGAACAACCGTGCTGAAAAGGCCAGAAAAACGGGGTTCAAACTTTCAATTGAAACGGGGGGCATGAAGTGACTTTGCCTTTTCGACCGGCCATACTAGAAGGCGTGACGAGCGCAGTTGGAAATACAGGTATGGCAGCACCACAACGTGTTGCGGCACTGAACCGTCCGAATATGGTCAGTGTCGGCACCATTGTGTTCCTGTCTCAGGAATTAATGTTCTTCGCCGGGCTTTTCGCGATGTACTTCGTGTCCCGGGCGAACGGATTGGCAAACGGCTCATGGGCTGAGCAGACGGATTACCTCAATGTGCCTTACGCACTCGCAATTACGGTAATCCTGGTCTCATCCTCCGTTACTTGCCAGTTCGGAGTCTTTGCGGCTGAAAGGGGTGACGTTTACGGTCTCCGCAAGTGGTTCTTGATCACGATCATCCTCGGCTCAATCTTCGTGATTGGTCAGGCTTACGAGTATTTCACTCTGGTTGGTCATGGTCTCTCCATCCAGAGCAGCGTCTATGGATCCGCGTTCTACATCACGACCGGCTTCCACGCCGCTCACGTGATCGCGGGTGTCATCGCATTCGTGGTTGTTCTGATGAGGATCCAGAAAGCGAAGTTCACGCCGGCTCAGGCAACCGCGGCAATGGTGGTGTCCTACTACTGGCACTTCGTTGACGTGGTCTGGATCGGCCTCTTCATCACGATCTATTTCATTCAGTAGGCCCCAGGGTCCCAGGTTAGAAGGATTCTCTGAAGCCTGATGACCCGAAGCCCTTCACTTCCACAGTCGAGATTCAAAGGGAAATGATGGAAACCAATCCGCAGACCTCCGAGGGAGCCGGCAAGGCTCAGTCCTCGGCCAAGAAGGTCAAGAATCGCCGTAAACTACGGCGCACAGTCGCTGGTGCGATGGCTCTGACCATCGGCCTGAGCGGTGCTGGAATCCTCGCGACAGCGATCACTCCAGATGCGCAGATCGCGACTGCCCAGCGAGATGATCAGGCACTGATCGCAGAGGGTAAAGACCTCTACGATGTCGCCTGCATCACCTGCCACGGCATGAACCTGCAGGGTGTTCAGGACCGCGGTCCTTCACTCATCGGTGTCGGCGAGGGCGCAGTGTACTTCCAGGTTCACTCCGGCCGCATGCCGATGCAGCGCAACGAAGCGCAGGCATCCCGTAAGACCCCTCGTTACACGGAGGCTCAGACCCTCGCCATCGCCGCATACGTCGCTGCCAATGGTGGCGGTCCCGGCCTCGTCTACAACGAGGACGGCACCCTCGCCATGGAGGAACTGCGTGGATCCAACTTCGACGGTCAGATCGACCCACTCGACGTTTCCCGCGGTGGCGACCTCTTCCGCCTCAACTGCGCTTCCTGCCATAACTTCACCGGCCGTGGTGGCGCACTGTCTTCCGGTAAGTACGCTCCGGTTCTGGACCCTGCCAACGAGCAGGAGATCTACCAGGCCATGCTGACCGGTCCGCAGAACATGCCTAAGTTCTCTGATCGTCAGCTCTCTGCGGATGAGAAGAAGGACATCATCGCCTTCATCAAGTCGACCAAGGAAACCCCAAGCCCGGGTGGTTACTCGCTCGGCGGCCTCGGCCCGGTTTCTGAAGGTCTGTTCATGTGGGGCATCGGCATCATGGTTCTTATCGCTGCCGCTATGTGGATTGGATCCCGTTCATGAGTAATAACACGAATAAGCAGTACACCACCCAGGAACTGAACTCCATGAGCAATGATGATCTTGCTCGCCTGGGCACTGAATTGGATGACGTCACCATTGCCTACCGCAAGGAGCGTTTCCCGGTAGCCAATGATCCGGCGGAGAAGCGCGCTGCACGTTCCGTGGGTATCTGGGCAGCTCTGGGTATCCTCGGTGGCATCGGCTTCCTGATCACCTACATCTTCTGGCCATGGGAGTACCAGGGCCACGGCGATGATGGCCTGATGTGGTACACCCTGTACACCCCGATGCTGGGTATCACCTCCGGTCTGTGCATCATCTCCCTGGGTATTGCCGGCGTTCTCTACGTCAAGAAGTTCATCCCCGAGGAGATCGCGGTTCAGCGTCGTCACGATGGTCCTTCCGAGGAAGTCGACCGTCGCACCCTCGTCGCTCTGCTCAATGATTCCTGGCAGACCTCCACCCTCGGTCGTCGTAAGGTCCTCCAGGGCCTGCTCGCCGGCGGTGCAGTGATGGCAGGTCTGACCATCGTGGCCCCGCTCGGTGGCATGATCAAGAACCCGTGGCGTCCACAGGATGGCCCGATGGATGTCATGGGTGACGGCACCCTCTGGACCTCCGGTTGGACCCTCCAGGAGCAGGGCGTCAAGCTCTACCTCGGTCGTGACACCGGAGCCATCGCCGAGTCCCACACCGGCGAGTCCGGTCAGCACTGGATCACCACCGGTGTGTCCCGTCTGGTTCGTATGCGTCCGGAGGATCTGGCCGCTGCGTCCATGGAGACCGTCTTCCCACTGCCTGCGGAAGATGTCAACGATGGCGATCTCTACGATCCCCAGCGCGACGTCTACACCAACCACATGCACTCGATCCACGGCCCACGTAACGCAGTCATGCTGATCCGTCTGCGCACCGCTGACGCGGAGAGGGTTATCGAGCGCGAAGGCCAGGAGTCCTTCCACTACGGCGATTACTACGCTTACTCCAAGATCTGCACGCACATCGGTTGCCCGACCTCACTGTATGAGGCCCAGACCAACCGCATTCTGTGCCCGTGCCACCAGTCGCAGTTCGACGCACTGCACTACGGCAAGCCGGTTTTCGGACCTGCTGCACGTGCGCTGCCACAGCTGCCGATCACTGTTGACGAAGAGGGCTATCTCATCGCCGACGGCAACTTCATCGAGCCACTCGGCCCGGCATTCTGGGAGCGTAAGTCATGAGTAACAAACTAGCTACAGTGGGAAACAATCTTGATTCTCGCTACACCATGGCCGGTGGTATCCGCCGCCAGATTAATAAGGTCTTCCCGACCCACTGGTCCTTCCTCCTGGGTGAGATCGCTCTCTACAGCTTCATCATCCTGATCCTGACCGGTGTCTACCTGACGCTGTTCTTCGATCCTTCGATCACCAAGGTCATCTACGACGGTGCCTACCTCCCCCTCAACGGTGTGGAGATGTCCCGTGCCTACATGACCGCTCTCGATATCTCCTTCGAGGTCCGTGGTGGACTGTTCGTACGTCAGATGCACCACTGGGCTGCGCTGATGTTCGTGGTCTCCATGATGGTCCACATGATGCGCATCTTCTTCACCGGTGCGTTCCGTCGCCCGCGTGAAGCCAACTGGGTCATTGGTGTCGTCCTCCTGATCCTGGGCATCGCTGAAGGCTTCATGGGTTACTCCCTGCCTGATGACCTGCTCTCCGGTGTCGGTCTGCGAATCATGTCCGCGATCATCGTGGGTCTGCCGATCATCGGTACCTGGATGCACTGGATGATCTTCGGTGGGGACTTCCCGTCGGACATCATGCTCGACCGTTTCTACATCGCGCACGTCCTGATCATCCCGGGCATCATCCTCGGCCTGATCGCCGCCCATCTAGCTCTGGTCTGGTACCAGAAGCACACCCAGTTCCCGGGTGCTGGCCGCACCGAGAACAACGTGATCGGCATCCGTATTATGCCGGTCTTCGCGGTCAAGTCCGTTGCCTTCGGAGCGATCACCCTCGGCTTCCTCTCCCTGCTTGCTGGTGTCACCACCATCAACGCGATCTGGAACCTGGGCCCGTACAACCCGTCTCAGGTCTCCGCTGGTTCCCAGCCGGATATCTACATGCTGTGGACAGATGGTGCGGCCCGTGTCATGCCGGCATGGGAGCTCTACTTCGGTAACTACACCGTTCCCGCTGTCTTCTGGGTTGCGATCATGCTGGGTATCCTCGTGGTCCTGCTCATCGCCTACCCGTGGATTGAGAAGAAGCTGACCGGTGACGATGCGCACCACAACCTGCTGCAGCGTCCTCGCGATGTGCCGGTCCGCACCTCCCTCGGTGTCATGGCACTGATCTTCTACATCCTCCTGACCATCTCGGGTGGTAACGATATCTGGGCATACCAGTTCGATGTGTCCCTGAATGCCATGACCTGGATCGGCCGTATCGGTCTGATCGTCTTCCCGGCCATCGGTTACTTTGTCACCTACCGTCTGTGCATCGGTCTGCAGCGCTCCGACCGTGAGGTTCTGGAGCATGGCATTGAGACCGGTGTGATCAAGCAGATGCCTAACGGCGCGTTCATTGAGGTCCACCAGCCACTCGGCCCGGTTGACGAGCACGGCCACCCAATCCCACTGCCATACAGTGGTGCGAAGGTGCCGAAGCAGCTCAACGAGCTCGGGTTCGCTGAAGTTGAGTCCCGTGGTGGATTCTTCGGACCAGATCCGGAGTCCGTCGCCACTAAGGCCAACGAAATCGCTCACGCCAATCACCTGGAGGAGGTAGCCACCCTGGCTGCCATCCAGGAGGAGAATCGTAAGCGTGACCAGGCGGAGGGACGGATTTAATTCCTTCCCCTCGTAGTTGAAGCCCCCGCAACAGCGGGGGCTTCTTGCGTTTGTGGGCAATGACAGGTCCACAGTGTGTGGGTGACCAATTCGGTGGGGCAGCGCTCCACACACCTACTCCCAGGCCCTCAGGTCGAGACCAAGACTGCCACAGCGTCATCGTCTGATGAGACCACCCTTGTTAGTCCTGGGCTGTATCTATGGTGGTCTGTTCGACGATGGGGTGGGACGGGGTGCGGCGGGGATGCGGCAGCAGGGTGCGGAAGCGTCCAGACCGCACTGGGGTGCCAGGATCGTGCTTCGGAACCGGTTGTATGCTCTGTCCCGGTGCAGTCGGTTCCGCACGCGTTCCCCAGAGTCGGTTCATCACCTTATATATAGGTCAGCCACCCGGTCGCGTTGAACGGACCTGCCGTCCGTGAGATCCCCCTCGCGCGGACGGGCCTGGGGTGTGAGCGGGGACCGGGTAGGGGGCGGGGTGGGGGATCAGTGCCGTGGGGCAGCTGACGACGCCTGACGCCCCCCACACAGGCAGTATCTGGCCGGGTCCACACCGTGCGTTACTAGATACCGCGGTGGGATGGTTGTGGACCCTGTAGGACGCGCTGAGCACTCTATCCGCCTGTCAGCTGTGGCATCATGGTCGACTGTCGTCGGCAAATTGGCCCTGCGTGCCCTCACCGGCTCCCCCTGTCGCTGTGGCTCAGCCCCGAGGTATCTGCCCCAGCCACTGTGCTGGATGTGCCTCTTCTCTGAGCCATCCCGGCGCCCGGGGTGGCTGGTCCGTGTGAGGTGGGAAGAACCCAGGGTTAGCGTGGGGGAGCTGTCTGGAAGCGGTGTCATTTTCGGAGCGATCCCTCTCTCCAGCCATCTTGTGACGAAGGTCATATCGCCTTCTTTGGCTCGGAACATGTTGAGGATTCTGACAATTCAGGAGCGGCTTATCGGTGAATTTAGGTGAAACCTAACAACCGTGGTCGCCTGAGGTTTTTGCCTATGGCCCAACCGGTCTGAAAAGTCCTACCTGTGTTTTGCCTGTCTGCGGGTTTCGGAACTGATACCCCTCAATAACAGTTCAATAACAAGTCGGCGCAACGGTTACGGCTAGACATTCCCCGATATGGTTTCGTAACCTGATTGAGACCTTGCGGGGTTGAGGAGAACGGAACTTGAAATCCGGCCTCGATCCCGAGCAAAAGAAACAATAGAAAATGTCTAATCGCGAATCCGTGAACTGAACAAGATCCCTCCCGGGGATCGGATGCAGAACACGATGCGAGCCGGGGAACCACAGTGTTCCTGGGGTGAATTCTCCATGAGGGTCCGATCAGTAGTCAACCGCGCTGATCCGGATGGAATGGGGATAGGGGCCTTCCGCTCCGAATCCGACAGCTAACCCGGCAGACCAACAGGAAGATTTGGAGTTTCATCACATGGGCAAGCACCGTCGCAGCAACCCGAGGGTTACCCGTAACGCCGCTGCAGTTTCCGCAGTCGCACTTGGCACCACCGCCGTTATCACCAACCCCGCTCAGGCTGCTGAGGTTGTCATTCCCAACACCGGTTTCTCCGTTGAGATCGCCGGCATCGAGAACACCCCGGGTCTGAACAACGTTCCCGGTATCGACCAGTGGATCCCCTCCCTGTCCAGCCAGGCTGCACCCGCCGCCTACGCTGCTGTCGTGGAGGCGCCCGCTGCCGTGCAGGCTGCTCCTGCACAGAGCACCGGCCAGGCCATCGTGGATGCTGCACGCTCCAAGATCGGTGCTCCCTACGGTTGGGGTGCCACCGGTCCAAACGCCTTCGACTGCTCCGGTCTGACCTCCTGGGCCTACAGCCAGGTGGGTAAGTCCATCCCCCGCACCTCACAGGCACAGGCTGCCCAGGGCACCCCGGTTGCCTACTCCGACCTGCAGGCCGGTGACATCGTCGCTTTCTACTCCGGTGCCACCCACGTGGGTATCTACTCCGGCCACGGCACCGTGATCCATGCTCTGAACAGCTCCACCCCGCTGTCCGAGCATTCCCTGGACTACATGCCGTTCCACTCCGCGGTGCGTTTCTAACTTTCTCGCGCAGGAAACCCACAGAAAACCCGGTCGATTCCGACCGGGTTTTCTGCTTTCCCCCGCAGTCGCGGATGTCAGCAGTGTCACCGGTCCGATTAACAATTCACCAGCATATTGCAGTAAAGTTATAGATCCGTAATGCTTTACCGGTGCGGGGGATATCGCATCATGAGGAGGTCATGACATGGTTGGACGTCGCTGGGTCACGTTGCTGCTGCCAGGGTTGTTTGTCGCGTCTCTCCTCACCACGCCCGGTGTCGTCCACGGGCAGGAGATGGATGATCTCATCGCGGAGATCGAGCAGGTCTCCCAGGAGGTCTCCGCCCGTAATGAAGAGGTCAAGGCCACGGAGCTGGACATCCAGCTGCGTGAGGACTCGATCAACCAGCTGCGGGATCAGCAGGAGGTTTATCGTCGTCAGGCTGAGGAGGCCACCGCCACCGCCGAGGCCCACCGCGGGGACCTCAAGCGCATTGCGCAGACGAGGTACCGGAGAACGGTCATTGATCCGCTCACCGTGGCCATCTCCGGGGAGAACCCGCAGCACGCCATCGACCGGGTCAGCTATCTCAACTCCCTGACCCGCAGTACCGCAGATGTCATCGATGATCTCACCACCGCCACGGACGAGGCCACGGAGAAACTCGGTGAGGTCAACCGGCTGAAGGCCGAGGCGGATTTCCAGCTCGGGGAGCTGCGGATGCAACTCGAGCAGCAGCTCCGGGAGCGGGAGGAACTGGATCGGAAGAAAGAGGAGATCCAACTGCGGGTGGACAACCTTACGGAGGAGTTGCGTCAGCAGTGGGTGGAGAAGAACGATCCTGTTGCCATTGATGTGGCGGATTTCGCAGCGGGCTCCGGTGGTGCGGTGCAGGCCGCCCTGTCCAAACTCGGTGCGCCCTATGGGTGGGGAGCCGTCGGTCCGGATCAGTTCGACTGCTCCGGGTTGATCTACTGGGCGTTCCAGCAGCAGGGGAAAACCCTGCCCCGTACCTCGCAGGCTCAGATGGAGGGTGGCACACCGGTTGCCCGCGACGAGCTCCAGCCCGGGGATGTCGTCGGCTACTATCCCGGTGCGACTCACGTCGGGCTCTATATCGGTGATGGCAAGATTGTGCATGCCTCGGACTACGGGATCCCGGTTCAGGTGGTATCTGTTGATTCGGCACCGTTTTACGGAGCCCGACGTTATTAACAGCTCCTAATAGCTACCCACAACCGACACCGGTCAGGAGGCCTGCCGTGAATGCCGGCAGCAGACGAAGAACCCTTGTTGTCACCAATGACTTTCCTCCCACGGTCGGCGGCATCCAGTCCTATGTCCGGGACTTCCTGGCCACCCAGGACCCGGATCTGATCACCGTGTTCGCCTCCACCCAGGATGCTCCGGCGGCCACCGCCTTCGATGCCTCCCTGGCCTATGAGGTGATCCGCTGGCCGCGCACGGTCATGCTGCCCACACCCACCACCGCGTATGCCATGGGGGAGATCATCCGTGCCCGGGGGATCGACAACGTCTGGTTCGGTGCCGCAGCACCCCTGGCGCTCATGGCACCCCAGGCGCGTGCGGCGGGTGCGACGAGAATCATCGCCTCCACCCACGGTCATGAGGTGGGGTGGTCGATGACCCCGGGGGCCCGCCAGATGCTGCGCCGCATCGGGGAGCAGGCCGACGTGCTCACCTACATCTCCGATTACACGTTGCGACGCTTCCGCCCCGCCTTCGGTTCCCACCCGCAGTTCGTGCACCTGCCCTCCGGTGTGGACACGGACGTCTACCGCCCGGCCACCGCGCAGGACCGGGTCACTACGAGAATCCGGTGGGGTCTCGCACCGGACACCCCCGTGATCACGTGCATCTCCCGCCTGGTGCCCAGGAAGGGCCAGGATAAGCTCATCCAGGCCATGCCCACGGTGCTCGGTGAACACCCGGATGCGGTCTTGATCATCGTCGGTGCGGGCAGGATCGAACAGCGGCTACGCTCCATGGCACACCCCCTCGGTGATGCCGTCCGCTTCGCCGGGCGCCTGGACCACGCGGAGATGGTAGCCGTCCTGGCGGCCTCCGATATCTTCGCCATGCCGGCCCGGACCCGCGGTGGGGGCCTTGATGTGGAGGGCCTCGGGATCGTCTACCTCGAGGCGCAGGCCTGTGGCGTGCCGGTCATCGCCGGGCAGTCCGGTGGAGCACCGGAGACGGTGACGCCGGCAACCGGGCTGGTGGTGGATGGCCGGGACGTCGACAAGCTCGCTGCGGCGGTGGCCGGGCTGCTGTCGGACGCCGAGGCACGCGCGAACATGGGGCAGGCCGGGCGCCGGCATGTGGAGGAGTCCTGGACCTGGGATGTCATGGGGGCGCGCCTGAGGGAAATACTCTCCTGAGAAACCGTCAGGCCTGCACAATGATGGGACCATGTGGGGCCCTGGCTATACTTTGAGGGTTATTTCCAGTTTTCCAGATGGTGAGGCGTAGAGCAGATGTCACAAGACCCTGACCGTTTCGCGGTCGGTTTCGACATTGGCGGAACCAACATGCGTGCTGGTCTGATCTCCCCGTCCGGTGAGATCATCCGCCAGTTGTCCGCGCCCACCCCCACGACCGCCGGGGAACTGGACTCCGGGATCGTGGAGCTGGTGCGTGCCCTGGGGGAGACCCATCCCATTGATGCGGTCGGTATGGCCGTGGCGGGTTTCCTCGACCCGGCCTGTGAGACTGTCCGCTTCGCCCCCCACCTGCCGTGGCGGGATGCGCCCGTGCGTGCCCACCTGCAGGAGCTGCTGGGTGTGCCGGTCCGCCTGGAGCACGATGCCAACTCCGCTGCGTGGGGCGAATACCGCTTCGGTGGTGCCCAGGGGGTGGACAACTGGGTGCTGCTCGCTATCGGCACCGGGATCGGGGCGGCGCTGATCGCCGACGGGGAGATCTACCGTGGTGCCCACGGCACCGCACCGGAGTTCGGTCATCTCCGCGTTGTACCGGATGGGCGGCCCTGCCCCTGCGGTAAGTCCGGGTGTCTGGAACGCTACTGTTCCGGTACTGCACTGGTGGATTCCGCCCTGGAGTTGTCCACCCGCGGCGGGTTCGGTGACAGCGCACTGTTGGAGGTGATCCGCCGTGACCCGACGGGGCTCAAGGGTGACATGATCACCCGGGCGGCCCGTGAGCGCGATCCGCTCGGTATCGCCGTGATGGAGGAGTTCAGCACCTGGTTGGGGGAGTGCCTGTCCATGGTGGCTGATGTGCTGGATCCGGAACTCATCGTCATCGGGGGTGGTGTGTCCCGGGATACCGACATCTATCTCGAGACCGCCGTCGCACATTTCGCCGGCCGCATCGTCGGGGCCGGTTACCGTCCCCTCGCGCGCGTCGGCACTGCCCAGCTGGGGGCGGATGCCGGGATGATCGGGGTCGCAGACCTCGCCCGCCAGGCGGTCGCGGCACCCTGACAAGCCTGCTTGTCGACGCAACCCCCGCTGGCCCACGACTCGCTGAACCATATCCACGGCAGAAACCGCCCCGTGCAGTAGTCTGAGAACTCGTTGGCAGGGGAGTGCGCTGTGTAGGTTCACAGACTCCCGGGAAAATTGCGGAAAGGTACGTCATACGCCGTGAAGAACAAATGGTACTGGATCTTCAAGAACATCCTCGTCGGCCCGTTTCTCCGCGTATACAACCGCCCCGAGATCGAGGGCCTGGAACACATCCCCGATTCGGGTCCCGCCATCCTGGCGTCCAATCACCAGGCGGTGATGGATTCCTTCTACTTCCCCCTGATGTGCCCACGTCAGATGGTGTTCCCCGCCAAGGCCGAGTATTTCACCACCCCCGGTCTGTCGGGTCGGATCCAGAAATGGTTCGTCACCTCGGTGGGGCAGGTGCCCCTGGACCGCACCGCGGGGGATGCACTGGATTCGCTCCGGTCCACCGCCAGGAAGGTTCTCGATGCAGGGGACCTCTTCGCCATCTACCCGGAGGGCACCCGCTCACCCGATGGACGGATCTACCGTGGCAAGGCCGGCATGGCCGTTGTCGCCCTGGAAACCGGTATCCAGATTATTCCGGTTGCCATGATCGGCAGCCGCAATGCCAACCCGATCGGAACCGTCTTCCCCCGCCCACGGAAGGTGCGCATGCGCGTCGGGGAACCCATTGACCCGGTCGCCTACGTCACCGCGCAGGGACTGGCCCCCGATGACCGCGATGCCGCCCGGGTGCTCACCGACCACGTCATGCAGGTGCTGTCGAAACTGACCGGGCAACCCTATGTCGATGTTTACGCCCAGGACGTCAAGAAATCACTGGCCGCGGGCAAGGGGTACCCGGAGGGGGCCCAGCCCTGATACCCGGCTGTGGAACCCGGCCTGGCTGCTGCCCGGGTTTTTCCTGACTTATTCTTTGATGCGCGTGGACGGTGGGGTACTCTGAGACCGTTGTGGAATCAGTGGAAGAAGCATGATTCCCGTGAGATGTGGCCCCAGCCCGCACCACAGTCGAGTTTTTCCAATAAATATTCTCGGTGGGGTTGAGCCTCCGAGGAGCGCACTTTAGTTGAATAATTCAGGGAACAACCAAAGAACCGTCGCCCGCCCGGCGATCACCGCACCCACCGGTAGGACACGGATGGATTGGCCGGATGTGGCCAAGGGGCTGTCGATCCTCGGTGTGGTCCTCCTGCATGTCACCCTGGCGGTTCCCGGCGCGAAGGACTCGTTCCTGGCGGAGCTCAACCACATTCTCGACCCCCTCCGTATGCCCCTGTTCTTCCTGGTGTCGGGGTTCTTCTCCGTGAAGGTTCTGACCATGACCTTCGAGCAGCTGTTCAAACGCCGACTGTGGTTCTTCCTGGTGCCCTACCTGGTGTGGACCCCCATCGAGTTGTACACCAGTCGTCTCCAGGGGATGGTCTTCCACGGTCATCAGCTGCCCGACTGGTTCTACTACGTGGCCAAGGTGGCCGACAGCACCAATATGTACTGGTT
The DNA here is from genome assembly GCF_000011305.1 of Corynebacterium efficiens YS-314. NCBI lineage: Bacteria > Bacillati > Actinomycetota > Actinomycetes > Mycobacteriales > Corynebacteriaceae > Corynebacterium > Corynebacterium efficiens. The sequence goes on along the minus strand of NC_004369.1, from coordinate 2,203,307 downwards.
CCTCTACTTCCTGGTGTGGTTCAATCTGCTCCTGTGGGCCACACGGAAGCTGCCGGCGTGGATGATTGTCACCCTGGTCGCGGTGGTGCCCTGGTTGTTCATGCCCATGTTCGGTGACAGTGAGCTGCTGCGCAAGACCATCATCTATCTGCCAGCGTTCTTCATCGGTGTGTATTTCCGGCCCCTGATCACACGTTTCGCGGAGGTGGCCACCCGGCCCAAGGCCGTGGTGCTGGCCGTGGCCGCGTATGTGGCCGCCCTGGGTATCGCCGCGGTGGAGGATGTGTTGATCACCCGTGTTCCGGGCCCCACCCAGCTGTGGTTCATCGGGTTCAAGGACGAGA